>WRDW01000025.1 GCA_009779995.1 Oscillospiraceae bacterium | reverse complement strand
GCACGGCCGCTGGAGCAAGGACCCGAAATACGGCCCCCAGTTTGAGTTGGAGAGCTACGAGAACCTCATCGCTCCCGGCAAGGAGGGCCTTATTGCCTATCTTGCATCGGGGTTGCTCAAGGGTATCGGGCGCAAGACCGCAGAGCGTATCTATGACCGCTTCGGAGACGGCACCCTAGATGTGCTTGACAATGACCCCGAAGCTCTGCTCAAAATCCCCGGCATCAGCCCGGCCAAGCTCAGCCGCATTGTTGACGGCTATCTGCTGTCCCGCGGGGCGCGCGAGGTGGTTTCTCTCCTCGCGCCCCACGGCGTGGGCGCCAACCGGGCGGTGAAGATCTTCCGTCAGTTCGGCCCCCGGGCAACGGAGGTCGTCAAGAACCATCCCTATCAGCTATGTGAGATGTCCGGCATCGGCTTTGCTACGGCGGACGCCATTGGCAAAAGCATGGGCCTTGCGCCTCTCTCCGAGGAGCGTATCCGCGCCGGGCTGCTGCAGGTGCTGAAGGACGCCGAAACCAAAGGCCATCTGTGCCTGGAAAGACAACAGCATCGCGACCTGTGCGCCGAGCTTCTTGACACGCCCGGCCTTACGGACCTGGCGCTCATGGAGGAGGCGGATCAGTTGTTGCAGGACGGCGCGCTCTCGGTCTACCGGGATCACGTGTTCCGGGCCCCGACCGCAAAGGCGGAACAAAGCATTGCCCGGCGCGTGCGGGAACTGCTGAACGGCTCCGTCCCCAAACCCAAACTGGACATTCATACAGAGATTTGGCAGGAGGAATCAAGTCAGGGTTTCAGTCTGGCGCCCGAGCAGCGGCAGGCGGTTCAAACCTGCCTGTGTTCACCTCTGACCATCATCACAGGCGGACCGGGCACCGGCAAGACCCTGGTGCAGCGTTTCCTGCTGAACATCTATCGCCGCGAGCATCCGAACGCCAAGATCGTGTGCTGCGCCCCCACGGGCCGCGCTGCACGGCGTATGGAGCAGACCACCGGGCAGCCCGCATCCACGATACACAAGGCCCTGGGCCTGTTCGCGGGCGACGACGGCACGTTCACCGAGCCGAAGCCTCTGCAGGCCGACCTGGTCCTGGTGGATGAGGTATCCATGCTGGATGTGTTCCTGGCGCGGTATCTGCTGCAGTCCGTCCCCGACGGGTGCCAGCTGGTGCTCGTGGGTGACGCCGACCAGTTGCCCTCCGTGGGCCCCGGCGCTGTCCTCAGCGAGCTCATCACCTGCGGGTGTGTGCCCGTCGTCAAGCTGGACAAGGTCTACCGCCAGAACACGGGCAGCTTAATTGCCACGAACGCCGCGCTAATCCGTCATGGCGATACCGCGCTGGAATACGGTGAGGACTTTAAGATTTCAACTTCCGAAGATTTGGAAGCTTCCGCGCATCTGATGGAACGGCACTATCTGCAGGAGATACAGCGCTGCGGCGTGGACAACGTCGCCCTGCTGACCCCCTTCCGGCAGAAAACCGCCACCGGCGCAAACGCCCTCAACGAACGCCTGCGGGAGCTTGTGAACCCTGCGACGCCCGGCAAGCCCGAAATCGCCAGCGGCAAGCGCTGCTTCCGCCTGGGCGATAAGGTGATGCAGATTAAGAACAAGGGCGACATCAGCAACGGCGATGTCGGTTATGTGCGGCAGGTGATCAAGTCTGATGATGAGTCCTCGCTCACTGTGGACTTCGGCGATGGCCGCGTGGCCGGGTACGAAAGCTCCGATCTGGAGCTGCTGGAATTGGCCTACGCTTCCACCGTCCATAAGTCCCAGGGCAGCGAATACCGGACGGTGATCGTCAATCTGCAAAACGCCCATTACATCATGCTGAAACGGCCACTGGTCTACACGGCCATCACCCGGGCAAAGCAGCGGGTCATCCTGGTAGGGGAACGCAAGGCCCTTGCCATGGCGATCCGCACGACCGACACCGAACGCCGCGGCACCATGCTCGCCGCGAGAATAACAGACAAGGAGAACGCATCATGACCATGTTGGAAAAACTGCGCGCCCAGAAGGCCGCACTGGAGGGGCAAGCGGAGGAATCGGCGCTGACCCCGGAGCAGCTTTGGCTCTTCCAGGAACTCAACTACCGTATTGAGGTCTTTGAGTCCTGCCAGATATTCTGCCGCTCGGCCCCTCGTACCACCGAGTCGCAAGCCCTCGGGCAGCACTACAAGGTGGTGGACGCCTACGTCCAGCATCTCTCAATTGAACGGCAGTACGGCAAAGCCGTTGACGACACGCAACAACAGCATCGCGCCGCGGCCCTCGAAAACCTCAACCGGGTGATCGGGGACTACCGGCGGCGCTTCAAGAGCTACCGGCCCGGTACGGCGGAACAGTACGCCGCGGACATCGGCCAAGCACTGCACAACGTGCTGATCGCATGGACACAGCATCGTCAATGCTACGTTGAAATCAAAAAGGAGGACTGAAAATGTCAACAACACAAGAACTGATCCGCGGCATCAACGCCGTGGAAGGCTTCGATCCCGTAACCCTGGCGGTGGACTACACCGACCTGACCACCAATGAAACCCGCAAGCGTCTGCCCGTCATGGCACAGGTTGCCTGGTTCCGGCTGAAGTACCCCGAGGGACGCATCGCCATCACGGTGAAGCCGGTCAACGACTTCTTCGTCGCCACGGCCCGGGTGTACGTACACTACAACGACCCGCCGGAAAACTTCCTCGCCGAGGCCAGCGCCTCCCGGGGGCGTTCCGAGGACAAGCCGAACGTCTCGCCCCGTGAGTGGGCACAGACCGCCGCCGTCGGCATCGCCCTGCGCAACGCCGGTTTCGGATTGCAATTCCACGCCTGCGGCGAGAGCTTCGACGAACCCGCCGCGGATGAACTCAGCGCCGATGCCCAAGCAGAGGAAAAGCCCAAGCCGGCAATCGTGCGCGAGCCCGCGCCCGAACCCGAGCCGGAAGTACTAACCTACGAAAAGGCGCTCACGCTGCTGTGCCCCATCGGGAAGTACAGCGGCAAAACGCTGGGTGAGGTGGCGGTAATCGATCCGAAAGCCCTGGTCTGGGTCGTCGAGAAGTTCACCGGAGAGCAGCAGCTAAAAGATGGCGCCAAACTCATCTGCGACCGCGCAATCGCTGCGTAACAAATCGTCAAAGGGGGAGTAAGGCGACTTGCTCCCCCGGAAAGGACCGCTCCATGCTTTATACCATGATGGATATACTGCCCCTACTGAGCCTGCCTGACCCGCCGCAACGCCGCCTGGACTACTATGTTCCATGTCCCTGCTGCGACCGTGGGCGCGACAAACACCTGAACATCGACCTGGCAAAGGATGTATACCGCTGCCCCCGCTGCGGAACAAATGGCGGTGTATTCGATCTTTACGCCCTGTTCACCGGGGTCCCGCGTGAGCAGGTATTTGAGGATCTGAAATCCAAGCTTGCTCACAGGGAGATGCCTGTCATTCGCAAGCCGCAGCCGCAACCCGAGATCGCCACGTCGCCCTGTGCTGATATATCCGTGAGGGACGCGACCTACCGGGCCCTGCTCCAGAAGCTCTCCCTGGCTTCGGATCATCTGCAAAACCTACTGAGCCGGGGCCTTTCTGAGGAAGTTATCGTCAAGAACAGCTATCGCACTACGCCGCTGGTGGGTATGAGAGCCCTTTCCAAGCAATTGTTGGACGAAGGACACACCCTCGCCGGTGTACCTGGCTTCTACCGCGAAGACGGCCAATGGAGCTTTGTGCCCGAGCAGCGAGGCATACTGATTCCTGTGCGGGACGTGCGGGGCCGTATTCAAGGCCTCCAGGTCCGCAGGGACAACACGCAGAAGCGCAAGTTCCGCTGGGTCTCTAGCGTAAACTACCCTGACGGCTGCCGTGCCGAGGGCTGGACGCACTTTGTTGGTCCACCGCGGGAGAAGATCATCCTGATCGAGGGCCCGTTGAAGGCAGACGTGGTGCATCACCTCACCGGCCAAACCGTCCTGGCTGTGCCCGGCGTGAATACCCTGACACAGCTGGAGAAAACCCTGCTGGAACTCAGGCGCCTTGGGGTGCAGCATATCATGACCGCCTTCGACATGGATTTTTTGAAGAATTACTATGTGCAGAACGGCTATGCAGAACTCACCCGCATGTTATGTGCGCTTGGCTTCCGCTACGGAACCTACCTATGGAACCCAGACTATAACGGTCTGGATGACTACGTATGGGAGGGTTGCCTGCGGGCCAAGGTATGAGTAAAGTAACAGAATGAAGCGCCCTTCGCTTGAGGGGCGCTTTTGCTTTGTAACCAATACTATATACTTTTGGTGACGAGCGCCGATTCAATCGCAGCTGCCGCCCGCAGCAGTACATCCTCCCGCTGCCGCCTAGCCACGAAATACGAGCCAATCGACAGCCCGCCGGATGTCCGCCCGATTGGCAGCGTCATGCTGGGGAAACCAGTTGCCGCCGCCAGGCCGGAATTCGCGGCGGTCATGAAGAACAGGTCAATTTCATGTTCGGCAAATAAGTCGTCAAAATCACGGATCGCCAAATCCCGTGCCTCCAGCGCCGTCAAATAGTCCTGCTCCGCCAGGGTATCCGGCGTGTTTTCGGCCTCTATTAGAGTTCCCTGGCCGTAACGCAGCGCGGCATCGGCGTAGCGCTGATTGTATGCGATGATCTCGGCCAGGCTCTGCGGAATGACGGGGTTGTTCATCGACCGTAAATAGCGGTTGACGCCATACTTGAACTCATGCTTCATGATGGGACCCAAGAACTCTCCGGCGCGGATGCCGTGCTCCGGGAGCTCGACGCACTGCGCGCCGCAAGATTGCATGACGGAGACCAGATTCTCGTTGGGCTCCAGCCATTCCGGGTCTTCCATCTCGTCTGTGAACATGCGGCAGATTCCAACACGCAATCCCCGCAGTCCTGGCTCCGGCACGTCGTACTGCCTGCCCGCCAAAACGCCCAGCAGGATTCGTGCGTCGTCGGCACAGCGGGCGATAGGGCCCGCTGTGTCCAGGGTGAAGGAGATGGGGAGGATGCCCTTGCCGTTGATCAGTCCCGCCGTCGGTTTAATGCCGATGACTCCGGCGTGCTGGGCGGGGGAGATGATGGAGCCGCAGGTCTCGGTGCCCACCGCGGCGGCGCACATCCCCGCGCCGACGGCAACGGCGCTGCCCGTGCTGGAGCCGGAGGGGTCCGCCGCGGAATCGAACAGGTTCAGGACCTGCCCGCCGCGGGAGCTGTAGCCGTTGGGCATGTCACCGGCCATGTAGTTGGCGAATTCGGTCATGTTCGCTTTGCCCAGGATCACGGCTCCCGCCGTGCGCAGCAGGCGCACGATGGGCGCGTCCGTCGGCGCGATATTTTTTGTCAGGGCAAGAGAGCCCGCGCCGGTGACCATGCCGGCGACGTCGATGTTATCCTTTATCAAAACAGGTATGCCGTGCAATGCGGCGCTTTTATCTTTGCTCGCGTCCAGGGCGCCGGCTTCGGTAAAGGCTTCCGGGTTGATTTCGCTCACGGCGTTCAAGTGCTTGTTCTCCTCCGCAGCCGCAAGGAATTGCTGTACCAGCGCGCGGGAGGTCAGAGTGCCGCTGCGCTGTGCCCGGAGCATTTCGGCAATGGTCATCATCATGCTTATCTCGCTTCATGCAAACTTCGTCTCAACACATTATATCACATCGTCTGATGCCCCGCAAGAAAAAAACGTTTTTCTGTTGCAAAACCGCCCTCTCGGCGGTGTAATATAACAAATCGAAAATTAGGAGGAACAACACCATGATAATCGCAGTAGACACCGGAAACTCTGAAATGAAAACCCTCAATTTCAGATTCTGCTCGGGCCTTGTTGAGCATCGCGTCAAACCGCTGTCCAGTGAGTATATTGAGTACGCGGAGAGCTTCTGGACGCTCTCCAACGACCGCGTGCCCTATGTGCGCAACAAGGCCGCCGACAATCGTTTCTTTGTCCTGACCCTCTTCGCCGTCGCCAAAGAGCTGACGAAGGCGAAGAAACTCCGGGCAATCAATGAGATCGACCTGGCGGTGGGCCTACCCCCGGAGCACATGGGCGATCTACGCGAGAGCTTCAAAAAATACTTCCAGAAGAAGAACCAGGTGAACTTTGCCTACAACGGCGCTCCTCTCACCATTATGATCCGCAATGTCTTCGTCTATGTGCAGGGCTTCGCCGCCATGGCACCCAGAATGGCCGAGCTGATGAAGGTCAAACGTATCTATGTCGTGGACATCGGCGGCATGACCACCGATGTTCTGCTACTGAGCGAGGGACGGCCGGACAAATACTTCAGCCTGGAGATCGGCATCATCACATTACAGAACACGCTGATCGGTCGGGTCACGGCGCGGCACGATATGACGATCGAGGCGGACCACATCGAAATGGTGTTGCAGGGCCAGGAGACCATCCTGCCGTCGGAAGTACGGGAATCCATCGTACGGGGCGCGCAGCAGCATGCGGACGTCATTCTGGAGAAGCTGCGTGAAATGAAAGTCGATCTGCGTACCACGCCGGCAATATTCATCGGCGGCGGTTCGATCCTGCTGCGCGAATACCTAGAGACATCGCCCATGGTCACGAAGCTTGAATTTGTCCTCGAATCGAATGCCAATGCTGTAGGGTATCAGATGCTGGCTGAAGCGCAGCTGCGGCGCATGGAATTGGAGGGCACATGAGAACCGAGAAGGGCTTTCGCTTCACGCTGCAATTCCCGGATACAACGGCGTACCAGCGGCAGATTGGCGAGTTTTTGGAGCGGTTGGGCTATAAAAAAAGCCGCTTTATTGTCATGGCGTTGAGCGAGTATCTTGCTGAGCATCCCGAAAAAATGGAGTCAGGCGGCAATCTCCTTCCGGGTGTCGGCGGCTTCAGTCGGGATGATATGAAGGACATAATCCGGGAGGTGCTGGCGGAAAGGGGGATGATGATCCAGCTTTCTGGCGAGACGCAAGCCGCAGGACCCAGTGAAGCAAGCATCGATACCATGTTGGACAGCATGAAGTTTTTCGGGTGATAATTCAACATTATACGCCGCAATCCATCTTTTCGACGGATTGCGGCTTTTTTGGTCACAAAAAACAGCTTTATCGCAGTATAGGAATAAAGCGAAGGGGGAGCGAAGGGAAGATTTAACTGGCGGGTACAGCAAGGGGTCAGGGAGATTCCGCAATCGCCCGATTTTGGGCGGTTGTGAATCTCCCTGTTTCTTTTGCAAAGCGGAAAGGGGGTGAGGCCTATGCGCTCGTTGATCATGCATTAAATACTGACCAACGAAAATTTAGAATGCATGCCATCTTGGCATGTCACCGGCCGGGGTGGCATGACCAGGAGGCATGAGAGATGTTATATGACGAAATCCGGGCTATGTATACAACTTATATAAGCCGCGTAGCAGTCTATGCGCGCCGGGAATATCTGCGCGCGCTTCTGCATCGCTCCCGGGAAATCCCATTGGAAGAGCTCTCTGAAGATACGCTCGCCTTGGTTGAGGACAGGTATTTCCCGGATGAATTTGAAATTGCGGAAGAGCGCCTTTCGCGGGCGTTGTCTGAGCTCCCGCTGCTTCGGCGGCGTGTTCTTAGTATGCTGTTCGTGGAGCAACTGACTGCCCCAGAAATTGCCGAAAAGCTGGGTTGTTCCGTCGGTTATGTCTACAACGAGAAGCATCGCACGTTGCGGAAAATCCGGGATATGATGGAGGAGGAGAGAGATGACCAATGAAATTTTCGCCACTTTGTTGGCTCGCGCCATTGACGGCGACAGCGAGGCAATGTCCTTGATCTTGCAGGAGTACGATCCCTTGTTCCGGCGGCTTGCTATGACTAAAAGCGGCCTTGACGAGGACTGCTACCAGTACATACGCCTGCGGGCCTTCGAGATGACTCGGCGCTTCAAAATACCGCCGGAAAAAATATTTTGAAAATTGCGAGAAAACACAGAATGTTTGTCATTATCCTTATGAAGACATCCCGCACCTTGACAAACAGGCGGCAACGCCTCATATCATCCCTCAATACTTCCCCTGAACGGCGAGCGGCTATCCCTCCGGCCTGGCAAGCTGGAGCCATGAGTACATAAACACGGGCGGCTCTCGTGTCCGCCATGACCCGTTCCGGGGACTCAGAAGTGGCGATTCTGGTAGTCCTGCAGCCAAGGACGTTGGGGGGGATAAATTAACGGAAAGGATCCGATTCAATGAACAGAACCATTCAACCCACAGCATATAAGTGCCTGGAGGATGTCCCCGCTACCTTCGGGCCTGTGGAACTGGCGGGAATCATGGGGATATCCCGGAACAAAGCATACGACCTGGCCAACGCGCCGGATTTCCCGAAGATGCGCATCGGCAGGCGTATCGTTATCAGCAAAAAGCACTTTGTCGCCTGGCTCGACGAAAAAATGCAAGCGCAGGAGCCTTTTTGAGCAAAAGTAAATTCGCTGTTGTTTTTGGTGTCAGTTTGCGGTATAATGTATCAGGGGTTGTTGCCCCACCGCACCTTGACAAGTGAAAGCTACCGCAAGAACCTTTTGCTCATATTATTACAGAAAGGTTTTTCAAGAATATGAGCAAAAAAGCAAATGGTGAAGGTTCTATCACCAAGCGAACTGATGGTCGCTTCATGGGCCGCTATACGCTGGACGGCAAACGTAAAACGGTTTACGGAAAAACGCACGCCGAGGTGCGGGACAAAATCCGTAAAATTATGAGCGATGTCACCAGCGGCGAGTACGTGGAGCCGAACAGCCTGACCGTCGCCGCGTGGCTGAAGGAATGGCTGGAGGTTTACGCGCTGCCGACCGTCAAGCAGTCCACCTACGTGTCCTATGAGGGCTATGTGCGGTTGCACCTCACGCCGGAGCTGGGCAGTATCAGACTGGTGCAGCTAACCACCGAGAGCATTCAGCGCTTCTTCAACAGGAAGAAGAAAACGCATTCTCCCAAGTATCTGCGGAACATATTCAATATGTTCCACGCGGCTCTGGATCAGGCTGTGGTAAACCGGAGGCTCAGTCGCAACCCCACGTTTGGCGTAAAGCTGCCGCAGATACCCTCCAGGGAAATGCGCGTACTGTCCAAGGAGGAGCAGGCAGGCCTACAGGCCGCCGTGCACCGGCAACCGGAGCTGCAGGCGTTCGGGATCGTTTTTGCCCTTAGCACCGGCGTGCGCCTGGGTGAATTGCTCGCCTTCCAGTGGAAGGACATCAACGAGCAAAGGAGAACCATCCGGGTGCGCAGGACCCTTGGCCGGTTGCAGAAAGTAGACGCGAACGGAACTGTCGCCCTTCGGTCCAATGTGGCCGACCCTTCGGCTCGCAGCACCGAGATCGCAATCCGCACGCCGAAAACCACAACCTCTCTCCGGGAGATTCCCCTGTTTCCCGAGCTTTGGGCAGGACTGATGGCGTTTCGCAAAAAGCAGTTGGAGCTGATCGACGCCATGGGCACGGACTACAACGACCAGGATTACATCTTTTGCACTGCCAGAGGGAAGGCACATGATCCCCGTGTGTACGAGGACATCTACAAGCGTGCGTTGAGCGGCGCCGGGATAGCCGACGCCACGTTCCACTCGCTGCGCCACACCTTCGCCACCAGGGCGCTGGAATCCGGGATGGACATCAAAGTATTATCGGCCATCCTTGGACATGCCCAGGCATCCACCACCCTCAACCGCTACGGCCACGCCTTGCCGGACCACAAAAGGGTCAGCATGGAGAAAATGCGCTCCTTTTATGTGGGAGAGGCGCCGTAAGGGCAGGTTGACACCACATATTGGTGTCAGATTTTTTCGCCCGAATTGGTGTCAGAGCAAATGTTCCCAAGTTTGACGAGGCAAGATCGGGGCGGCTTGGCTGGTGTCAAAAACCTGGTTGGTGTCAAAAATGGTGTCAATTGGATTTTGGACGTGCCTTCAGCCTTGATTTCTGGCTACACTCCGGCAGGTCAAAATCGGAGTGCAGGCAAAGCCCTAAATTGGTGTCAATTGGTGTCAAACGAACAAACGGCCAGCCGAACAAGTGGCAAAAAAAGTTGGAAGCCTTGATAATCAAGGCTTCCGTGGTTGCGGGGGAGGGACTTGAACCCACGGCCTACGGGTTATGAGCCCGTCGAGCTACCAACTGCTCCACCCCGCGATTTCGATTTTTTCACATCCTTGCGGCGCTTTCATGAGAGAGAAACTCTGCGGGTTATGAGCCCGACGAGCTACCAACTGCTCTACCCCGCGATATGGGGCTTTGATAGTATACCACGGCACGCCCGCAAAGTCAAGCGATTTTTTGCTGTGGCTAAAAATTTATCCCCTTTTTATCCCGAAGCCTCCCCAGCGCACCCGCCACAGCCCCCGCCAGCAGACGGTGCCCGGCCTCGGTGGGGTGTACGCCGTCCTCGGCGTAATGGGCGGGGGGATTGCCCGTTTCCCGCACGGCATCAAGAAACAGCGCGTCGGCGTCGAGCAGGGCCGCGCCGAATTCCTCCGCCAGGCGGCGTGTTACAGACTGCTTGCCGGTCAAATCCTCCCGCATGGCCGTGACGCCCGCGCTCACGTCCAGCAGGAAGGGCAGGATGAGCAAAATTTTTATCTGTTTTTCACGCAGGGGCTCCAGGATTTCCCTGTAGCTCGCCTCGAAGGCAGCGTCCGAAGTGGGGTCATTGGAGTCATAGCGCCGCCACACGTCGTTGATGCCGATCAGGATGCTCACCATGTCGGGATTCAAATCCAGGCAATCTTGCCGCCAGCGGGCGGCCAAGTCTTTGGCCCGGTTGCCGGAGATGCCCCGGTTGAGCACGCGCACGCCCGTGGCCCCCGGCGAACCCGCAGGTTCGTTGGGGTGATTTGGCATGGCCTCTTTGACATAGCGGGGATAGCCCTTGCCCAGGCTTTTTGGGTTCATGCGCAGGCGGTCGCAGCCGGTGACGCTGTCGCCCTGGAAAAGGATAGTCACAGCAGATACGCCTCCAGTTCTTCCAAAAGATACACCGGCAGCACGGCCTCATAGTAAATCCCGTCCTCGCGGAAGTCCTCGATGTCCACGCGGCCCTCGGCACGGAATGTCGCGCCATATTGCGAGAGGGCATAGGGCAGCAGCAGGCGCGCCTCCCCGCGGTTTTTAGGCAGGGCCTCGCTCACGCGCTGAAGAAGATCCTCCAGGCCTTGCCCGTTGAGGGCCGAAATCCGGATCGCCTCGCCTATGATTGGCAGGTCAAGCGCCTGCGCTTCAAGCAGGTCGCACTTGTTGAGCACGCGCAGCACGGGGATACTCTCGCAGCCCAGCTCGTCCAGCAATTCAGCAGTCACGCGCAGCTGCTCGTCGCGGTCCGGCGATGATGCGTCGCACAAATTCAATATAAGATCCGCGCCCGCGGCCTCCTCCAGGGTGGAATGAAAGGCCTCCACCAGGTGGTGGGGCAGGCGGCGCAGCAGGCCCACGGTGTCGATGAGCATCACCTTGCGGCCGTCCGGCAGGATTAACGCGCGCGCGGTGGGGTCGAGGGTTGCGAAGAGCTTGTCCTCCGCCAGCACGCCCGCGTCGGTCAGGGCGTTCATCAGGGTGGATTTCCCCACGTTGGTGTAGCCCACGATGGCCACGGCCTCGGCGCGGTTCTTCTTGCGGCGCTCGCGCAGCAGGGCGCGCTGCTTCTCCAGCTCTCGCAATTCAGATTCCAGCTTGCGTATGCGGGTCTTCGCGTGCCTTCTGTCCGTCTCAAATTTCGTCTCGCCGCGCCCGCGCCCGCCGGTCCCGGCCCCGGCGGCGGCCCCGCCCTGGCGCGAGAGCCCGCGCCACTGCCCGGTGATGCGCGGCAGGGAATACTTCAGCTGCGCCAGCTCCACCTGGAGCTTGCCCTCCCGGCTGTGGGCGCGCATGGCGAAGATGTCCAGGATCAGCATGGTCCTGTCCATCGCCTGCACTTTGATGTCCACGGCGTGTTCGTCGGGGTTCAGGATTTTTTCTATATTGCGCAGCTGCGAGGGGCTCAGCTCGTCGTCGAAGATCACCAGAGTGATCTCGTTGGCGTCTATGCACTCTTTGAGCTCCTCCAGCTTGCCCCTGCCGAAGTAGTGCGCGCTGTCGGGCGCGTCCCGGTTCTGCACCACCTTGGCGATAATCTCCACCCCGGCGGTGCGGGCGAGCTCCGCCAACTCCGCCAGGGATTCTTCTATATCGTACTGCCCCGTATCGACGGCGGCCAGGGCGGCGCGGTCGGGGGAAAAGAGATTTAAAAAATTTTCTGTGATGGGGGATATTCCTTTCTTAATCATGTGTGGCGGGTGGCATTCTTGCCGCCCGCACAAAATTAAAACGCATTCTCGATCCAGTTGCTCAGGCGGATGCGACCGTCCGCCCCGTGCTCCACGCACAGCACGTCGAAGCGGGGCTGCATTTCGGTGGGGTGCTTCGCGAGGTAATATTCCGCGGCGCAGCGCAGCCTGCGCTGCTTATATCTGTCCACGGCCTCCTCGGCGCTCACCATGGAGCCGGATCTCCGGGCCTTCACCTCCACGAATACCAGGTACCGCATATCACGGGAGCCCTCCGGGCCGGTGGCGATGAGGTCGATCTCCCCCTGCCGCGTGCTGAAATTCCGGTCGATCACCCGGTAGCCCTCGGCCTCCAGGCAGGCGGCGGCGTAGGCCTCGCCGACGTCCCCGGCAGCGCGCGGCGCGGTGCCGACTTCTTTAGGATTCCCCATAGATAATTTTCATGGCCAGCTCCGGCTCGTCGGTGATGACGCCGTCGGCGCCCCATTCCCGCAGCAGCGCCATGCCCCGGTCCTGGTTGACCGTCCAGGGGTTCACCGCGAGGCCCGCCGCGTGGCACGCTTCTATGTACTCCTCCGAAACGAACATCGCGAAGGGGTGGTAGGCATAGAGGCCGTGCCGCGCGGCAAAACCGGCCGGGTCGCCGGCGATCTCGCCGCACACGTCCCCCGAATTCGGGGCGTAGAGGAAGCACACGCGGGCGCTGGCGTCCTCGGCCAGGCAGGCCTGCAGCATATCCATATCGAAGCTGGAGACGATGAGCTTATCGAATACGCCCATCTCTTTGGCCAGGCGCACCACGGCGGGGGCGGCGGCGGTGCTGCCGTCCGGCGCGCGCTTGATCTCCACGTTGATCACCTTCAGCGGGCTGCACAGCGCGAAGAACTCCTCCAACGTGGGAATCTTCTCGCCTTTGAAATCCGGGGAAAACCAGCCGCCGAAGTCCAGGGCTCGCAGCTCCTCCAGGGTTTTTTCGCAGATGAAGCCGCTGCCGTTCGATGTCCTGTCCACGGTGTCGTCGTGGCAGACCACCAGATGGCCGTCGGACGTCAGGTGCACGTCGTTCTCAAAGCCGTCCACGCCGAATTCCAGAGACTTGCGGAAGGCGGCGAGGGTGTTCTCGGGGGCAAGGCGGTTCGCGCCGCGGTGGGAGATGACCAGGGGCATAGGGTTGGCCTCCTTGAAGGGTAAGTTTTGTGAAGGTATTATATCACGTTTCAGGGGGATATGCAAGGACTTTCGCGCATACTAGGTACAAATTGTGCTTGCTTTGCGATGGCTGCTGTGCTATAATGACAATAGAGAGAAGACTTGAGAGGAGGGGAGCCGATATGAAAAACGGGCAGACAGGCCGTATGACGAATGGGGAAATAGACCGTGCGGGCGCTGTATTGAAGTCCAGCGACCCGGCAACTGATGAATACGAACACGCGCTGTCGCTTGTGAACGAATGGCGTTCTTTGCACAAGGCCCCTCTCAACACCTTTCAAATAGCCTTAAGAAAAAAGGCTGTTAAAATTGACGTTGGCTATGTTTTTGCGCAGCGCCTGAAGAAAATGAAGTCAATCAAAGAAAAACTGGTACGTTACTCAAAAATGAAGCTTTCGACGATGCAGGACATCGGCGGCTGCAGGGTTGTACTAAGCGACGTCGAAAAGGTCTATGAGCTGCGCAACGTCTATTGCTCTTCCGGCATAAAGCACAAGCTCATAGGCGAAGACGATTATATCGCGAGTCCCCGCAACTCGGGGTATAGAAGCTTTCATTTGGTTTTCAGGTATTCCAGCAAAAACCCCGCCTGGGACGGCTTGAAGGTTGAAGTGCAATTGCGGACAAGGCTGCAGCATATCTGGGCGACGGCTGTGGAGACTGCAAGCCTTCTCAGCGAGACCTCGCTGAAGGCAAGCGTTGGGGAAGAGGATTGGCTTCGTTTCTTCGCGTTGGCGTCATCCTGTTTTGCGTTGCAGGAAAAGTGCGCACCTGTTCCCAATACGCCGAACACCATGGACGAAATCAGACGCGAGTTGAAATTGCTCGATGAGCGCAACGACTTTTTGACAAAATTTGAGGCATTGAATGCTTTTGGCAAATACGCGGACAGCAAGGACGCATTTAACAAAGATTACTATCTTCTCTATATTAACAAGAGCGAAAGGCTGTACAGGGCAATTGGGTATACCAAAAAACAATACGAGCAGGCCTATAGCAGATATGTGACGTGGGAAAAAACAGAGAACAGTGTCGACAGCGTCGTTCTCGTCGCCACCAACTCGTTCGACAGCCTGAAAAGCGCCTACCCCAACTATTTCGCGGATATGCGCGAATTCATAACGGCAATCAGAAACATCCTGAACTGATGGCTTTAAAAACAGGCAGGAGGCGCATGGCTGCTGCGCCTCCTGCCACTGCGTATCACGCATACGTGTTCGTCACATACCTGCCCAGCGGGTTCACCGCGGCGGAGGTCTTCATGGTGGAATCGGCGAACTCGTTCACCTGGAAGTGCAGATGCGGGCCCGAGCTGTTGCCCGTGCTGCCCATCATGCCCAGCGCTGCGCCGGCCTTGATGTTCGCGTTGGCCACCACATTGGAGGTGAAGGAGCCGGTCTTCATGTGCATGTAGGTGGTCTTGATGTACTTGCCCGTGGGGGCGTAGTAGCCGTGCACGATCACCACGTAGTTGCCCATGGAGCTGTGGAAGCCGAAGTCCACCACCACGCCGTCCAGCGCGGCGATGATGGGGTAGTCCCTGGACCTGTCGCTGTGGGTGATGTCTATGCCCCGGTGGGCGTGGTCGCGGCCGCTGGTCTCTCCGTAATAGCTGGTGATGCGGCAGCCCTTGTAGGGGAAGGGCCAGAGCATCTTCCCGTTGTTGGCGATGTCCTTGGGGATCTCGCCGGATTCCAGCTTCTGGGCCAGCAGCCGGTCCAGCTGGCGCTCGAACTCCTCCTGGGCGCGCAGCTCCTTCTCCATGATGCGCTGCGCCTCCTTCGATTGGCCCTGCAGCTTTTCGATCATATCGAAGATTTCGTTTTGCGTGTCGGAAATTTCGTCGTGCTGGGCGTCCAGGTCCTTCTTGGCCTCGCGCTGCTTCAGGGACTGCGCCACGAGCTCGGCGCTCTGCCTTTGCAGGTCGCCGCGCTTGCCCTCCAGCACTGTCTGCTGCTGCCGCTGCTGCTCCTGCAGCTGCTTGAGCTCCTCCATCTCATCTTCCAGCTGTTTGCGCAATTGCCTGTCGTGATCCTCTTGGCGGCTGATGTACTCCGCGGCGGTCATCAGGGCGGTGAGGTCCGGGCTGGAGAGCAGCAGCTGTAAATTGGACACCGGGCCGCCCATGTACTGCTCTCGCAGGCGCTGCATCAGCTGCAGCTGCATCTGTTTGATTTCGGCCTCTTTCGCGGCCGTATCCAGGTCGATCTGCGCGATGGCGGCCTCGCAGGCGGCGATGTCCGCGTTGAGGGCATCCACCTGCGCCTTGATGCTGGAGATGCTGACGCCCAGCCGCCCGATTTCTGCGTCGATGAGGGCGGTCTTGGCCTCCACGTCGGCCATCTTCTGCTCCAGCGCGGGCAGGAGCTTCTCCTGCCCCGCCTTCTGGCTTTTCAGGTCGGCGATCGTCTTCTCCTGCTCCTTGATGCGCCGCTCAATGGCCGCCAGCTCCTTTTCGAGCTCCTCCTGTGTCTGCGGCGCGGCGGAGACGGGGGTGAACACGCTCACCAGCAGCAAGACAGCGCAGAGCAGAAGCGAAGCGATTTTAATTCTCGAATTCTGATTTTTCATAAACCTTCTCCTTTAAATACCGGGTGATGGAGACCATGCTGCCCCCGCCGCCCGTGAGTATGCCCACCGCGAAGAACCCGGGCAGCAGCAGGTGCAGCTGCTCCCCGAAGGGCGCCAGCGAAAAACCGCCCAGCAGGGTTTCCAACAGGGGGCCCAAGGCCTTCTCAAGCCCCAAGTAGACCAGGAACACCACCAGCAGCGCCGCCGCGGCGCCCAGCAGGCCCAGCACCAGGCCCTCCACCAGGAAGGGCCAGCGGATGAAGGCCGGGGCCGCGCCCACGCTCTTCATCACCTTGATCTCCTGCTGGCGGGAGTACATCGTGGTCTGCACGGTGCTGGAAATGATAAATATTGAGACCAGCAGCAGGATGCCGATCACCGCCGCGCCCAAAACCGTCACGGCCTGCTTGAGCGCGGCGAGCTGCGCCGCCACCCCCTGGAAGTGCCGCACGCTGGTGATGGCGGGGTCCAGCTGCCTGATCTGCTCCACCGTGCTCTCCAGCTGCGACTGGCTCAAGGGCGAGACCTCGAAGCCGTCGGGCATGAAGGCGGGGTCCACGTCCTGCAGGAGCGGGAAATCCCTCTCGTTGCGCGCCATCACGCGCCGGAAGGCCTCCTCGCTGGAGACGAACTCGCTGCCGCCCACGGTGGGCAGGGCGTCGATCCTGCGCTGCAACCCGTCGATCTGTTCGCGCTCCAGCCCCGGCACCAGGTAGGCCATCACCACGTTGCGGGAGCTAAACTGCGAGAACACCAGGTCGAAGTTCACCGCCAGCAGCGTCACCAGCCCGATGAGCATCAGGCAGGACACCAGCACCAGCACCGAGGCGATGGACATCGTGCGGTTGTTGTGGACGCTGCGCAGGCCCATGCGCGTGAGAAACATGCGGCCGCTGCTTTTCATTGATCATCACTTCCTAACTATCACTTGAATTCCAATTGTAGGGGGCGGCGTCCCCGACGCCCCAAGCAAAAACCTTTTGCTTTATGGCCCGGGGACATCCGGGAGGCCGTCCCCTACACGAACCGTGTCCCTCACGAGGGAGCCGGGGATTGGCTCACACCGCCTCAAACCTCGGAAGCGCCATCTCGTCCTCCCATGGCGGCCTGGGGAGGCCCGGGGGGCTCCAGGCATTGTTCGCGGGCTGGGGGGGCGGGGCCTGCCGCAGGCCGCCGTCCGCGGCCACCGCGCCGCTTTCCAGGATGATGATGCGCTTGTTGTATTGCCTGACAAGATTGTGCTCGTGGGTGACCATCACCACGGTCGTCCCCGCGTCGTTCAGGCGCACGAAGAGCTCGAGAAGCTCCTGGCTCATGCGCGGGTCTATGTTCCCCGTGGGCTCGTCGGCGATGATGAGGTCGGGCATGTTGGCCAGGGCCCGGGCGATGGCCACGCGCTGCTGCTCCCCGCCGGAGAGCTCGCTGGGCCTGCAATGGATTTTTAAACTCAGGCCAACGAGCTGCAATAAGTAGTTCACCCGCTCTTTGATGGCCTTCTCCTTGGCGCCCACCACGCGCATGGCGAAGGCGATGTTGTCGTAGACGTCCATGTCGGCGATGAGCCGGAAATCCTGGAACACTACGCCCAGCTGCCGCCGGTAGAGGGGGATCTGCCTGCGGGTGAGCTGGTTCAGGTCGAAGCGGCCCACGCGCACCGTGCCCTCGGTGGGCAGCTCCTCGTGGAGCAGCAGCTTGAGGAAGGTGCTCTTGCCCGCCCCCGAGGCCCCCACCACGAACACGAACTCCCGCGGGGCGATGTGCAGGTTCACGTCCCGCAGGGCCACCGTACCGTTGGGGTACTCCTTCGTTACGTCGATAAAGTCAATCATATATCCTCATCCTTTCGGAAAAAATTCACGAACAATCCCGGGATTCTGCAAATTTTGCGATTTAATGTAAAAAAGCGCCCCAGGATTTGACGGGCTCCCAAAGATGCGCAATGGGCGGAATGCTTCCGCCCAAAGGGTGAATTTAAATACATACGTTGTCGTTTGTCCACGGCGCGGCATTGCCACGCCGCTGCACTGAGGCGAGAATCAATACCGCACCGGCTTCGCGTCCAAATACTTCTTCACCATCAGCGCCACTTTGAACACAATGGCGTCGTCGAACTCGCGCAAATCCAGGCCGGTGAGTTTTTTGATTTTTTCCAGGCGATAGACCAGGGTGTTCCTGTGCACGAAGAGCTTGCGCGAGGTCTCGCTGACGTTGAGGTTGTTCTCGAAGAACTTCTGGATGGTGAACAGGGTCTCCTGGTCGAGGCTGTCGATCGTGCCGCGCTTGAAGACTTCCTGGAGGAACATGCCGCACAGGCGCTTGGGCAGCTGGTAGATCAGGCGGGCGATGCCCAGGTAGTCGTAGCTGATGATTTTCTTCTCGGTGTCGAAGACCTTGCCGACCTCCAGGGAGACCTGGGCCTCTTTATAGGAGGCAGCCAGCTCCGCCAGGCTGTTGACGATGGAGCCTATGCCGATGAAGGGCTGGCCCTCGTACTGCGGGCTCACGGCGTCGGCGATGGAGCGGGCGAGCTTTTCCAGGTCCCGGCCGTCCATGCCGGGGCGCAGCTCCTTCACCAGGGCGATGTCCGTCTCGCTCACGTTGATGGCGAAGTCCTTCGTCCTGTCGGGGAATAGGCTCTGCACGGCCTCAAAGATGGAGATCTCCGTGGGGCCGGCCATGCGCAGCAGCAGCACGGCGCGGGGGACGTCGTTGTTGAAGTGCAGCTCCCGGGTGCGCAGGTAGATGTCCCCGGGCAGGATGTTATCCAGGATGACGTTCTTGACGAAGTTGGCGCGGTCGTAGCGCTCCCCGGCAAATTCGTCGATGCAGCTGAGCGTGACGGCGCACAGCCGCGCGCAGCTCACCGCGTGGGCGTCCGTGCCCTCCACGAACACGGCGAAGGGGGCGTTGGCCTGGTCCTCCAGGCGGCAGAAGGTGCTGCCCGCCGCGGCCAATGGCCCGCCGCCGAGGAACACCGGCGACAAATCCTCGTCAACGGCCTCGCCAATGCGCTCGGGCTCGCCGCAGGCGAAGATGACGCCCGCCTCGTCCACCATGCCCACCACGCGCCCGGCGGTGTCGCTCAGGCGCGGCAGCATACTCTGGTATAGCCGGTTCAACATTGTGTTGCTCCTATAAAGAAAATACCCCAGTCTGTTGTACATATTGTACACTATATTTCGTCAAATTGCAAGGGGGTAAGAGAAGATTTCTTGTAAAATTTGCGCGGCGGCCCCTCCCCCGCCCGTATAAACGCCAGCAGGCCCCAGGCGCAGAGCATACTCGTGCCGCCGCGGGAGACGAAGGGGAGCGTCACGCCGGTGAGGGGCAGCAGGTCGGTGACGCCGAAGATGTTCAATGCCGCCTGGATGAGCAGCATCCCCGCCGCCGAAACCGAGGCGATGGCGTAGAACGCCGAGCGGGCCTGCCGCGCCCCGCGCAGGGCGAAGACCGCCAGGGCGATGTAGCACAAGGGCACCAGGAAGGCGATCACCATGCCCAGCTCCTCGCACAGCAGGCCGAAGATTAAATCCGTGGAGGCGGCGAAGACCCCGCGCAGCCGCCCCTGCCCGAGCCCCAGGCCGAACAAGCCCCCCGAGGAGGAGTAAATCAGCACGCGGGTCTGCTGGTAGCCCGCAGCATGGATGTTTTCCGGTTCCCAGACGTGGCGGTAGACCCGGAAGCGCTTGGCCACGGAATCGCGGAAGTTGATGACCAGAAAGCCGGCCATTCCGGCCGCGGCGCACACCAGGGCGATGGAGCGGATGTCCCCGGAGCGCAGGAAGGCGATGAGCAGGAATGTGGCGAAGAAGATCAGCGCCGTGCCGAAGTCGTTCATCAAAAACAGCGCCGCCACGCAGCCCATGGCAAAGATCAGGTAGCGCGTGATGCTCCTGGTGTTCTGGAGCCTGTCGAGCGTGGCCGCGCCCACGAAGACGAAGGCCAGCTTCACCAGCTCCGAGGGCTGGATGGAGAAGCCGCCCAGGGTCAGCCAGTTGCGCTGCCCGCCAACCGCCGTGGCAAACAGGAGGTTCACCGCGAGCAATGCCCCCGCCCCAACGGCCACCACGGGGCGCAGCTTCATGGCGCGGTCCACGTCGGCGGTCATCCAGAGCAAAACGGCGTAGGTGAGCATCCCCCCGGCGATGGCCGCGGCCTGCTTCCATGCGTACTCCGCCGAAATGCTGCCGCAGATGGCCAACCCCAGGCCCGAGAGCCAACAGCCCAGCAGCTCCGGGGCCAGATTTTTTGTCTTGGCTGCCAGGCGCAGCAATAAAAGAAACAGCCACTCCAGGGCGGGGTAGCCCAGCAGGGCAACCAATAAAGGCCATTCCGGGCCCTCCCGGAGCAGCAGCGGCGCGAAGCTGAGCAGCTGGAAGACCGTAATGAGCAGCATTATCGGCGCCCAGGAGAGGCCCTTTTCGGTTCTTGGGGAATTCTTCATATGTATACTATCTACAAAATGCGCGCCTTCCGGGTACAGGAAGGCGCGGTGTTTACAGGCTTGTCCATTAACCGCCGGTGATGAGCGACCCTATCCACCGGAAGAACCGCCCAAAGAAATCCAGGATTCCCCCGGTGATAGACCCCATCATATCCACGAACTTCAATATCTCCCGCCCGGTCTCGGTGGAAACCCCGAACAGGCCCATGATGCCGCCCAACAGCTGCTTGAGAAGCTCGGTGAGAGCGCCAACGTCCATGCGATAACCCTCCTTTTATGAGATTTCTCCTGTAGTATAGCACTTTGCGCACGAAATGTCAAGTTGAATTTTTTGTAATGGCTGCGAAGGCGATCTTTCGCGCTTTATTGCGCATCGCGGCCGACCAAAGGTCGGCGGTTTAAAGTGCGACGAATCAGATTCACATGTTTCGCATCACCTGCATCATCCAGCCCGCCGCGCCGGTGTAGATCGTCCACCCCGCCCGGCCCTCGCCGCCGGGCGCGCCGGAGACGTCCCCCGCCAGGAAATAGGGCTCGCCCCGGTAGATTTCCATGCGCCGCTCATCCTGGCAAAAGATGGCCGGGTTGAGCAGTTCCAGCACGCGGTGGGCCTCCTCGCCGCGGCCCTCCTTCAGTAGGGCCAGGCACAGCCACATGGCCGCGTGGGTGTACTGCCCGCCGTTTTCCCGCGCGCCGGGCGGGTAGTCGTTGATATAGCCAGCGCGCTTCCCGCTGTGCGTGAAAGGCTCTTTCAATAGGCGCACGATGCCGTGCTCCTCTTCCACCAGCGCGGCCATGGCGGTATCCAGGGCGCTGTTCACGCGCTCTTTGTCCGGCATATCACATAAAGAGGCGAAGCACTGGGGCAGCAGGTCTATGCCGCAGGGTTCGCCGTCGCGGCCCCCAAGGGGTTCGCCGTCGTCCCAGAAAGCCCTGAGGTAGCGATTCCCCGCCCAGCAGTGCCCGTCTATCGCGCCGCGCAGCGCCCCCGCCCGCGCGCGATATTCCTCTGCCCGGGAAAAATCCTGCTTGAACTCGCACAGCTTGGCCGTGCGCTCCAGCACCATGATTAAAAACATGCCCAGCCACACGCTCTCGCCCGCGCCGCCCGCGCCCACCCGGTTCATGCCGTCGTTCCAGTCGCCGCCGCGCATCAGGGGCAGGCCGTGCGCGCCCAGGAGCCCCAGGGCGCGGTCGGCGCAGCGCAGGCAGTGCCCGTAGAGGGAGGCCCGCTCGCGGCCCAGGTAGTATACGGCGTAGCGCTCGGCCTCCTCCGGGGCGAGGGGCTCGCCCTCCCGGAATGGGATTTTTGTCTCGAGAAATGCATGGTCGCCCGTGCCCAGAACATATTCGGCGCACACGTATGCCAGCCAGAGGTAGTCGTCCGCGCAGCGCGTGCGCGTCCCCCGCACGCCGTCCTGGCCGGGCAGGCGGTGCCACCAGTGCAGCGCGTCCCCCTCGGGGAACTGCGCCGCCGCGCAGCGCGCGAGATGCCCGCGCACAATCTCAGGGCGCGTATCGATCAGGGCGAGGACGTCCTGCAGCTGGTCTCTGAAGCCCCAGGCCCCGCCGCACTGGGCGTGCCCCGCGCGCCCCCACAGCCGCCCGGCGAGCACCTGGTGGGGCAGCCAGGTGCGGAGCATTTCGCGCTCTCCCCCTCTGCCGCTGCGCGGCATCTCCCCCGCGGGGGCGAGTTTTATAGGCTCCTCCTTGGGGGAGCCGTCTGTCCCCTGCTGTAGAGACGCACGGCTGTGCGTCTCGCCGCAAGAAGGCTGTGTGTTGGGCGCAGACGCACTGCCATGCGTCTCTGAGGGGGCGTATTCCGCCACCAGGTGCGCCGTCAGGGCAGCGGTTTTGCACGCGCCCCAGGTGAGGACAAATTCGGCGTGGCTCTCGCCGCCCGGCTGCAGCTGCAAGCGCCGCCCGACGGCCGCGCAGGGGTCCCCCTGTGGGTAGGCGCCGCCCGCGCTCCAGTTGCCCTTGAGGAACGCGGGGCGCGAGGCGCAGGTGAATTCCGCGCCCCCCGGCATGAGCAGGGCGCAGTAGCCCCGCACCGCCGCATCCGGGCTTTGGAGCAGCACGCCGTCGGGCAGGCGCTCCCCCCGGATGGGCAGCAGCGGCTCGCGGCGCACGCCCAGCACGGGCTCCAGGTAATACGCCAGCGCGGGGGTGAGCGTGCGGTCTGTCGTATTCGTCAGCGTGATTTCCACGCGCTTGCACAGGCCCTTCGACGGCACCCGGCAGGTCACTGTGTAGTCAATGCCGTGGATTTCGCCGGACCAGCGCGCCATTTCCGGGGAAAACGCGCAGCGCGCCCCCGCCAGCAGGTCGAACACCTGATTGCCAAATTTCATCAGGAGCATCTCGCCGCTGTTATCCGCGCAGGGGTCGCTGTGCCAGGGGGACAGCTTGTTCTCCCGGGCGTTGACGGCCCAGGTGAAGCCCAGGGCACTGTCGCTCACCAGGGTGCCGAAGGCCGGGTTGCACAGGGGCAGGCTCCAGGGGCGGGTTGGGGGGAGATGCGTTGAGAGTTGAGAGTTGAGAGTTGACAGTTGACAATTGGCAATGGACAATGGAGGCTTGTCAATCACGAATTTTCCGGGCAGGAATGTGCCCTGGCCGACGCGAGCGCCCTGCGTAGAGACGCACGGCCGTGCGTCTCTACAGCCCGCCGCCAGGATGGGCAGCGGCATCCCCTCGCCGGGAATGCGGGACTCCGGCTCCTCGTCCCTGCCGCCAATGTGGGCCGCATAGGCCTCCAGGGCCTCCAGGGAGGCGTGATCCGCGCGGCGCAGGTTCACCAGGCGCAAGCCGTTGTTCTCCAGGTGGGCGCAGCCCTCCCGGCGCAGGGCCTCCCGCAGGGCGGCGCAAATGGGGCTGTCGTAGTCCCCGCCCTCATGGTAGCCCAGGGCCAGCGCGCAGGGCAGGCCCGCCGCGCGCAGCCGCCGGAACAGGCGCAGCCAGGGCAGTGCGGCGCTGACGTCCTCCTCCACGGGCAAATAGATATAGGGCTCCTCCCCCGAGAGGCCCAGCGGCCACAGGGCCCGGCGCGCGCACCCGGTTTTCTCCCTGGCGGTGGCCTGCGCAGGGGAGATGGGGCCGTAGAACAGCAGGCGGGGCAGCACGCGCTGCGCCAGGACGGCGGGCAGCTCCCCCTCCCGGAAGGGGCAGGCGGCCCAGCGCCCGCCGGGCTGCGGCTCGGCGCGCAGCTGCTGCAGGCGAGTCACGGCCTCCCCGGGGGTCGTGCCCGCGCAGAGGTACAGGCTGTACTCCCTGCTCTCCCCCGGCTGCATCCGGTAGGCGATTTCAAAGGCCGCGCAGGCCGTGCCGCCGCCGGCGCTGCCGCCCTCCAGGATTGCCCCGCCGAAGGGCAGGCCCCTGCGCAGGGCCTTTTCCCGCGAACGCTCGCATATCGCTTTTACCCCCCTGCCCCAGCCTGCCGCGAGGCAGAGGGCCTCGCCCGCGGCCATTTCGCCCTTTCTGCGTGTGAATACCGCGATTTCGCGCGCGGCGTCGTAGGCGTCCGTCAAAAATAATTGCGAGAACGCGGGGTGCTCCTCGCGCGGAGGGGCGAGGCTGGGCTCGAAGCAGACCCACAGGCTGCCCCTGACGGGCTGCTTGCCGGTGTTCTTCAGGATAAACTGCCTGTGCTCCGCCGGGAGGCGCGGGTGCACCCTCGTGCGCATCAGCGCCGTGACGCCGCCATGCTCAATGCAATGCAACGCTTCCGTGGAGGCGAATTCGACGCGCGCCTTCGCGGCGTTGTAGTGCGGCGCGGGCGTGATGGAGACCGGCGGCCCGCCGGGCCCGCGCAGCGCGGCCAGCACGCCGCAGGGGCGGCGCAGCAGGTCGGCGCTGTGCCTGTAGATGCTCACCCCCCGGTAGAACGACGCCCCGGCCCCGCAGTCGGTGACCACGCAGCTCCACTCCCCGTTGCTGAGCAGGTGGGCGCGGGGGGAAGCCGGGTCCGCGCGGGTAAATACCTGCCGGGCGGTGGACACGCGCTCCCGGGGGCGCGGGGTGTCCCGCAGGCCGACGTCCCGGAACACGGCGGCCCTGTCCGGGATGCGCTCGAGCAGCAGGCCCTTCGCGGCGGCCATCCCGCCGTCGGAAAGAAAGCGGCGGCGCAAAATGCCGTCTTGCAAGGTGTTCAGGGCGGCGAGCATACTCATGCCGACATGATGCGCCATGAAGCTGCGCACCACGGCGTAGTCCTGCCCGTTGACGCGGGCCGGAGTGGCGTCCGCGGCCTCGTAAAAGCCGCAGGCGCCGAGCAGCTCCATGCGCTCGAAGCGGCGCAGGTTCTCCAGGGCGCTCTTGGGGGCCAGCTGCATGGCCAAAAAGCTCGAATAGGGCGAACTGACCAGTTCGCCGTCCAGGCCGCGCCGCAGGCCGAGCTTCTGCACCCCGTGGGCTTTGTACTGGTAGTTCAGGCCGGGGTCGAAGGCATAGAAGCCGCTCTCGCTGCGGCCCCAGGGAAGTTGGGGCCGTCTGCCCAGGGGCGTGTCTCCCTGCGCCGCGGCCTTCTGGCAGCTTAAACAAAAACGTAGAGCCTCGTAGCCCAGGGTGCCTCTCGGCGCGGGCAGGAAGAGGTAGGGCATGAAGTATTCGAACATGGTGCCCGTCCAGCTCACCGGACCCGTGAAGCGCCCGCGCCGCGCCAGGGTGCGCCCCAGCGCGCCCCAGTGCTTCTTGGGCACAATGCGCGCGGCGATGGCGTAGTAGCTGGTCATGCGCGCCTCGCTCATGAGCAAATCGTAATAGGAGCCCGAGGCCCTGCCTGTGCTCAAATCCAGGCCTATATGAAAAAGTTTTCTTCTGGGGTTGTAGAGGGCACACAGGTCGCAGGTTTCTTCGAGAGTGCGCAGGCGCTGTATGATCGAAGACAAATCTGCAGGGGCGGCATTCTTGCCACCCGGGCCATTTTTATAACCACCCGGTGTTTCGTCTTTGCCTTCGGGCGGCATACATGCCGCCCCTACAGGTGTTGCGTATTCCTCCAGCCCAATGCGCAGCGTGCGAATCGCCACCAGGAAATTCCCCGTGTCAACCGTGGAGACATACCTGGGCTCCAGGGGGCACAGGGTGCGGGTGTCGTACCAGTTGAGGAGATTGCCGTTCCATTTTTCCAGGCGCTCAATGGATGACAAAGTTTTAATGAGGCGTTCGATCATGCCGGGCGTATCGATAAGATCGAGGTCGCGCGCGGCCAGAATGCACAATAAATACAGCCCTATATTCGTGGGCGAGCTGCGCGAAGCGACGCGAAAGACCGGGGCCTCCTGCACATTGTCCGGCGGGAGGTAGTGCTGGTCGGCCGTGCAGTAGGTCTCGAAGTAGTTCCACATCAATGCGCAATACTCGTGTACGCGCGAACGCTCTTCCTGCGTGAGCTCAGGCTTGTCCCTCTTTTTTTCTCTGCCGCTGAGGGGGGCGAAAATTAAATTTGCCAGGATCGCGATGCCGGCCAGGCGCTGCCCCGCCCCGCCGAAGGCCAGCAGCAGGCCGCCCGCGAGCAGGCTCGGCCAGAGGGCGAGTATCGCCCGCCGGGGCGCTTTATCTCTCTCGCCCTGGGCGGCCGTCGTCCATTCCAGCTGCTTTTTGCGCGTCACGCGCCGCCAGAGCGCGCGCGCGGCGGCGCAGGTATTCGTCCAGGCCTCCTGGGCGAGGACGACCAGCTGCAATACCAAGCGGGTGAGATCGCCCAGGGCCGCGGGGAGGCCGCCGGAATAGTAATCCCTTGAGAGCATAGCCAAGCCGCCGGAAAATAAACAGCGCAATGCTGAAAGCAATTGTCCTCCGGATACACCCAAAACGCCGGCCAGCATCAGAACCCACGCGATCTCCTTCGGCGCGAGGAGGGAGGCCAGAATCGCCAGCAGG
The DNA here is from genome assembly GCA_009779995.1 of Oscillospiraceae bacterium. Classification (GTDB taxonomy): domain Bacteria; phylum Bacillota; class Clostridia; order Oscillospirales; family Acutalibacteraceae; genus WRMQ01. The sequence goes on along the minus strand of WRDW01000025.1, from coordinate 3,762 downwards.
CACGCCGGGGCGACCAGGGAGCGCCGCAGGTTGTCGAGCAGCTGGTAGCGGCTCAAGCGGGGCAGGCCGCGTTTTTTGCGCAGGAAGGCGATATTCTGCCAGTCGCCGCGCACCCAGCGCTCCTGCCTTGTGAAGTAGCTGCCCTGCCTGGCGGGGCAGCCGTCGGCCACGTGGACGTCCGCCAGGAAGCCCGTGCGCAGGTAGCCGCCCTCCAGAATGTCGTGGCTGAGCACCTGTTCGGCGGGGAAGGGCCGCGCCCTCTCCAGCATGGCGAAGGCCTCCACATCAATGAGGCCCTTGCCCGCGAAGATGCCGCAGCCGAAGAGGTCCTGGTAGCGCTCGCTGACCCGGTTCTCGTAGGGGCTGCTGCCGCCCTCCCCGGCCATGGCGTGGGCGAAGGGGGTCGCACGGGCGCTCTCCAGGTCGAGCTCCACGTGGGGGGCCAGGATGCCATAGCCCCGGACAACCCGCCCCAGGACGGGATCGAACTGCGGCCGGTTGGAGGGGTGCAGCGCGGCGGCGACCATCTCCTGAACAGTATCCAGGGGCAGCCGGGTGTCGGCGTCCAGGGCCAGGATATATTTGAAATCGCGCAGGTGCACCAGATCGCCGCAGAGCAGCCGGAACGGCGCTGTTTCTCCTGTATCGATGGCGTTGACGAGGTCGCCGATGGCCCCGCGCTTGCGCTCGCGCCCCGCGTAGCTTCCCATGGTGGGGGAGTAGGTTCTGTGCCGCACGGCGAGGACGAAGCCGCCGCCGTACTTGGCGCAGAGCCTCTCCGTTTCCGCGCGCGCTGCGTGGAGGTCGGCCTCGTCGCCGGGCAGTTCCACCGCGTTTGCAGCTTTTAAGTCGGCCAGCATACAGACGCTCACGTTCGCCCCGCCATTGGACATATAGAGCTCCTCCATGCGTTTGCCCAAATCGGCGCAGGGCAGGAGAGATGAAACCGTGATGAGCGTTCGGCCCTCCGGCGGGACGACGCCGTTCAGCTCCATGCGGGGCAGTGGGATGCTCTGTGTCCCCCGCAGGAAGAGGGGCTCCAGCAGCACGCGGCCCAGCGCCGTGAGGGGCAGGCACAGCAGCGGAAAGGCCACCCAGGCCCACAGGGCTGCCCGGTTTTGCAGAGTAAAGGCGGCGCCTCCGGCCAGCAGGAGGGGCAGCAGTGTCTCACACAGCAGCAGGGCCGCGCCCCATTTAGGCCGATAGGCTCCCTTGAGCAGGGCCGTACCCACGTGGCTATCCGCGAACGCGCCGGCGGCCCTCTCCAGCAGGGCCCCGGCCTCCTCCTCCTCGCCGCGCCCGCTTTTTTTGGCGCGCAGGGAGAGCAGGTGGCGGTAGACCGCCCGGCTGCCCTCCTCCATGCGGGGGTAGACCGGATCTCGGCGCAGGCAGCGCTCCAGGGGGCTGGCCTGTTCCAGCACCGCGGCGAAATCTATATCCGGTATGGCGCGCAGGCCCGTAACGGCGGTGCTGATGCGCTTGACCCGTGTGGGGTCTTCTTTTTCCCTTGCGGAGGCAATGGCATTCTCAATCAAGGCCAGCCGCAGGGCAAGGGGAACCAACGCCACCCCCGCCGATTTGCAGCGCGCCCGCAGCATTGCCGCCGCGAGGGCCGCGCCGTCCGGCAGGGCATCCCCGGCGCAGAGCGCCCGGCAAATCGCCAGCACGGGGGTGAAATCCCCCGGCTTGGGATTGGCGCGCCGCAGTTCCCGCAGCACAGCCCTGCCCTCGCGCTCGATGAGGTAGTGGTTATCCCGCAGCCATTCGCGGTAGGCGGCGGCGCTCTTGTCTTTCAACGATTTTTGGTATTGCCTGCGCAATATGCGCAGCCCACGCGCCAATCTCGCCCGAACATGCTTGACAGAGCGCATACGCACCCCCCTTATCTCAGCTATTTTTTCCAACAATGAAAGAAATATCACAAAAAGTCTTGTAATCCCTGCTAATTTTGTATATAATAGTATTTGGCGAAGGGGGTGAACTGCCATGGCGAAAACAAAACGCCCGAACAGGGCGCTACGCAGCGTGATGACCTCGCGCAATGTGCGGCGCAAGCGGCGCAGGCGCGTGCGGCTGGCCGCGTTGCTGCTGTGCCTCGCGCTGTGCGGCGGCCTCGCCCTCGCGGGCGTGAATCTCTGCATCGCGCGCTGTGAAGCCGCCCGCATCCTCACGCCCGAGCAGGCGGCGCAGCTGGAGGGCGTGGACTGCATCCTCGCGCTGGGGGCCAGGGTAATGCCCTCCGGCGCGCCCAGCCACATGCTGGAGGACCGCTGCCGCCGCGCCGTGGCGCTCTGGAAGGACGGGGCCGCGCCGGTGATCCTCATGAGCGGCGACCACGGGCAGGTCGAATACGACGAGGTCACCGCCATGAAGCAGTACGCCGTGGACCAGGGCGTGCCCTCCCCGGCCGTCTTCATGGACCACGCGGGCTTCTCCACCTACGACAGCATGTACCGCGCCCGGGACGTCTTCCAGGCGAAGAAAATCATCATCGTCACCCAGCGCTACCATCTGTTCCGCGCGCTGTACATCGCCAGGCAGCTGGGCCTGGAGGCCTACGGGGTCTCCTGCGACTACCGGGCCTATGCCACCCAAACGCAAAACTCCCTGCGCGAGCTGCTGGCCCGCTGCAAGGATTTTCTCTTTTGCATATTCAAGCCCTCGCCGAAGTACCTGGGCTACCCCATCCCCCTGACGCTGGACGGGGATTTGACGAATGACAAGGGGGTTGTGTTTGTCAAACGGTAGGCATCACGAACACCCCCCGGCGCTTCGCGCCACCCCCCTCTAAAGAGGGGGGCTTTTATCTGCGTACATATGGCGTTGGCTCGTCGGTTCGTCCCATGAGGTAGTCAACGCTTGTGCTGTAGAAATCAGCGAGCCGGGCCAAGACATCCAGCGGTACATCCCTGTCGTTTGTTTCATAGCGCGAATATGTATTTTGCTTGATATTCAGGTATTGCGCGATTTGGCTTTGCGTTAAATCCCTGTCCTCTCGCAAGTCCCGGATTCTCTGATATTTCAGGATTTCGTTCCGCATAATTCCACCTCACGAATAAATAGTAATATCCCACATTGGTATTCTTGACATTTATACCAATATGGGATATACTGTTTTCAGAGGTGATTATGCATGGCTGAATTTTGCCTGGACTGCTGGAACAAAATGAATCACACCCACCTGACACCGGAGGATGTGACTCTGTCTGATGATGAATGGGATTTATGCGAGGGCTGCGCGTAGATAAAGCCGGTTGTCGTTCTCCTGTATCGCAGGAAACGGCCCTGGTTGCGCCGCTCCCTCACCACGCCCGGTTCCCCACCGGCCCGCCATGCCCGAACCAAACCTTGATGCCCTCCCCCAGCGCGGTGATCTTCGCCGCGCTGTTTTGCTTTTCACCAGGCCTGATTGGGCGTGGGCTTGCCGTGCCCGAAGTAGACCGTCAGGTCGCCAAGGGCGGCGGCCTTGGCCGCGCTGGCCTCCATGGCCTCTTTGTCGCTCCAGAGCGCCGCCTTGCCCGCCGGGGGGAATAGGTTCGTCAGGGCGTCCCCGGCGATGAGCCACTCGGGCGTCACGATGCCGATGGAGCCGTCGCTATGCCCCGGCAGGGCGATGATCTCGGCGTCGATGCCGTAGTCCTCCAGCGACAGCCCCTCGTAAAGCTCCAGGGCGAGCTCGAAGTGCTCCACTTTGTTCAGCTTCCCATTCGTGAGCTTCGTGAACCAGATCAGGATTTTGCTCGTCCACAGGGGGGATTCCAG
>WRDW01000024.1 GCA_009779995.1 Oscillospiraceae bacterium | reverse complement strand
CCGCTTCGGGTCGCTCCTCAATGCTCTTTCCCTTGGCATGCAAGCCTTTTCGCGGCTTCGGGCGCTCTTTCTTTGCCCAGCCGTTCCCCCGCAGGAGATCCTTGCGCGTCACAGCCAGGTCGCTGCATTTGTCAAGCAAAAATTCCCCCAGGTAATCTAAAACAAAAATCCCCCATTCAGCCAACAGAAAAAGCAAAGAGCCAGTTAAAAACAAAGCATTTCAATTGGCTCTTTTGAATTAGAGGTGGGGGAATTTTCAATTAGAATATCCGCCGGAAACGGGGGAATCCGGCGTTAGCAAGTGCACCCCAGCCACTGCGGCAAAGGCCATCACAGCGACACGGGCAATGGAATTGCTTTCGATGAAGCCAAATACATTCTATAGGCGTGTGAGGGAGTTTCAGGCAGCGCAGGGGTAACTATATTGCACAGCAGAAATACATGAGAGGGCCGAAAGGTACCCCTCTTTTTTCGCACAGGACGTTGAATTATGTCGAGTTTACATTTTCAAAACGACTTTTGCGTTGGCGCGGAGCTTTTATATGGTTGCCTCCGTGTGAAAAAATTAGAAAAATTGAAAAACCGATAAAATTTCTATTTTATCGGCTCGAAAATAGGCTGACAAAGACAAAACGCAAAAATCACGTGGGCAGCCCTTATGCATGGCCCTTTCAGAGCTCCAATTGTTCAATTTCAGCTTTTGGGGTGAAAAAAGCTATATCCGATAAAATGAAAATTTTACTGCAAGGCGAAAAACGCCTATTTGTAAGGTTTTCAGGCCCTGAATGCACTTATTTTAAGTTTTTTTCGGTTTTTTGTTCTGGAAAGCCACTTTCGTTGAATAAGATCACACCCTAACCTCCTTGACAAGTGCGCCACTTAATGATACAATTTCCTTGAAGGAGGACAGGGCATTGACGCAAAAAAGCAACATACCTGAGCATGAACTTGAAGCCATTGCAAGATGCGTTTACCCGGCCATTGTGGAATTCTTCCAGAGCGAAGAAGGGAAAAAAGAATTCGCCGAATGGAAGGCACAGCAACAGGCCGAACAAACTGCTGCGGCATGACTTCATCACCATGCGGGAAACAGAGCAGGCAAGGCTTACCCTGCCAGCTCTGCCTACATTGGTTCCCTTGGCAATGCCCTGCCCCATTGTGTTTTTTCTGTTTGCTGTGTGCCGTCGTGTAAAGGGTATTTCTAAGGGTCACTTGAGGCGGCTTGTTGCGCCTGTTTGATGAGGCGCTCCATGCGGTCGGCACTGTCGCGCTTCATTTGTTCGGACACATGACCATAGACATCCAGCGTAAATGCGGCGGTGTAGTGTCCAAGGTTGTCTTGCACCGTTTTTATATCATCTCCGCCTTGCAAGGAGTTCACAGCATAAGTATGACGCAAATCGTGAAGCCGAAGTTCGCCGAGCCCTAGTTCCGTGACAATCCGCTTGTATTTCTTATAAACGTAATCCGGCAGCAGATAGCGCCCGAAGGCGTTCGTGAAAACGAGGTTATCAGGATTCCCTATCCAGAGCGAGGAGGCCTTTTGTTTGTTTTCGGCCTGCCTTTTTTGTTCGGCGCGCAGCCGCTCCATCACTGACGGGGCAGGCGTGATAAGCCTCGTTTTGTCGTTTTTCGTGGTTGCCAACACAAAGCCGGGCCCTTCAGGCCTCCGGCTACGAACTAGCTGCTTCTTGATTAGCAATAAGCCTTTCTCAAAATCAACGCAGTCCCACGAAAGCCCGCAGACCTCGCCACGGCGCATCCCGGTGAACAGAGCCACGTAAAACAGATTGCCCAAGTTGCTCTCACTGATTGCTGCTAAAAAAGCCGGGAGCTCTCCCGATTCTAAAACGTGCATCTCTTTCCGCTCGACACGCGGCAGCACCACATTGTCTGATGGGTTCTGCTGTATGTAACCTAGTGCGACAGCTTGCTTCAGTGACTTATGAAGGACGCCATGCAGATTTTTTATAGTCTTTGGGGACAGCCCGCGATTGCGCAATAAGTCGTTGTAGAAAGATTGTATCTGATGTGGCATCAATTTTTGCAGCCGAACCGCACCAATAGCAGGGTTTATGTTGTGATGCACTTGCGTCTTGTAGTTCGCAACCGTTCCAGGTTTCACTCCTCCAAGGTAGTCCGCAATCCACACATCCATCCACTGCCCCACGGTCACGCGGGACGGTTCTTTGAATGTCCCTGCATCAACCGCCGCGAGGGCCTGCCGCTTCTTGGCGACGACATCTTTCTCCGTTGCGCCGTACACGCTCTTTTGAATCTGCTTGCCGGTGCCGGGGTCACGGCCAATAGTGAAGCGGGCCTCCCAGCGGCCATCAGGGCGCTGCCTGATGCTGCCTTCGCCCTGGGCGGCGCGGTTGGTCTTTTTCTCCTTCTTCTTTGCCATAATATCACACACCATTCATACGCATTGCCCTAATCAATCCAGCCCAAGTATTGCAACAACAACCTGCTATCATCGCCTTCCGTCTGGCGCTGCCCTATGTAAACAAATCCATTCTTTTCGTAGAAAGCCCGCAGCTTTGGTGCGTCCTCGCATTCAAGATAGGTTGTTTTGCCGCCGACAATCATTTGCGCACTTCGGACTTCGCCCATCGCAAGGGACAGTAGATCAACCCCGCTGATACGTTCATTCAGTCCGTTTGTGTAGTTCTTACCGAGCTGGGCTATCAGTACCGACGGCACTTGATATCTGTTGTCGGCAAGTATCGCGAAGCGTTTGATGCGATCCCAGAGCTTGCGCGGGAACCCTCCCTTGACTCCACTTAGTATCTTGTTAGCCAAGGCGAAATAGGCCACCAACAAAAAACCGTTTTCGCCTTGCTCGAACACAAGATGCGTCATGGTAATTCGTTGTCGATTCGCTAGAATTGCTTTTTCGCGCAAGAACCCTTCGATGTCCTTGTTTCTAGGACAAGAAAACGAGGAGAGGAGGGCTTGTGCCACATCCTCTCCAAGGTCGTCTATGAGTTGTTGTAGTTGGATAACCCTGTACTTCATGCCGCATATTTCCTTTTCAGGAATTGAATTACTTCGTCCACCTCTTCCTCCGTTTGGTGGTGAACCGGCAGAGGGGGCCGTAGCTTCGCCAACTCCTCAGCCTTTTCAAGCGCAAGCACAAATCGCTCGGAGGATTCCGCGTCATTAAATTCGATATTCGTGTAGATACTGCACGTGGCCATAACGGCATCTCCCTTCTCCGCAACATTCGAAAACGACGGCGTTCACCGCCGCCGAGGGGGGACCCGGGTCTATCCGACCAGTCCCGAATTTGGGGGGATTTCCCCGCCGTAGGTGGACCAGGGTCTTTCGACCAGCCCGATTTTGAAGCGGGTGCGCATCCCGCCGACTGTGTACCACTTTCGCGCCGCGACAGCAGTGCCACACTCATAGTATATCCGATGACGGCGGGTTTGTCAATAGGTTACGCCGCTTTTTAGGAAAAGATAAAAAACTCGCTCGAACGGCTAGCCACGGGCTATGAGTACGAGGAAAAGGAGATCATCTCCACACCCCAGGGCAAGCCCGAGAAAATCCGAATAACCAAAAAACATTCCCCGCCCCGTATGGAAGCCATCAAGGAAGTTCAGGCCTTGATCGCCATGGGAGCGTGGAAGTAGTACGCCCCTCGGCCTTTGCTGGCCGGGGGGCGTTTTTTCATGTCACGACGAAAAACCAGTCCTGTTCGTCGGCGTCCCACCGCTCCAGTACCGCGAGGTTCGGGTTGCCCGGATCATTCCCCGCTTGCTCCGACTGGAAGCCTTCTTGCTTCATATGCTTCATGAAGCGGATAGCGTCTGCTTGGGTGTCGAAATAGGTGAAAGATGGGTCTTCATGCGGGAAGTTTTGTACCAGTCCGACGCGAAAAGGCTTTTGCTGTTCCATGGTGATTTCCTCCTGATTTATGGGTCAATAAAAGCTGTAAAGGGTAAAGTAAAGGGTGAACAGTTCTCTTCTAAGCGCGCAACCCCTTGAAAACGCTTATTTTCAAGGGATTGCGTTTGGAGCGGGCGATGGGAATCGAACCCACAACCTCAGCTTGGGAAGCTGATGTTTTGCCACTAAACTACGCCCGCAACGTGAAGCCTTGCGGCTTCGCGTTTAGCATTATACCACGCCCCGCTGCAAAATGCAAGCACTTTTTAGCTGTATCCCAATTCGCCGTTTTTTCGCCCCAGGGCCATCCCCTGCGCCCCCCACACCTGAAAATTTTGGAAGTTTCCGCTTGACTTGGCTAAAGGGGTGTCGTATAATGGAGGAAAGGGGGTTGTGTTATGGAATGGCTCAAGGATTGGTGGTATAACAACTGGCAAACAGTCCTTGGCAGCACCGTCGTGGCGGCGGTGGTGGCCGGGCTGTTCGGCATTTTTGTTGCTTTGATTAACAAGCATAAGAAAAAGGATTTGCAGCCTCAGCCTAAGAAATTGAGTCTTAGTTACCGGCAAGGCAAAGCGTTTGAGGCGCATCGAGAATTTGAGGAAGCAGTAAAGTATTACGAACAGGCTATTAAGGAATATGAGCCAGACAGCTATAGCTGTGCGGCAGCGCTCAACAGCGCGGGGCTTGTCCATCTGACGTTGGCACACTATGAGCAAGCAAAAGATTGCTTTATTAAAGCGCAAGCTATCTCTAGTAAAAACCCAAAAGCAAATCAGCTTGAATTGTCTAATGCTTATAATAGCTTGGGAAAAGTGTACTTGCGCCAAGAGGAATATGACAAGGCATTACTCTGGTTTTTTAAAGCGCTGGCAATCAGTGAAAAAGCATTTGGGAAAAAGCATTCCAAGACGATTGAGGTTTATAGTGTTATAGCTAATGTCTATAGTAAAAAGGGAAATAAGGATGCCGCATTGGAATACAGCAATAAGGCGCAACAGGCAGTTGCGGCTAAGTTCGAAAGGACAAGGAAGAAACAAATTACCATTTTTCATAAAGACGAAAAAATCAAGCCCAAGCGCTACAACCTCAATTACCGCCGCGCCAAAGTCCAGGAAGAGCTATTGCCTCCAAATTATGCTGAAGCCCTACGGCTATATCTGCTTGCTGCCGAGGAATATGGCGAGGAAGACAATCTTGACCGAGCCGCAGCGTTGTACAGCGCAGGCGGAATGTGCTGGAAGCTGGCACAGTATGATAAAGCAATCGAACACCTAAATGAGGTGCAGGCTATCTACAATGGTAATCCCGATGCAAGTCAAGTAGAGTTGGCAAGAGTATATAACAGGCTAGGTAGTGTTCTTAACGAGAAAGGCGCATACGACAAAGCACTGATATGGCATTTCAAAGCCTTGGCAATCCGAGAGAAAGTGTTGGGCAAGAATCACCCGGAGACTGCAAAGACCTATAACAACATTGGGGAAGTGTATCGCTCTCAAGGTGTATATGATAAGGCGCTGGAGTGGTACTCCAAGGCTTTAGCAATCATGGATAAGGTGCTGGGCAAGGAGCACCCGAGCACGGCAATGACCTATAACAACATTGCGGGTGTGTATTATTCCCAGGGCGAATATGACAAGGCTCTGGAGTGGTACTTTAAGGCTTTGGCAATCTGGGAAAAGGAGCTGGGCAAGGAGCACCCGGACACAGCCATGACCTATAACAACATCGCGAATGTGCATGCTAGCCAAGGCGATTATGAAAAGGCGCTGGAGCTATACATAAAAGCATATCGAATTGTGAAGACTACGTTTGGCCCTGAGCACCCGGATACAAAGCTATATCGCGGAAACATGGAAAACACATACGAGAGAGCAGAGAAAAAGCAGCCCTTTGACGACTGGCTGGCCGGGCAGATGGGCAGGGAGGCTGTTGCTGTTTGATGAAATGAAAACCTCCTCCCGGTTCTCCTCACCGGCATCGCGCCCTGCGGGGTGGGGCCGGGTGTATCTGCAATTGAAAATATGCATGTCCGATCTGTCAAGATGCCCCCCTCTGGGGGGCCGGTGCGATCGTCTCCGAAGGAGACGGGAGCACCGAGGGGGTTCCGCGTGAGCGGCTGACCGCTTTCGGCGGCAGAGGCATAGCAGCTCGGCCGAAAACCACGCAGCACCCTCACAGGGCCCCCATCTCCACCCAGAAGCAGCTCCCCTTCCCAAGCTCGCTTTCCGCGCCGAAGCTGGCCCCGTGCAGCTGGAGCGCGGTTTTTACGATAGCGAGGCCCAGGCCGCTGCCTGTCACGCCGCGCCGGTGGGGCTGGGAGGACTTGTAGTAGCGCTCCCAGATGTGCGGCAGCTCCTCGGGGGGGATGCCCGCCCCGGCGTCGGCGACCTCCACGCGGGCGACCTTCGCGCCGCCGCGCTCCAGGGTGAGCAGCCGCAGCCACACGCGCCTGTCCTCCCCGGCGTAGTTCACGGCGTTGGCGATCAAATTATAGATCGCCCGCTCCAGCAGCGCTTGATTGCCCTGCACGAGTACATTCTCCTCGATAGAGCACTCAAATTGAAAGCCCTCGCGGTCGCGCAGGGGGTTGAAGCGCTCCGCGCACGCGCGCAGCAGGGTGTCCAGGCGCAGGGGGGCGAGCTCTATACTCTGCGCCTGCTGGAGCTTCGAGGCCTCCAGCAGCCCGTTCACCATTTCGGTGAGCCGGTCGCTCTCCTCGATAATCTTTTCGCAGTGTGCCTCGCGCTTCTCCGGGTTGTCCCCCGAGACGTCCCGCAGCATCTCCCCGTAGAAGCGGATGATGGTCAGCGGCGTCTTCAGGTCGTGGGAGACATTCGCCAGCAGTTCGCGGCGGTAGCCCTCGGCCTTGGTGAGCTCCTGTGTGGCGCGGGAGAGCTCCTCGGTCAGCTCGATGATCTCCCGGTAATCCCCGGAGGCTGTCCGCGCGGTAAACTCCCCCCGGGCCAGGCCCTTCGCGGCGTCCTTCAGGCGCAGTATGGGCCGGGAGATGCGCTTGGAGAGCAGCCAGGCCATCGCGGCGGAGAGCAGCAGCAGCAGCGCGGTGATGATCATGAACTGCGTCGCCATCACGGAGACCGTGGCGTCGGCGGGCGGGATGGGGCTGCCCACATAGAGGAAGCGCTCGCCGCTGGGGCTGGGGGTCGTCCGCGCGATATACACCGCCCGCCCGCCGCCGGGGTCGTCCGTGACGATGTAGGACATCTCCCCCGCGCCGCTGCCGCCGAAATCCCCCACGATGCGCTCATATTCCGCCCGGCCGAACTCCACGCGGCCCCCGCCCACGCTGAAAATCGTGCCGAAGCCGTCGAAATTGCCCCAGATGTGGCCCGAGGCGTCGATGAGCAGGATGCGCAGGTTCCGGCTGAAGGCGTATTGCCGGAGGATCTGGTTGAAATCGCCGCTGCCCTCGTAGGCCGCCACGATCTCCCGCCCGGTTTTTACGATCTCCCGGCGGCGCAGCGTCTGGTAGAAGGGCGTGAACAGCGCGAACTGCAGCACCCACAATATCGCCAAAATAAACGCGCTGAAGCCCGTGAGCCAAAGCCAGCTCTGGGTGACGAGGGAGCGCGGCTGGGCGCTGCGGGTGTTTTGGGGGAAGAAGCGGGCGGCAAGATTGCCGCCCCTACTGTTTTTCTCATGCATCAAATCGATACCCCACCCCTCGAATCGTCACGACATGCTTTTCGTATGCCCCCAGATGCTGCCGCAGCACTTTGATATGCGTATTCACAGTGGAGTCCTCGCCGAAGAAGTCGTAGCCCCACACTTCACGAAGAAGCTTTTCGCGGGAGAGGGCAATGTTCCTGTTGCGCATGAGGTAGAACAGCAGGTCGTACTCCTTGGGCGTCATGTCCACGCGGGCGCCGTCAATCTCCACGATACGGGCGGTCATGTCGGCCACCAGTCCGCCGAATTGATATATTTCGTTGCCGCCCGGCTGCGGCATCCGCGCCGCGGCCTGCGCCGCCCGGTGCCGCCGCACGATCACGCCCAGCCGGGCGATCACCTCCTTCGGCGAGAAGGGCTTGGTGACGTAGTCGTCCACCCCCAGGTCAAAGCCGTGGAGTTTGTCATATTCCTCCCCCCGGGCAGAGAGCATAAGAACAGGTATATCTTTCTCCCTGCGGATCTCTTTGCAGGCGGTGAAGCCGTCCATGCGCGGCATCATGATGTCCAGCACGATCACGTCGAAGTCGCGGGCCCGGCACAGCGCCACGGCCTCCATGCCGTCGCGCGCCTGGGTTACCGCGTGGCCCAGGAACCCCGCGTATTCCGCGAAGCCCTCGCGGATGGCGTCCTCGTCGTCCACGAACAGGATTTGAAACATGCTGCGGCCTCCTGTGCTTTTCTGCCCCTATTATAGCATGTTTTCATGAGAAAACAATATTCTGTGGGTGAAAAAATCATAAAGGATTGCATTCACTTGTGATTTGTGGTATAATGCAGCTTGTAGAGATGCACGGCTGTGCGTCTCCGAAACGAGCATCGCAGTGCGGAGACGCACAGCCGTGCGTCTCTACATCAGACAACAAAGAAGGAGCCCTCATGCCCCTGAAGTCCATCCTGCGCTGGATCCTCCTCAAGCTGCTTTGGGCGCCGATTTGCCGCCTGGGGCGGCTGCGCAGGCCGGACCCGCGCCTGGTGCTCTTCGCCAGCGAGCTGGATACGGACATAAGCGACAACCTGCGCCCCCTGATGGAGCGCTTGACCAAAGAGGGCTACGACTGCCGCTTCTTCAGCGTCACCGCCGTTCTCCCCCGGCGCGAGCGGCATCGGCGCTCCCTGCAATTCATCTGGGCGTTTTCCCGCGCCAGGGCGACTTTCCTTGTCGATTCCTTCTCGCCCCTGGGCGCGTGCAAGCCCCGCCCCGGCGCGGCCGTGGTGCAGCTGTGGCACGGCTGCGGAGCCTTCAAAAAGTTCGGCTACTCCACCCAAAGCCGCTCCTTCGGGCCGGGCGGACGCCTGCTGCGCCTGTTGCCCATGCACCGGGGCTACACCCACGTGTGCGCCAGCGCGCCCGGTATCGTTCCCCCGCTGGCCGAGGCCTTCGCCTGCGACCCGGCCATTATCGTGCCCTGGGGCGTGCCCAGGACTGATTTTTACTTTGACGCTGAAAACATCCAGGCCAGCCGCGAAAAAGTCATTGAGGCCTTCCCCGCAATCGAAAATCGCAGGATTATCCTCTACGCCCCCACCTTCCGGGGAGACAGCCTGGCCGCCGCCCGCCACGACGCCGTTCTGGACTACGCCCTGCTCTCCGGGGAGCTCTCAGCCGACTGCGCCCTCCTCCTGAAGCCGCATCCCCGCGCCGTAACGCCCATCCCCCAACCCTCCCCGGCGCAATCCCCCTTCGTGTTCGACGCCGCGCACCTCCCCATCGAAACCCTCCTGTGCGCCGCAGACCTGCTCATCTCGGACTATTCCTCGCTCATCTTTGAATATTCCCTCCTCGGGCGGCCCATGCTGTTTTACCCCTACGACCTCGAATCCTACGACGCAGAGCGCAGCTTCTACCACCCCTACCTGCGCTTCGTCCCCGGCGACCTCGCCTGGAGCGCCGAGGACGTCGCCGCAGCCGTGCGCCGCAGCCTCTTCGACGGCCAGTTCGACCCCGCAAGGGTGCGGGCCTTCCGCGATACCTACATGTCGGCGTGCGACGGCCGCAGCACGGAAAGAATCCTGCACAATATTTTCGGGATTTAATTTATGATATAGGAGGCCCACCCCATGAAACACATCATCTGCCTGCTGCTGTGCCTGGCGCTGGTCTTCGGCCTGGCCGCCCGTTGGCGGGATAGGCTGGAATGGCCATGCGAAACCACCACCGGAGCCACCACAATCCCAGATACCACAGTCAAGCCACCCATCGTCGGCGAGGGCGTCTACTTTCAACTGCTGGATTTGAATGACGAAAGGAACGCGGCGCAAAAGGAACTTGTACAGGCTTGGAAAAACCAGCACAGCCTATCTGAAGCATGGAAATACATCACAGAGTTGGCTTTGTCCGATACGATCACGGTTTACGAAACGCCCACGAATTCGGATGCCTCTATTGCCGGGGATGAAATTCGTATGCGAAATGAAACAACAGGCGAAGACATTGCGCTGCTGCAGCACGGCGAATTTTATCCCGCGCTGCAGGGCCGCATTGATGAGCGCTATTTCATTTTCGCCTGGTGCTACCCTGTCTATGGAATTGGCGATTCCAAGATTTACGATACTGTTGAGAAGCGTGAAATTCAGATAGAACGCCCTCCAACTGGGGAAATCTTTCGCTTTGTTTGCGAAGTGAACGACAGGCTATTTTTTAGGTTGAGCATGGAGGAATCCACCATGCCCGACGGCAAGCCCCATGTGCTGTATTTAGATATCGCCGATGTATATGCTGGCAAGCCGTTTGAAGCGGTGAACCTTTTGGAAGGCTTTTCGGGGGATGTAGGCGAACTGGGCTGGCCCGCAATCTCTCCCGATGGCCGCTATCTCGCGGCTCGCACAATCAGCTATGAGACAGACCTCAAAGACCTTGTGGTATTCGACTTGGTACAGCGCAAGCTGATGCTGCAACTGCCGATTTCATCAGGATATGAGGATATTCAATTTGCCGATGCGCAGACGCTTTATTGCTATAATCGTTCGGGCACTTTTGCCTATGAAATCACCCTGCCATAATAAAACCACCTGCTCCCCGCCTAATCCCCCATTCCCCTCCGTGGAGGGGGTGCCGCCGCAGCGGCGGGGTGGTTGTGCGGAGCACCTGTAAAGGAGTAAAACCATGTTCCCTTCGGTCGTGGCGGCTTCGCCGCACCTCTCCCTCGTCCTCCCCTGCTTCAACGAGGCCTCGAACGTGGAGGCCATGCACGACGCCGTGCTTGCCGCGTTTGAGGGCTGCGGCTTCGCCTACGAGATGGTCTTCGTGGACGACGGCAGCTCTGACGGCACCTTCCAGGCGCTGAAGGCCCTGCGGGAGAAATCGCCGCGGAGCGTCACCGTGGTGCGTTTTTCGCGCAACTTCGGCAAGGAGAGCGCCATCTACGCCGGGCTCCAACACGCACGGGGGGAGTATGTCACGTTGATCGACGCCGACCTGCAGCAGAACCCGGCGCTGGCCCTGGAGATGGTGCGCTTCCTGGACGCCAACGGCGAGTTCGACTGCGTGGCGGCCTTTCAGGAGCAGCGCAGCGAGGGCAAGGCCGTCACCTTCATGAAAAATTGCTTTTACAGGCTCATGAATCGCATCACTGAGATCGAGTTCGTGCAGGGGGCCAGCGATTTTAGAACGATGCGGCGCTCCATGGCACAGGCCATTTTGTCCCTCGGGGAGCACAATCGCTTCTCCAAGGGGATCTTCTCCTGGGTGGGCTTCCGCACGCACTACATGCCCTACAAGGCCGACGCCCGGCACTCCGGCGCGACGAAATTCGGCACGCGCAAGCTGTTCAAGCTGGCCTTCGACGGCATCGTGTCCTTCACCACCATGCCGCTGCGCCTGGCGGTTTTCGCCGGGGTAATCAGCGCCGTGGCCGCGCTGGTGTACATGCTCGTGGTAATCGTCCAGAAGCTCGCCTGGGGGATCGATGTCCCAGGCTACGCCACCCTGGCGGTGCTGATCCTGTTCCTGGGCGGCCTGCAGCTGCTGGGCCTGGGCATCCTCGGGGAGTACCTGGCCAAAACCTACGTGGAGAGCAAGCGCCGGCCCATCTACCTGGCCCGGGAGGTGCTCACGGCCAAAGACTTGGCCGGGGGGAAGGAAGATAACCTGTAGGGATGGCATTCTTGCCGGACGCATTTCGTCAAAATGCCACCCGCCTTTCGTCAAAATGCCGAAGGCGTTTCCAGCCCGAAAATCCCGCTCAAAAAAATCATGCGAAACTGTAGAGAAACCCCCTGTTTTGATCAAAAACAGGGGGTTTGCGCAACACCTGGTAAATTTTTCATGTATCGTTTATCGATAATCGCAAATGGCTTCGTCAAAATGACGAAGCCGGAATATTGATCACAAAATTGTATATCGTCTCTCCTTGATCGCCTGCACCAGCTCCCGCGCGTCCCGCACGGGCTCGCGCAGGCGGATGCCGCCGGGGGTCATGCCCTTGTCCGTGTCGCCGCCGTGGTAGTCCGAGCCGGAGAGGGGCAGCAGGCCGTGCTTTCGCGCCCACAGGGCCGCGAAGTCGTTGTGGGAGGCGTGGTGCGCGTTGCCGTTGTAGACCTCGAAGGCGTCCAGCAGCTCGGTTTTTGTCAGGCACATGCCCCAACGAAACGGGTGGGCCTGGGCCAGCAGGAGGCCGCTCATGCGGGAGAGCTCGCTGAAGCGCTTGATGTCCATGCGGTCTATGCCCTCGTTGTCATACAGGAACTGCTCGTCGAAGCCGCAGACCAGGTAGTCGTTGTTGTTTTGCCCCATGAAGCGTATTTCCATGCCGAGCAAGACGAGAAAGCCCGGCGGCGCGGCCTCTGTGGCCGCATTATAGCCGCTCATAAAGTGATCAATTCTCTGCGGCCAGGGGGCGAGCTGTTTGAGCTTAGCCTTGGATGCGTCCTCGTTGAAGTGGTCTGTGACCACCATGCCGCCGCAGCCCTTGGAGACACACCAACGGACAGCCTCCGCCGCGGTGCACCGCGCGCAGGGGCTGACCTCGGAGGTGTGTATATGCATTTCCAGGCGCATCAATTCTCTTCCTGCTTCGGCTGTTCCTGGTCGGCGCGGCGGGGCTCTATCTTGCCGTAGCGGCCCGCCCCGGCGGCGTCGGCGCGGGGGGGGCGGCTGGGCTGGGCGGGCTGCTGCGCGGGCGGGCGGCGGAAATCCCGGCGGTCGTCCCGCCGGAAGTCGCCGTCCCGGCGGGGAGCGTCGCCGTCCCGGCGGGGAGCGTCGCCGTCCCGGCGGTAGTTGTCGTTGCTCCTGCGGAAGTCGTTGTTCCCGCGATAGTTGTCATCGCGCCGGAACTCACTGCCGCCCCGGTTGTCGTCGCGGCGGAAATTGTTGTCGCGGCGGAACTCGCCGTTGTTGCCGTTGTTCCTGTAGTCGCTGTCGCCGGGGAAGCGGCGGCCCTGGGCGTTGCGCTGGTTGCGCTGGAGGTTCCCGCCGGGCCGCGGGCCCCCGCCGCCCTGGCGGCTGTCTCCCTGGCTGTCTCCCTGTCGATTGTCGCCGCCGCGATTGTCGCGGTTGTATCCGCCGCCGCCGCGGCGCTCGGGCTTGCGGTACTGCTCGTCCGGGGCCACGATCACGCGGCGGTCGCCGCCTTCGCCCACGGAAAAGGAATTGACGCCCTCCATCTCCTGCACGGCGGTATGGATGATGCGCCTGTCGTAGGGGCTCATGGGGGGCAGGGAGATGTTGCGGCCGTACTTCTTGGCCTTGCCGGCCGAGTTGAGAGCGAGGTCGCGCAGGACCTGCTCGCGCTGCTCGCGGTAGTCGCCCACGTTCACGCTCACGCGGCGGTAATCCTCGCGGCCCCGGCTGATCACCAGGCGCGTGAGGTACTGCAGGGAATCGAGGGTCTCGCCCCGGCGGCCGATGATGTAGCCGTCGTTGTCCCCGCAGTCGAGCGAGAAGCGCACGCCGTCGTCCTCCTCCACGGTGAGGACGGTCGCCTCCACGCCCATGAGGCGCAGGACTGTCTTGAGGTAGCTCTCCGCCTTGGAGAACTCGGACTCCTCGTAGTAGGCCCGGGCGCGGGCGGGCGTGCCGCTTTTGAAGAGCTTTTTGCCCGGCATCTCGAGGATCTCGGTGACGACGTCGGCGTCCTCCGGCGCCGCGAGGGCGGCCCGGGCGGCCTCAATGGCGGCCTCGGCGGTGGCGCCGGTCCCTATGGCTTCCTTGATCATATTGATACTCCTTTATGCAATTGACAATTGACAGTTGACAATTGACAATTAGTTCATCTCCGCCATTTTTTTGCGGCTGTTTTCGCGGCTGCGGCGCTCTATGGTCTCGTCCACCATGCTTTTGGCGAGCATCTTCTGGGGCGGGTGGGTCCAGCCGAGGACGACGATCTGCAGCAGGCCCGCGATGCTGGAGACGATCCAGTAAATGCCTATGCCCACCGGGAAGCTGAGAGAGAACCAGACGGACATGAGCGGCATCCCCAGGGACATCACCATCATCATGGCGGCGTTCTGCTGCTGCTCCGGGTTGGTTTTGCGCTGGCGCAGCGTGGTGTAGACGGAGGTGGCCATGGCGGTGACGCCCACCAGCACGGGGATCATATAATAGACCCACTGGCCGTTGGCGGCGTAGGCCTCCTTGGGGGTCAGGCCCAGCTGCAGCCCCAGGAACCGGAAATTCTCCGCGAAATCGTGTATCCTCTCGAACTGGAGCATATCCAGCTTGCCCTCGCCGAACAGCTCCTTGAACTTATCGATGTTCTCCGCGATGCGCAGCTGCACCTGGAGGTTGGCGGCGGTGAGCCGGGTATCGCCCAGGATCTCCGCCGCGGATTCGCTGAGCTTGGCGATGACCTCCGCGGGCACCCGCACGGTGTATTGCAGGGGCCTGTAAATGGCCGCGATGAGGCCGAAAATAATCGGGAACTGCAGCATCATGCCCCCCGAGCAGCCCGCGCTCATGGGGTTGTAGCCCTCGCGCTTGTAGAACTCCTGCTGCTCCTGCTGCAGGCGCTGCCTGTCGCCCTTGTATTTTTCGTTGATCTTGCGCATCTTATACTGGATGCGCTGGTTCTTCGCCATGTTCTTCTGCTGGCTCACCGCCGAGGGCAGCATGAGCACGCGGCAGAACATGGTGAACAGCACGATGGCCACGCCGTAATTGTTCACCAGGGCGTAGATGACGGCCATCACCGGCCCGAAGACCAGGCCCAGGGCGTCGTAGATGAAATTCATAGCCTGTCCCCCTATTTCTTAACAGGATCGTATCCCCCGGGGAAAAGAATATTGCAGCGCAGGAAGCGTTTCAAGGCCATCCAGCCTCCCCGCAGCGCCCCGTAGGTCTCTATGGCCTCCAGGGCGTAGTTGGAGCAGGTGGGGTAGAAACGGCAGCGGGGCCGGGTGTAGGGCGATATGCGGCGCTGGTAGAAATGGATTGTTTTGATTAAGATGTTTTTCATAGTGTTAGGCCCTTGTGCGCAATGCATAGCGGTCAGCCGCTCCGCGGAACCCCCCTCGGTGCTCCGCACCGGCCCCCCACGGGGGGGCATCCTGACGGATCGGAAGGGTTTGCTCTTTTCGCCCGGGACGTCCGGAGGCCGTCCCCTACGGGCCCTGCTAACGGAACCGGGACGTCCGGAGCCGTCCCCCTACGATCACCCTATCACACCGAGTTTTTTCAGGTGCTCCCGCATGATCTCCTGTATCTGCGTGCTCTTCAGGTGCTTGGTTTTGCCCCGCGCGACGAATACCAGGTCCCAGGCGCCGCGGATGGGCTCGTCCAGGGTGCGCAGGGCCTCGCGGATGACGCGGCGGCAGCGCACGCGCTCCACGGCGTTGCCCGTCTTTTTGCTGGCGGTGACGCCGTAACGGCACTTCCCCTGGCGGTTGCGCAGGGCGTAGGTGACCAATCCGGGCGCGGCGAGGGATTTCCCCCTGCCGTAGGCCCGGCGAAAATCCCCGTTGCGCTTGAGTGTCTCCATTAATACGTCAGCTGCTTGCGGCCCTTGGCGCGGCGGCGGGCGAGCACCTTGCGGCCGTTGCGGTCCGCCATGCGCTTGCGGAAGCCATGCTCCTTCTTGCGGTGCAGCTTTTTGGGTTGGTAGGTGCGTTTCATAGCAAATTAAATCCTTTCCGGAAAAGTAAAAATCAAGTGTTATTGCGTGAACTCCCAGGCAAGCTTGAAGCTGCCGTTTTCGGCCCCCTTGCCTTCGATGCGCAACAGGTACCGCACGCTGCCTTGCAGCGCCAAATCGAACGCGCCGGCATCGCCCGCTTTCGCCTCGAAGAGGACTTCGCCCCCATTTGTTTCGAGGGCCATGCGCAGTTCGCCGGTTTCGGCGGCCAGCTCGTAGCGCAGGAGCAGGCTGCCCTCCTCCGGCGTGCCGAGCGCCTTCGTCTGCGTGCCCTGGTAGGATTTGAACCGCCCCTGCCAGGAACGCGAGGTGTTGGTTTCGCTATAGCCCACCATTGTGTTGCTTGCGCCCTGGCAGCCGACGAAAGCCAAGCCCAGCAATGCCGCGAGAATCAACGCGAAGGCTTTTTTCGTTTTCATGTCACACCTCAAATGGCAAGCAGTCTTACCTCTTGCTGAACTGCGGCGCGCGCCTTGCCTTCTTCAGGCCGTACTTCTTGCGCTCCTTCATGCGCGGGTCGCGCGTGAGGAAGCCGGCGGCCTTGAGGGCCGGGCGCAGCGCGGGGTCGTAGAGCAGCAGCGCGCGGGAAAGGCCGTGGCGGATGGCGCCCGCCTGGCCCGAAACCCCGCCGCCGCCCACGCGGCAGACGATGTCCACCTTTTCGGCGGTGCCGGTGAGCGCCAGGGGCTGGCGCACGATGAGCTTGAGGGTATCCAGGCCGAAGTAGTCGTCGATTTCCCGTCCGTTGATGGTGATCTTGCCCTCGCCGTGGTAGACGCGCACCCGGGCGACGGACTTCTTGCGGCGGCCGGTGCCATAGAAGAACGGTACTGTATCGTACATGTGATCATTTCCCCTTTCTTAAAGTGCCCAGGCTTCGGGCTGCTGGGCCTGGTGGATGTGCTCGCCGCCCTCGAAGACCTTCAGGCGGCCCATCGCCTTGCGGCCGAGCGTGTTGGCCGGGAGCATCCCCTTCACGGCCTTCTCGACCGCGAAGCAGGGGCGCTCCGCCATGAGCTTGTCGTAGCCGACGACCTTCAGGTGGCCGATGTAGCCGGTGTGGCGGATGTATTTCTTCTGCTCCAGCTTGCGCCCGGTGAGCACGGTTTTCCCCGCGTTGACGACGATGACGAAGTCCCCGCAATCGGCGTGGGGCGCGAAGATAGGCTTGTGCTTGCCGCGCAGCAGCGTGGCCGCCTGCACGGCGACCTTGCCCAGCGGCTGGCCTGCCGCGTCGAGCACATACCATTTGCGGGTGATGTCGCCCGCTTTTGGCATAAAGGTGGACATGGCGATTACCTCCGAGAAAAAATTCGTACCTGAGTAGTATAGCGCAAGACGGGCCCCTTGTCAAGGCTTTTTTGCGATTTTCGCTTTGTTTGGGGGAAGAGCTCGCGTATGCTCGTGTTTGCTCCTGTTTTATGTGAGTTTGCCCGCAATCAATTTGCATTTTACAATTCACAATTTAGCCATTGCAGGCCGCGAAAAAATATGCTATAATAGAGCCAACACAAAGGGGGGATTTCTCATGAGCCGGAAAATCACTGTCGGGGCGGCGCTGGCCCTGGCACTGCTGCTGGTGGCGGCCTCCATCCCGCTGACCATGATGTTCGCCCTGCGCGAGCAGAACAAGCTGATCCCGAACCTGCCGGAGCTGATCAGGAAATTCAACGCTCTGGATGAGATACAGAAGAGCGTCAACGACAAATTCTACCGGACGGCGGCGCAGGACGCGGTGAACGCCGCCATGGTGCGCGGCTACATCGAGGGGCTGGGCGACCCGGAGAGCCGGTATCTCAGCGCGGAGGAGTACCAGTCCTTCAACCGGCGTATGGCGGGGCAGGCCCCGGAGCTGGGCATCGTGCTGAAATACAGCCCGGAGCTGGCGGGCCTGGTGATCGACCAGGTGAAGGCGGGCTCCACCGCCGCCGTGAGCGGCCTGCAGCCGGGGGACCACATCGTCAAGGCCGAAAAAGGCGGCAAGGAGCTCTCCATCCAGGCGGAGGTGGAGCCGGGCAAGGCCCCGCAGGCCATCGAAGTGTTCTACGAGGAGACCGCCGTCACCGCGGAAGCCGCCTCCATCTCCATCACCATCACCTATGAGCGCGGCGGGGAGCGCAGGCCCCCCGTGAACGTGATGCTGGGCAACGCCGTGAAGTCCATCGCGGAGCGCATGATCGAAACGGACGACGGGCTGTCCGTGGGCTATATCAGGGTGTTCCACTTCTTCAGGAACACCGCCGGCCAGATCGAGGCCGCCGTCAAGGACCTGTACAACAAGGGCGCCGTCTCGTACATCCTGGACGTGCGCGGCTGCGCGGAGGGGAACCTGGAGTACGTTTGCGAGGCCATCGACCTGTTCGCCTATGTGGACGGGGGCACCGGGACCTTGGCCACCCTGCGCTACAAGGACGGCACCATGGTGCCCAAGCCCTCCTCCGCGGGCAACAACATGATGGCCTACGCCACGGGCGGCTATGTGGTGGTGCTGATGAACCGGCTCACGGCCGGGGTGGCGGAGCTGTTCGCCTACGACCTGCGCGCCTTCAACAGGGACAAAGTGTTTCTTGTCGGCGAGCCCACCCGGGGCATCAGCACCGTGCAGGAGCCCTTCCAGCTGGCCTCGGTGGGGGGCGCGGCGCTGCTCACCGTGGGCACGGTGACGCCCTACGGCGGCGACGCGGCATGGAACGAGAACGGCGTGCAGCCCAACGAGGCCACCCCAGAGGAGACCGCCAGCGGCATCGTCTACCGCATCTCCGGCGCGGAGCAGCAGCTGGGCGGGGCGCTGGCGCTGCTGGCGGGGCGGGGCTCGTGAAAATGCAGAATGCAGAATTGAGAATGCAAAATTTTTTAGCCGCCGGTGATTGCGATCACCGGCGGCTTATTTCATTAAGCATTAAGCATTGAGCCTTCGCATATCCATGGACAGAACGGGGGTGTGTCCATGCGGCGTGTGATCTTGATTTGTTTGGCCTTTGCCCTGCTGCTTTGCGCCTGCGGCGGGGAGGCGTGGCAGAACCTGCGGGAGCTCTGCGAGGCATTTTCCCGCTTCGCGTCCGGGACCGATCGCCTGGCCCAAATCGAGCCGGGGCAGTTTTACGCGCGCAGACAGGGCGACGGGACGCTCTACCAGGCCTACCTGGGGGACGACCTGCTGCTGGAAATTGCCGCGCTGCGCAACCACCGCGTGCACAGCGTGAGCCTCACCGGCCTGCCGGAGCAGGGGCAAAGCGCCTTCTTCGAGGCCGCGCGCTGCCTTTTGCAGGCCTACACCGGCGCCGCGCCCGACCAGGCCGAGCGCTGGCTGCGTCAATTGCGCGCGGGGGAGAGCGAGGTGCTTGGCGTGCTGGGCTTCGAGGAGGGGGACTTCCGCTTCAGCTATGCCGCCAACGAGGCCGGGCGCTGGCTGCGCGCGAGCCGCCTGCGCTTTTTGCCGCCGGAGGCGGAAGCGCCGACGCTGCGGGAGTGGATTGCGGAGGAATGAGTTTTTTCCCAATGTGAAAGAGCCCGCTGCTTTACCTCTGCCTCCGCAAGCGGTCAGCCGCTCCGCGGATGCCCCCTCGGTGCTGCGCACCGGCCCCCCAAGGGGGGCATCCTGACGAGGCGGCAGGATGTATCTGCAATAGAACATATATATGTCCGATCTGTCAAGATGCCCCCGCTTGGGGGGCCGGTGCGCAGCACCGAGGGGGGGTCCGCGGAGCGGCTGACCGCTTTCGGCGGAAAAGGCATTGCAGGGTCTTTTACAGCGGAATAATATCACACCACGTTTCTGGAGGGCCTATGACAGACTACCATACCCTATCCGCCGCCGGGGCGCTGCGCCGTTTGGAGACGGACGAGAAGCAGGGCCTTAGCGAGGCGGAGGCCCGCCGCCGCCTGCAGCGAGACGGCCCGAACTCCATCGTCACCCACCGGCGGGGGAAGTGGCTGCTGCGCTTTTTGGCGCAGTTCAACGATTTCATGGTGATCACGCTGCTGGTGGCCGCGGCGGTCTCGGCGGTCTCGGCCTATGTGCACGGCAGCAGCGACTACCTGGATTCCTTCATCATCGCGGGGATCGTGGTGGTCAACGCCATCGTGGGGGTGATCCAGGAGGGCAAGGCCGAGCGTGCCCTGGAGGCCCTGCGCAAGCTCTCCTCGCCCTCGGCGCAGGTGCTGCGCGGCGGGAAAAAAATAAAAATTCCGGCGGAGCAGGTGGCGCGGGGGGATATTTTGCTGCTGGGGGCGGGGGATCTGATCCCGGCTGACGCGCGATTGCTGGAATCGGCCAGGTTGAGCACCCAGGAGAGCGCCCTGACCGGGGAAAGCCTCCCCTGCCACAAGGACGCGGGGGCGATATTGCCCGGTGCCACGCCCCTGGGGGACAGGCGCAACATGCTGCTCAGTTCAACAACTGTGTTGACGGGGCACGGCCGTGCGGTTGTGACCGCCACGGGGATGCACACGGAGGTGGGGCGCATCGCGGGGATGCTCAGCCGCGAGAAGGCCCCCCAGACCCCTTTGCAGCAGCGGCTCGAGAAAGTGGGCAGGCAGCTGGGCATAGGGGCTATGGCGATCTCGGCGCTGATCTTCCTGCTGGGCTTTTTGCAGAACGTGCCCCTGCTGGATAGCTTCATGCTGGCCATCAGTCTTGCTGTCGCGGCGATCCCGGAGGGGCTGCCCGCCATGGTGACGGTTGTGCTCTCCATAGGCGTGCAGCGCATGGCGAAATCCAACGCCATCGTGCGCCGCCTGCCCGCCGTGGAGACCCTGGGCTGCGCCAGCGTGATCTGCTCGGACAAGACAGGCACACTCACGCAGAACAAAATGACCGTGACGGACATACGCTGCCAGGGCGGCAAAGACGGGGAAAAGCGCCTGCTGCAGCTGGCGGCGCTCTGCTGCAACGCGGAGATCGTCCCCAGGCGCAGCGGCTCCGGCCTGGCCGCCGCGGGCGATCCCACAGAGGCAGCCATCGTGGAGGCGGCCGCCGGGCGGCGCGTGCCCGTGATGCAGGACAGGAAAAGCTATCCGCGCGTGCGGGAAATCCCCTTCGATTCCTCCCGCAAGCGCATGAGCGTGCTTTGCAGGCTCCCCGAGGGGCTGACCATGGTCGTCAAGGGCGCGCCGGATATTTTGCTGCCCAGATGCGAAGCGTCGCTTGTGAATGGCGTTGCCGCGCCGCTGGATGAGAGCGCGAAAAAAGAAATTCTGAAGCAGAACGAGGAGATGGCGGGCAGGGCGCTGCGCGTCATCGCCGTGGCATACAAATTGGCCCCGGACGCCCAGACAGGCGAGGATCACCTCGCGTTCCTGGGGCTGATCGGCATGAACGACCCCCCCCGAAGAGAGGCGCGAAGCGCTGTAAAATTGTGTAAGCACGCGGGGATCATCCCCATCATGATCACCGGGGACCACGTGGCCACGGCTGTGGCCATCGCCAGGGAGCTGGGCATCGCCGAGAGCGCCCACTGCGCCATGACCGGGCCGGAGCTGGATGGCATTGACGACGAGCAGCTCGCGGAGCGGTTAAAAATCTGCCGGGTGTTCGCCCGGGTGACGCCGGAACACAAGATGCGCATCGTGAAGGCCCTGCGCGCGCAGGGCCACGTCGTCGCCATGACCGGCGACGGCGTGAACGACGCCCCGGCACTCAAGGCGGCGGACATCGGCTGCGCCATGGGCAAGAGCGGCACCGAGGTGGCCAAGGGCGCGGCGGATATGATCCTCACCGACGACAACTTCGCCACCATCGTGCGCGCCATCGAGGCCGGGCGCGGCATCTATGACAACATCCGCAAAGCCGTGCATTTTCTCATAAGCTCCAATATAGGCGAGATCGTGGCTGTATTCTTCGCCTCGATTATGCGTATGCCCTCGCCCCTGCTGCCCATCCAGCTGCTGTGGGTCAACGTGGTGACGGACAGCGCGCCGGCCATCGCCCTGGGGATGGAGAAGACCGACCCCAACGTGATGCGCCAGCGACCCAAGCCCGTGGAGCAGAGCTTTTTCACGAGAACCCTAGCATTGCATATGGCCCTGGAGGGCACGCTCATGGGCGTGATGACCCTGCTGGCCTTCACCCTGGGGCGGCACGTGCTCGGCACGGGCGACGACCTGCTGCTCGGGCGCACCATGGCCTTCACGGTGCTCAGCTTCGTGGAGGTGCTGCACGCCAACAACATGCGTTCGCGGCGCTCCCTGCTGCGCATCGGGCCCTTTTCCAGCCGCCCCATGAACCTCGCCAACCTGCTATGCCTGGGGCTCCAGGCCGCCGTGGTGAGCTTCCCGCCGCTGTGCGAAATTTTCGGCACCGTGCCCCTGGGCCGCGCGCCGTGGCTTGTGGTGCTGGGGCTCTCCCTGGTGCCCACGGCGGCGATGGAGCTGGAGAAGCTCGGGGCGTGGGTGGAGGAGAGGAGGCGCAGGAAATTGGCGGTGAAGAGAGCGTGACTATAGGGCGGCATTCTTGCCGCCTCCATGCAGCCCTCTGACAATACCTGATACGCGGACATCTACGCCAAGGCGCTGGCTGCGTTGGACGAGGCACGGGCAGGCAAATAGTGCTTTTTAAAAGGGGTACCCCCGTTCCCAGGGGAAAGGAACGGGGGAAAGGGGGAGGAAGTCCATACGGACGTCGAAGAATGTGAAGTTGTGGGGGTTCCGGGTTAGAATGCCCTCGCCCTGCGGCGGAACGCCTGGCAGCCGCAGTATACGCAGCCCATGAGCAGCAGCGCCATGGCGGCCGCCGCGCCGGCGTTGAAGGATTGCGTGCCCGTTTTGGGCGGGAGGGTCTCCTGGGTGGTGAGCAGGCTGTTGGCGGTGGTGGTGGGATCGGGGAGAAGGGCGTTGGTGATCAGCTGCCACAGGCCCTCCGCCGTCTTCCAGAAGTACTGGCCGGCCTCCAGCTTCACGCTGGTATCAAGGTCATCGGCCGTGCCGAACTTTTTGTCGGGGCCCCACCAGATGGCGTCGTCGAAGCTCAGGCTGCCGTCCGTCTCCACGGCCAGGAAGATGCCGCCGTGCTCGAGGAGGGGGACATAGTAGTTATCGCCCTTCGCGTAGGCCGGGTGGGAGGAGGCGGGCGGGGCGCTGCCGTCCGTGGGGGCCGTCAGGCCGTAGAGGAACTCCCTGGGGTTCTTTGAATTCCCATCCGCGCCGAGCAGCTCGTAGAGGTTCTTGTAACCCGTGACGGCCTTGTATTTGTAGACAGGGGCGGCTGTGGAGCTGGTGGAGGCCGGGGCGGTGGTGGTGTACAGCGGGTTGAAGATGCCCAGGATCATCTGCCACACGCCCTGCGCCTGCTGCCAGTAGTAGTAGCCGTTTTCCTCCTTCATGGTGGTGGCCAGGTCGTCCTTCGTGCCGAATGTCTTGTCGGCGCCCCACCAGATGACGTCGCTGAAGTTCAGTGTGCCGTCGGCGTTCACGGCCAGGAAGATACCGCTGTTCTCGAGGAAGCACACGTAGAAAGCGTCGCCCTTCACCAGGGCCTCCTGTGCGCCCGCCGGGGGCTCCTTGCCGTCCTCGGGGGCCTTGGTGCTGTAGATGTACTCCTTGGGGCTCTTCGATTTGCCGTCCTTGTCGAGCATCTCGTATAGGTTCTTATAGCCTTCCACGGCCTTGTATTTGTAGACGGGGGGCGGGAGGGGGAACAGGACCTCCTCATTGGCCGTACCCAGCTTCTTGATCACGTCGTTGCAGTCCAGGGTGCCGTCCTTCGCCACGGCGATGTAGGTGTCGCCCGCCAGTTGCAGATAGTACTTGTCCTTCGAGGCGTCGCCGCCCTTATCGGCCACTTTCAGCGCCGGGAGGAGCTCCTCCTCCTGCGCCACCGCGCTGTTGGCATAGATGAACAGCTTGGGGACCAGGGGCGTGCCGCCCGCGTCGCACACCTCGTAGAGGTTCACGCGCCCGGCGATGGCGATGAGCTTCGGGTCTGTGGCCGCTGGCGGGGTGGCGGGCAGGGGATCCACCTTGGTGTTCAGCGTGCCGTTCGCCTTGACGGAGAAATACCGCAGCGTGGGCGCGGTCTCGTAGCCGCCGATGCCGATGGAGAACTTACCCGCGTCCTCCTTCAGCGCCGCGTTGTAGACCTTGTCGAGCGCCGTTCCGGAGGCGTAGAAGAACTCCTTCGGGCTTTTGGATTTCTCCGCGGCGTCCAGCCGCTCGTATACGTTCTTATATCCTGCCACGGCATCGTGCGTCTTCGGGGCCTCCTCTGCCCGCGTGGGCACCGCCGTCAGCGCGGCGCACAGCAGAAAACAGCTCAGGCACAGCGCGAGCGCGGCCAGCCATTTCCCTCTTTCCCTTATCTTTATTCCTGTCATCTCTTTCTATCTTCCTTTCGAGTGTCGTCCTGTGCGGTTCGTGTTCGTGCGCGTCGGTACGCTTTCCCATGTTACATCATAAAACACGGCGCGTCAATCGATTTAACGCGAAAAACCAGCCGAAATTTTACCTAAAACAGCCAATCCCCACCATCTGGCAAGGAATCGCCGGATGGCTGGAGATAGCTGGGAGTGAGCGCCGGCCCTGACAGCCAAGCTCTTCGCGCTTACGCCCGCTCTTTTCTGAACAGCCGGTAGCCGCAGTAGACGCAGGCCATGAACAGCGCGGCCACGCACAGCAGCAGGCCCATGTGCATGGGCACGCCCGTCTTGGGGGGGATACTGCCCTGCCCGGTGGTGAGGAAGCCGTTGACGGCAGTGGTGGTAGTGGGGCTGACGCTGCCGGTGCTGCCCGAGGTGGCGGGGGCTGTGGTGGTGGGCGCGGCGGTGGTGGTCACGGCATCCTGCGCGGCCCAGCGGGGATCCACATAGTCGAAGCGGGAGACGACGAACTTCCACACGCCCGCGCTCTCCTCGTAGAAATAGCTGCCGCTGCGCAGGGTAAGAACTTTGTCGTCCGCCGTGCCGATCTCGTTGTCCGGCCCGGCCCAGATGGCGGCGTTGAAATCCGCCGTGCCGTCGCGCTTCAGCAGGAGGTACACGTTGTTTTTCAGCGCGTTGACGTAAAACTCGGGTTCGAGGCTCTTCAGGCTTTCCAGGATATTCTCTCTGATTTGCAGGGCCCACTCGGACGTGGGCGTGATCAGCGCTATGCCGACGGGCGGCGTCACGTTATTGATATGGCCCACAAGCGCCGCGATGGCCTCCTTGGTCAGGATGCCCCTCTGGAAAGCCTCGGCGAGGGTATAGAGGCGGTCCTGGCTGATTACCATCAACAAGTTGTAGGGGAGGCTGAACGAGTAGCCCCCCAGCGTGATGGGCTCCGCCTGGGATGGAGCGCCTTTCAGCGTTGCCGCAACAAACTGCACGCTATTATTAAGCAGACCAAACATGCTATGGATTTGGACATCCCCAATGCCCTTCACCTCCGGATAGGGAGGCTTGGCGTACACGTGCAGCAGCAGGGGGTCGGTCTGCGGCTGCCTGGTGAAGGAATAGAAAACACCATCACTGCCCGGCTGGGGCGCGGTGAACCGCCAATAAAGGCCCACCCAGCCCGGCACGGGCTGATACGTCAGCCCTGGCAGGGAGGTAGATGCCACCGTCGTGCTGGTCGGCTGCGTTGCCGTGAGCTCAAGCAAATCACTGTAAAGAAGCACCCACCCGGACTGCGGTGCCGCAGCCACGGGGTCGGTCGTTCCCACGAGCTCTATTTTTAATGTATTGACGCCATTGACGTCCACAGTGAAGGGGATGGGCTGCGTGCTGCGCTTAATCTGCGCGGAGGTGTAAAACGGGGTTGCGCTGCCGTCGGCGTAGAATTTCACCTGCATAACGGCGTTCTCCGCGCCGTCTTTGGCACAGACCAGGCTACCGGTGAAGCGGCTGTATTTTTTGTCCAGCTGGTAGCGCGCCGAACCCATGACGCCCATCGTGCCCGCAGCGTCCAGCGTGCCGCCGAGCCTTGCGCCGAAGCGCGTGGCGTTCAGGGAATCGATGTGCGCGAGGGGGGCCATGGCCCACGAGCTTTCCAGCGGGATAAGCTTTTGCAATGCCGCCGGGAGGCCAACTGCGGGCTCGTGCATCAGCATGACCTCGCTGAGCAGAGCATACGCAGAGGAGGCCTGCCCCTCCGGCAGGTTGGGCGCGTCCATCTGCACCAGTTCCATCTTCATCGTCTTCTGGCCACTGATATCCACCCGGAATTCAAAGGGCTTCGTATCGCGCCGGATGGTCTCGGAGGTGTAGAGGGGCGCTGCGCCCTCGTTGTCGCCGTAGATCACAAGGCGCAGCGCGGCGTCCGCCGTGCCGGTTTCGGCGCAGGCGATCCTGCCGGAAATCGCGGCGATCTTCCCGTCCGGCGCGTTTTCCAGCCTGTAGCGCGCCCAGCCGAGAACCCCGGCCTTCTCCGCGAAAGCGCCGCCCAAGGAGATGCTGTTCATATGCATATCCCCGAAGGAGTCCTTCCTGGTGCTGCGGCTGGTGTCGTCCCAGCGCAGGGCACCGATGCGCTCGAGGTCGTCCAGAAAAACCGGCGCGTCCGCCAGGGTGGGCCGCGCCAGCAGGCCCAGGCACATGGAGAAGCACAGCAGGCACACGCACAGTGCCGCCAGCCACTTGAGCTTCTCCCGTTTTGCATGAATTGCTTTTCTCATAGGATTGACACCCTTCCATGATATTCCATATTTTCCACTATTTTAGCACGTATTCTGGGAATTGTCAATAATAATTCATCAAATATCACAAAGTTATTCGCGAGACAGAGCTGTAGTTTGGTGATGTTTCATAGTTTAACACGCAAAACGCAGAGCAGGTCTTTCGGCCTGCTCTGCGTTTTATTGTATTGCGAGCAGCAAGAATGCCGCCCCTACAGTTGTCCTTATCTTCTCGGGGGGCCGCCGGGCCTGCCGCCGCCGCCGGGCCTGCGGTCGTCGCGGCGGTCGCCGCCACGGGGCGGGCCGCTTGGCCGGGGCCTGTCGGAGATGGTGTTCTCGGGCACGAGGCCCTCCACTTCGATGAGGGCGTCGCGGCGGGAGAGGTTCAGGCGGCCCTGGTCGTCGATCTCGATCACCTTGACGATCACCTCGTCGCCGACAGCCGCGACGTCCGTCACGCGCTCGGTGCGCTTGACGTCCAGGCGGCTGATGTGCACCAGGCCCTCCTTGCCCGGGGCGATCTCCACGAAGGCCCCGAAATCCATCAGGCGGGTGACGACGCCCTTGTAAATCGCGCCGATCTCCGGGTCGTTGGCGATGGTCTCCACCATGAACAGGGCGCGCTTTGCGTCCTCGATGTCCGTGGAGCAGATGAAGATTTTGCCGTCCTCCTCCACGTCGATCTTGCAGTTGCACTCGGCGCAGATCTTCTGGATGACCTTCCCCTGCTTGCCGATGACCTCGCTGATTTTGTCCACGGGGATGACCGTGATGAGCATCTTGGGGGCCCATTTACTGAGCTCTTTCCTGGGCTCGGCGATGCAGGGCAGCATAATATCATTGAGGATATACAGGCGGGCTTTCTCTGTCTTGTCAAGCGCTTCTTGAATAATCTCCGGGGTCAGGCCGTCGATCTTCAAATCCATTTGTATAGCAGTTATACCGGCGTGCGTGCCCGCCACTTTGAAGTCCATGTCGCCGAAGAAGTCCTCCAGGCCCTGGATGTCCACCATGGTCATGAAGCGCTCGCCCTCGGTGATGAGCCCGCAGGAGATGCCCGCCACCGGCGCTTTGATCGGCACCCCGGCGGCCATGAGGCTGAGCGTAGACGCGCAGATGGCCCCCTGGCTGGTGCTGCCGTTGGAGCTGACGACCTCGCTCACCAGGCGGATGGCGTAGGGGAAGTCCTCCACGGCGGGGATCATGGGCAGCAGGGCGCGCTCGGCGAGGGCGCCGTGGCCGATCTCGCGGCGGCCGGGGCCGCGGCTGGGCCGGGTCTCGCCGACGCTGAAGCTGGGGAAGTTGTAGTGGTGCATGTAGCGCTTGCTGGTCTCCTCGTCGATGCCGTCCAGCAGCTGGTCCATGCTCATGGGGCCCAGCGTGGTGGAGGTGAGCACCTGGGTCTGCCCCCGGGTGAACATGCCCGAGCCGTGGGCTCTGCCGAGCAAATCGACCTCGGCGCACAGGGGGCGGATGTCGTCTATGCCGCGGCCGTCCACGCGCTTGCCCTCGTCCAGCAGCCAGCGCCGCACGACGTATTTTTGCGTCTTATAGAGGCAGTCCTCGATTTTGTCGAGCATCTCGGGGTACTGCGCGTCAAATGCGGCGTGGACCTTCTCGTACACGGGCTTCAGGCGCTCATCGCGCACGCGCTTGTCGTCCGTGTCAAGAGCCGCCTTGATGTCCTCAATCGCGAAGGCCTTGATGGCCTCGTACATCTCCTCGGGGGGATCGTTGGAGGGGAAGGGGATTTTCGCCTTGCCGATGTCCGCCTGTATGCCCGCGATGAACTCTACCAGGCGCTGGTTCTCTTTGTGGCCGAACAGGATGCCGTTGAACATCTCATCATTGGTCACTTCGGAGGCCCCGGCCTCGATCATGGCCACGAGCTCTGACGTGGAGGCCACCACCACGCTCATGCGGCTGTTCTGACGCTGCGCCGCCGTGGGGTTGATGATGTACTCGCCGTCCACCAGGCCCACGGTGACGCCCGCCACGGGCCCGCGCCAGGGGATCTCCGAGATGCTCAACGCAATTGACACACCCAGCATGGCCGCCATATCCGGCGCGCAGCCGGGGTCGGCGGACATGACAGTCGCCACCACGCCCACGTCGTTGCGCATGTCCTTGGGGAACAGGGGGCGGATGGGGCGGTCGATCACGCGGCCGGCGAGCACGGCCTTCTCGCTGGGGCGGCCCTCACGGCGCTGGAAGGAGCCGGGGATTTTCCCGGCGGCGTAGAGCTTCTCCTCGAAGTCCACGCTGAGCGGGAAGTAGTCGATGCCGTCGCGGGGCTTCGCGCTCATTGTCGCCGTGCACAGCACGTTGGTCTCGCCGTAGCGCACGAAGCACGAGCCCCCGGCCAGCTGGGCCATTTTGCCGGTCTCCACCACAAATGGCCGCCCGCCGATCTCGGTCTCGTAGGTCCTGTAGTCCTTGAAAAACATTTTTTTCTCCTTTGGGAAAAATTTTATTTATTCAAAGGAGAAGGGTTTAGCAATAAATCGAAAGCCCGCCTGTAGGGGTGGCATTCTTGCCGCCCGGGGTTTTCCGGCGGCTTGCCGCCCCGGGGTTTTGGCGGTGTTGCAGGCGGCAAGAATGCCGCCCCTACAGCCAGACCCTCGATTTACCGCTAAAACGATTCTCCCTCAAATCCGTAACGAAGGAGGCAGAGGACTGGCCCCTGCCTCCCGATGCCCTGATGATTACTTGCGGATGCCCAAACGCGCGATGAGCGAACGGTATCGCTCGATGTCCGTCTTTTGCAGGTAGCCCAGCAGGTTGCGCCGGTGGCCGACCATCTTCAGCAGGCCGCGGCGGGAGTGGTGATCCTTCTTGTGGATCTTCAGATGCCCGGTGAGGTCGTTGATGCGCTTGGTCAGCAGCGCGACCTGCACCTCCGGGGAGCCGGTGTCGCCCTCGTGCGTCGCGTAGGCGGCGATGATGGCGTTCTTGTCTTCCTGGGTCATTGTTTGCTTCACCTCGTCGTTTTATTCGCCGGTTTCTCAGCAGCGGGCGGTGATTCCGTCTGCCGGGGAACGGCACGGGAGATAGTATAGCACGTTTTGGCAGATTTGTCAAAGAATATTTTTTGCGGCGCAAAGTGTAAAAAATCCCGAAAAACCCTTGCTTTTTCCCGGCGAATCAAGTACAATGGTTAGGCTAGACTAAGAAAGGCAAGGTTTTCTATATGGTATCAGCGGGCGATTTCAGGAACGGCGTCACCTTCGAGATGGACGGCGCGGTCTACCAGATCATCGAGTTCCAGCACGTGAAGCCCGGCAAGGGCGCGGCTTTCGTGCGCACGAAGATACGCGACGTCATCGCGGGCGGCGTCACCGAGCGCACCTTCAACCCCTCCGACAAATTCCCGGCCGCCTACATCGAGCGCCGGGAGATGGCCTATTCCTACAGCGACGGCGGGCTGTTCTACTTCCTGGACAGCGAAAGCTACGAGATGATCCCCGTCAACCAGGGCGACCTCCCCGACAGCTTTAAATTCGTGAAAGAAGAGACTGTCTGCAAGATTTTGTCCTACAAGGGCAATGTCTTCGGCGTGGACCCCCCCACCACCGTGCCCTTGCAGGTCACCAAGACCGACCCCGGCTTTAGGGGCGACACGGCCACCAACGTCACCAAGCCCGCCACCCTGGAGACCGGCGCGCAGATCAAAGTGCCCCTGTTCATCGACGAGGGCGAGACGATTATCGTGGACACCCGGGACGGGAGCTATGTGAGCAGGGCGTGACTGTAGGGGGCGGCGTCCCCGACGCCCCAAGCGAAACTCTATTGGCCCGGGAGACCGTCCCCTACAATGCGATTGCAAATGAAGGAGGTGCTTCCCATGAAGCGTATCATTTCCACGCTGCTTGCCTGCCTGCTGCTGTGCGGGCTGGTGATGCCGGTGGCCTTCGCGGAGGAGCCCCCGATTGATGTGTCGGGCGCGGTGCCGCTGGCGCTGGGTGTGACGACAACGGTCATCGCGAAAGGCGTGTATTCTTATACACCGAATGAAACAGGCTGGGTGCGGTTTGCCGCAAACGAAAGCGTAACCCTTGCTGTGTTTGACGACGAATTGAATCCACTTTCCGACGGCTACCTGACACTGGCGAACTCGTCTGGGCTCAGAGTAAAAGTGCTGGCTAGAAAATCGCTTTATTTCGCGATTCACTATGCCACGGGGCAGAATAAAACAATCACCCTGTCGTCCGCTGAGCCGCCTGTGCTCGTACAGGCGGTGAAGAAATGGACGCCTGTGAGCGGCAACGAAGCACCATTTCAGCCTTTTCAGGGAGGTGGGTGCGTGGGGTGGACCTTTACTGTAAACGGCGAAGCGCCTTCTGTGCATGGGTTTGGCTACCGATACTACACCAACATTGATGGCATCGCATACGGCGGCGCAACAGCGGGAACTTATGAGCTGCAATTCACCAACTACGACGGCGAGGATCTAGGCACCTTCACAGTCATTCTTGAGGACTTAACCCTGCGCGGCTGGCTGGAAGAAATCTTCGCAGTGATACAGTCCAACTGGGCCAACGAGGACAAGACCACAGGCGAATGGCTGAAGGACATCGGCAGCGATATTTGGCTCATCATTGGCGCGCCGTTCGTTGCGATGGCGATGTTTACGATGGGGCCCATGGGCTGGATTTTGATCCTGCCGGTTGTGCTCATGCCCTTCTTCCGGCTGCCGATTGACATCATCGGGTTAATCACCAGCATATTTCGCTGAGAATTAAGGAGAGCTGCACATGAAGCATGTGATTTCCGCATTGCT
>WRDW01000023.1 GCA_009779995.1 Oscillospiraceae bacterium | reverse complement strand
TTCGCGCTTCCTGGACGGAAAAATCGTCGAGCACTGGGTCTTTTTGGACGCCTTTGGCATGCTGCGGCAGATCGGCGCGCTGTAATCCCCCGAAAAAACACGCAACACCGCGGGAAACGCTCCCGCGGTGTTGTTTTTTTGCGCGTATTGTCGTTTAAAACACGAAAGCAAGTTCATAGTTTGACATGATTCTCGGCATGGACATGCTATCCTGTAGGCGGCATCGCGGGCGGCAAGAATGCCGTGATGCGCGGGCGGCAACTACTTTTGCGCAACTAAGGTTCGCAAAAGTGCCGCCCCTACAGCCTTGCTTGAAGGGATGGGCGAACGTGGACATAGAATCAGAAAAAGCGGGCGCGCCGCAGGGCCTCGGGCGGCTCCAGGATTATTTCACGCGGGACAAGCTGCTGCGGGCGGCGGCCTTCTGCGCCAAACAGCTGGGCGCGGCGGCGCTGGGCTGCCTGTTGGCCCGGGCAGACTTCGCGGGCGGCGTGTTCGCGCCGGCGGCGCCCTTTGCCGTCGCCTTTGGGGCGGCGGCGGGGGCGCGGTACCTCGGCATGGGGGTGCTGGGCGCGGCCTTCGGCTGCATCGCGTTCATCCCCCACCCGGCCAGCGTCTCCGCCATGGCGATGGCCGCCGCCGCCGGGCTGTTCAACCTGGCCTTCCGCAGGTTCGGCGCGCGGCAGGACGTGGCCGCGCCGCTGTGCGCCTTCGGCTGCTCGGCGGCCTCCGCCATGGCCGCGCTGCTCGCCGCGCCGCCGGAGGACGCCATGGCCTGGATGTTCGCCCTGTGCGGGGCAGTGCTTGCGGGCTGCTGCGCGTACTTTATCCTCCTATTGCAAGGTGGTATAGGCACAGGCGGGCAATTGCGTCTCGGCCACCGGGAGCGCGCGGCGCTGCTGCTGTGCTGCGGCATGGCCCTCACCTGCCTTGGCGGCTTCGCCTGGGGGGCGTTCCGCCCGGCGCAGGGAATCGCCGTGCTGTTCGTGCTGGCGGCGGCCTGGTGCTGGCGGGAGGCCGGGGGGGCCATCGCCGGGGCCTGCGCGGGGGCGGCGCTCACCCTGGCGGGGGCCGAGCCCGCCCTGGGGGCCGTGTACGCCCTGGGGGGGCTGCTGGCCGGGGTGTTCAGCCATGTATACAACGAAGCGAGCTTCGCCGGCGAAACAGGCTCCTCCGGCGGGAGCCCGGACCGGGCCGCGGCGAAGACGCAGCGCGGCGCGGCCGCCCTGCAGACCGTTCCCATGGCGGGGGGCTTTGCGCTGGCCTGCGTGTTCTATGTGGCCATCCACGGCCACACCGATAGAGACCCCGCCGCCGCCGTGGTGTTCGCCCTGGAGAGCATTTGCGCCATGCTGGTGTTCGCGTGCGTGCCCCTGCGCTGGTGGAACCGCCTGCGGGCCGCGCTGGCCTCCCCGGCGGGAACCGCCCCGCGCGGCCCGGAGGGCGAGGCCGCCATGCAATTGAGCCGAACGGCAAGCGCCCTGCGCAAGGTGGGGGAATACGTCACCGAGGTCTCGCAGGGGCTGGAGCACCTGCAGTCCGGCCTGCCCGAGCAGAGCGTCTGCGCGCGCGCGCGCGATACCGTGTGCGCCCGCTGCCCCGAGGACGGCTACTGCCATATGGACCACGCCTACGGCACGGCGGATTTTTTCACTAGAAGCACAAAAATATTGCGCAAGGATGGGGAGTTTTCTCTTGAGCGTCTGGCGCAGACAAGGCGCGACTGCGGCCTGGGCCTGCCCTGCCGCGCGCCGGAGGCGCTGCGCGAGGCCATGCTGCGCGCCTACGACGTCTATGCCGCCCAGCAAACATGCGGGCAGGCCGAAAGCGGGCTGCGCAGGGCGGCGGCGGCGCAGTTCGGGGCGATTTCGGGGCTGATGGACGAGGTGGGCGCGCAGCTCGCCCGCCGCCGGGACGTGGAGGAGCAGGCCGCCGGGGCAGCCCGCCGCGTCCTCTCCGACCACGGCTTTTCATGTCACGCCGTGAGCTGCGTGCGGGATTCGACAACGGACAACGCCGCCGTGCTCACCGCCGCCGTGAAGCCCGAGGACGACCGCAGCAGCCTGGAATCCCTCACCAGGGCGATCAGCCGGGCCACGGGCATACGCTTCGCCCCGCCAGAGGCCTCGCCCATCGAGGACGGGGCCCTGCTGACCTTCGCGCAGCAGCCGCTGTACAGCCTGCAAACCGGCGCGGTGCAGATGAGCTCCAGCCGCTCGGAATACTGCGGGGACTACTTCGACTGCTTCGGCGACGGGCGGGGCCGCGAGGTGCTGGTCATCAGCGACGGCATGGGCACGGGCGGCCGCGCGGCCGTGGACTCAGCACTGGCAACAGAGATATTCAGCGTGCTCACCCGCAGCGGGATCAGCTTTGCCGGGGCGGTGGGCGTGGCCAACCAGGCCCTGCTGCTCAAAAGCTGCGAGGAGACCCTCGCCACCATCGACGCCGCCGGCGTGAACCTCTACACCGGCGAGGCGGAGTTCTGCAAGGCCGGGGGCGCGGCCAGCTACCTGCGCCGCCGGGGCCGGGCCGAGCGCGTGGAGCTGGGCGCCCTGCCCGCGGGAATCCTGCGGGAGATCCATCCTGCTCAGCACCGCGCCGTGCTGGAGCATGGAGATATTCTCGTGCTGGTATCCGACGGCGTGCTCTGCGGCCAGGAGGACTGGCTGTGCGACGAAATAGAGCCCTGGCAGGGCACGATGCAGGCCCTGGCGGAGCACATCGCCGCCCTGGCCGTGCGGCGGCGGGAGACGAGCGAGCGGGAGGACGACCTCACCGTTGTTTGCGCGAGGCTGGATAATGCTTAATGCCTAATTCTTAA
Organism: Oscillospiraceae bacterium; assembly: GCA_009779995.1. Lineage (GTDB taxonomy): Bacteria > Bacillota > Clostridia > Oscillospirales > Acutalibacteraceae > WRMQ01. Next base: position 29,273 of record WRDW01000023.1, on the reverse strand, counting down.
TGCTTAATGCTGAATTATTGTGCTCCGCACATCCTTGATATGAAACGCCGCTCCGCAAAAACAGCTTTCGCGGAGCGACAATTCAGAATTCAGCATTATGAACTCAGCATTAAATTTATTCCCAATCGCTTCCATCCCCCCGCAACAGCCTTACCCGGGTGATTTGCGGCGTCTGCGCCCCCAATGCCTCGCACAGCAGCGCGGGGTTCAGGTTGTGTTCGCTCCCGGCGGCCAGGGTGCAGGCGAGACGCGCTTCCCCCTCGCCCGCACGTAAGCCATAACTTAAAATCAATGGGGCCAAGGCGATCTCTTTTTCGATTTTGCGGTGCCCCTGCTTGCCCATCTTTGTCGCCGTGAGGGCTTTATCGGCCAGCAATCGTTCTGCACGCGCGCAAAAGCCCTCCGCGTCTTCGCAGGGGATGGTGATCTCGTATTCCGCGGCGGCGATCTCCCCCGGGCCGCACCAGGGCTGGGACGCGCCCAGGATTTCAATGCCCTCGGGTAATACGCCATCGAAGCGCCGCGCGATTTCGTCGAGGGGCATGTCTTCGAGCAGGCGAATGTCCATCGCTTCGCGCAGGCCCTCCTGGCCCAGAGGCAATGGCAATGCAAAAGACAGATAGGGGTGCGGGTTGAAGCCCTCGGTGTACCAGATGGGCAAGCCCGCCCGGCGCACCGTGCGGCTCATGGCCCGCATTAAATCCAGGTGGGAGATATATTTCGCGCGGCCGCGCTTGGAGAACCAGATGCGTGTGTTTTGCATGGGCTCTCTTTTCACTGTTCTATGGGAATGAAGGTCAGCTGCATGGGGTTGGGCGGGTTGCTGTATTTTTCTTGCATCTCATCAAATTTCTCAGGCGTAATAATTCGCTCTTCGTCGTCGCTAAGAATTCTGATGACGATTTTTTCATTTTCCCAATGCGTTTCGTATCCATATTCCGTCAATGTCGTCAACTCGACTGCGCCTGGCTCCAGCTTATATGAAGCCCACGAGCCAGGTGAACCTTTCACATAGATTGTGCCATCTGCCGCAAGCCTGCCAGCGCTGCGTATCCAATAAGAATCCAGGTGAACGGGTTCATTTCCCTTGAGCGTAAACAGTGAGAGCATCCGCATTTCCGCTGTAAGGATCAGCAATTCAGGGATACCGTCTTTGTTGATGTCTTTGATGGCATAGCCAATGTAGTTGTGGCGAAACTCTCCGTCATTGATCCAGAAACCCGGCGTATCAGCGATTCCAGTTCTGCCATATGCCCGATCGCCATCCCGAATACCATTGACAAGCAAATAAGCAAATCGATATAGGTCGTCAAGTATAGGCTTATACGCCTTCGGCGCGTCTTTGTACGAGGCCGGGTACTCAATTACCGGCTCGGTTGGCGCTTCGGTGGTTGTGGGAACTTCCGTTGTGGTTTGCGCTGAAGTCTGTATTGTGGCCGGGGCGGTGGTTTCCTCCGGGGCGGCGGGACGCCCGCAGGCGCACAGCGCAAGCAGCGCCATGCAGAGTATGGCGGCGAAGAAATGGTTTTTTGTGGTTTGCATGAGCTGTGCCTCCTGTTTCAGGTGCGTGCATTATTGTCGAAAAAGGATTGACTTTTCCATTTATTGTCGCTATAATAGTCTTGGTGCTGTGGTCTGCCTGGGTGCAGTTAGTCCTCCTGGAAGTAGAAGCAGGTTCTACGGAGGGAGGTGAGGCGTATGAAGGAAATTCTGTTGGTAATATGTCTGATGCTTGGTGAGCTATACTCATCCAACGCATTACAAGTCATATACTGCTGGATCTCTCTACATATATCCAACAAAAGAACTAACCGCCCCCGGTCGTGATAAACAGTGGGCGGTTAGTTCTTCGAAGTGAAACATCAATGATGTTCAACTGAGGAGAGCCTATCGTTCCCGGCAGTGCCGAACTAGCACCCCCTGACACCCCCATTATAGCCAATAATGGCAAGGTTGTCAAGGGGGTGGCTTGCTTTTTATGCACTTTTTTCTGCGTTGGTCAATGATATGGCTCCCAGTTCAGTTTTCAGCACATAGCGGGCGAAGGCGCTGTTCCAGGCTTCCGGTTCTTCATATTGCGGGGAATGCCCTGATTTTTCAAACCAGATGAACTGCTTATACGGGGCGCGCAATATATCGTACCATTCCTCTGCCAGCACAAACGGCGTGTTGTAGTCATGGCGTCCCATAAATAAGTACACAGGAATGTCCAGCTCCCTGGCTTCCTCAATAAAGTTGACCCGCTCTTTTCCCATGGGCGAGTTGTGGCAATGCCTGTTCCCCTTCATGAAATTGAGCCATGTGACCGGGGAATATTCCTTGAATATGCTCGGCATCATCCAGCCTGCGTATTTCCCGTAGTGTATGCCGCCATACTTTTCGAGAATTTTACGCTGAACGCCTACCTTGCCGTCTTTATAGAAGCCGTTCACAGGCGGGCCGACAGAATAGAGTTTCTTAATCACCCGTTTGTCGCCTCGCCTGACCGCTTCTTTCATTGCAAAATCAAACGATATTGCTTCATGCCTGACGATATCGACACACTGGCCTGTACCGACGAATGCGGCAATATCTTCGGGGAACCGCTGCGCGACCCAAACGCCTAACCACGAACCGAAGGAATGCCCGGCGATGATAATTCTGTCTTGCTTGAAGCGCTCTTTCAAGTATTGCATCACGTTGTGGGTGTCGTTGATGTATTGCTCTTTCGTCATTGTCTGGGCTTCAATTCTTGCAAGTTTTTTGCTGTAAGCCAAACCGGCCCCCCTCTGATCCCAAGCGACGATCGCGCATACGTCCGCAAGGGAAGACTGGTATTTCATGACCCAAGGCCTGTCGGGGCTCCCCGGGCCGCCGTGCAAAAACAGGACGACCGGGTTTTTCTCGTCGTTGGATCGAATTCTCAGGTGATATGGCTCGTTGTTATAGCGAATTGTCTCGGCTGTGTCGAGTTTGTATTTCACGGTTGTGCCCCCTTCGCCCTGTAGAACTTCCTGTTATCCAGCGCCCATATCTTGTTCGAGAACTCCCCCGGCTGCACGCCCTGCATCGCCGTTTCTATCTCGTTGACGCGGGCGTCCATGAGGTCGAGCTCGGCTAGGATCTCGGCCTCCAGGAACAGCGGGCGCATCGCCGCGCCGAACTCGGGCTCGCCGTGGTGGGAGATGAGCATGTGCTGCAGCAGCAGGAGGGTCTCGCGGGGCAGGGGCGCCTCCTCCGGGAGGCAGGCGGCCTTCTGCGCGATATACGCCGCGCCGCCCACCAGGTGGCCCACGAGGTTCCCCTTGAGGGTGTAGCCCATGGCCAGGCCCGTGGCGGGGACGTCGTACTCGTTGGTCTTGTCGATGTCGTGCAGGATCACCCCGGCGAAGAGCAGGTCGGCGTTCACCTGTGGGTAGAGCGCCGCCACTGCCTGCGCCAGCTTCAAAATCGAAAGCGTGTGCCACAGCAGGCCGCTGCGCACGGCGTGGTGCAATCGAAAGGCCCCCGGCCAGTACAGCAGGATGTCTTCTTTTTCGTCCAGGATGGACAGCACAAGCAGCTTCAGCGGCTCATTGCTGAAGCCCTCCACGGTCTCCCTGATTTCCAGGAACATCTCCTCGCCGGGCTGCGGGGCGCTGGGGACAAAGTCCTCCATGCGCACGGCGTCCTTCTCGGTGACGCGGCGCAGGCGCTCCACGCGCAGCTGGTCCTGCCCGTTGTAGACCGAAAGCGTGCCCCGGACCTTCACCAGGTCGTTCATGTTGACCGTGCCGTGGAGCTCGGGCCGGTAGTCCCAGAGCTTCCCGTTGACCTCCCCGCCGGCGTCCATGAGCGTCAGGTCGAGGAAGGCCTGGCCCTTCACGTTGGTCTTCTGCTCCACGGCCTTCACCAGGCAGAAGCCCTCCAAAGCGCCGGTGCTGTTATTGACGCAGGTAAAGTTCATTGGTTCTCCCCCCTCGGCGGCAGGCATTGCAATATCTCCATTTCGCCTTCGATTACATATGCCTCCTGATTAGCCGACACGAACAGGCAGCCGCCCTGCTTCACGGCGATGCCGCTGACAGTGCCCTCCCCCTTGGTGACAGCCAGGGTGTAGGGCAATTCCCCTGAAGCCTGTTCCCAGACACCTGAGATCGACAGCCTGCGCAGGCAGAAGCAGGGCGTGTCATCGTAGGAGATGAGCTCTTCCAGCCCGGGCGAGAGCGCTTTCGGCTCCATGCGCACGCTGGCGAGGAGCTCTTCATAGCTCTGCCTGACATAGTGGAAGCACTCGAACATTTTCTCAAAGCCCAGGCCCTGGTGGATGAGCTGCGCAGGCACCTCGTTGCCGTGGGCGTCCAGGGTCTCCAGGCTCACGGTGTAGTCCGTGGGCTCCTGGACCTCCAGCAGCAGTACGCCGGGGCCTATGGCGTGGGGCAGCCCGCCCCGGACGAAATAGACCTCCCCGGGCCTGACGTAAATCTTGTGCAGCAGCGCCGCCATGCCCTCGGTATCCTGCCGGTCAAACAGGTCTTTCAGTATGGCAGGCGTGACTTCTTCTTTAAAGCCCATCAAGATATACGGCGCTTCGCCGGCTATCTCGCGGCCGCCTAAAATGTACCAGGCCTCGGTTTTGCCGTATTCCGAGTGGAACAGCCGCCGGGCTGTCTCCTTATCCGGGTGCACCTGAATGTGCAGGCGCACGGCGGAATCGAGGAATTTCGTGAGGACATTGAAGGGGGTATCAATCAAATCGCGCAAATATGCCGTCTCTCCACAGGCGAGTATCGCCCGGCTGAGGCCCTCGTGTTCCGGCGGGTTTTCTCTCGGCGGGTTGATGGCCTCCACCACCGAGGCCAGCCAGTCCTCGGGGCAGCAGCCGTCCTCGCCCGCGCGGCCATGCAGCTCATCGAGCAGCTTGCCGCCGGTATACATCCGCCACACGCGGTTTTCCTCGAGCTTCAGGATCATGGTGTGTCCTCCCTAACAAAACTAATTCCATTATAAAGGCAAAGCGCCGCAAAAGCAAGGGTTTTCATGAAATACACGCGAGATTCCTGCGCAGTACCCCCGCCCCCCGCCAGGCATAGGCCCGTCCCTCCAAGGGCGTGCGTTCCGTGACGCGCGCGACGGGGTCTATCAAAAATTCCGGCAGGGGGTCGATTTTTACGCCGTGATTGCGCGGGCAGGCCTCCTGGCACAGGTCGCAGCCCCAGGCGGTATTCGCCTGTTGCAGCAGCAGGGTCTCCCCCGGCGATAAATCGCCCTTTTTTTGCGTGATAAAAGAGATGCACTTCGCCTTGTCGAAGCCGGTTTCGGTCAATGCGCCGGTAGGGCAGGCACGAACGCAGGCGTGGCAGGCTTCGCAGTTGACAGTTGACAATTGACAGTTGGCAGTTAGCTTTGCCGTAGTGATAATCTCCCCCAAAAACACCCAAGTGCCGTACTTCTCCGTAATCAGCAAATTGTGCCTGCCGCGCAGGCCCAGGCCTGCTTTTATTGCGAGCTCAATTTCGGGCAACGCGTTGCTGTCGCAGTGCGGGTGAAATTCCTCCCCGGGGCAGGCCGCGCGCAGCAGGGCGCAGGCCCGCTCCAGGCGCGCGCCGCAGATGGCGTGGTAGTCCCGCGGCACGGCGTAGCGCGAGACGCTGCGCCCGGCGTAGCGCTCCTCGGGCAGCAGATAGGGGAAGGCCGCCGATATGACCGCCCGGCCCTCGTGTTCGCATATGCCCCACAGGGGGAGAATATCCCCCAGGGCCGCCATGCGTTCAGGGTACATGTGATAATCGCCTCCGGGGGTATTATACACTGTTTTTTTGGGGTTTGCAAGGGGGCCGGTAATGCGCCGCTGCGGCGGAGCGTTTGCACAGGATAGCCGCAAGCCGACTTCGGCGTCCACAAAGACGCGGCTCCCCTGGCGCGCGTGCCCTGCACTGCTCCCTCACCGCTGCGGCGGAGCTCCTCGTGCGCTTTTTCTCACCCTTACTCACAGAAGACCAGCTTGACCCGCATTTGCAAAAATTCAGTTTGCACTACGCTGCGTTCTGTGGTATACTAAATTGGATAAGCATGGAAAGGAGCGTCACAATGAAAATTTTACTCAAGAATATTTACGCGGCATTGCCCGAGGGGGCGTCCGGCTTCCCCGCGGTTCGCCGGTGCGACGTGGGCGTGGAGGGGGACAGGATTTCGTTCGTGGGCGAGGCCCCCATGGATTTTCTCCCGGAAAAAATCATCGACGGCGCGGACCGGCTCGTGATCCCCGGGCTGGTGAACGCCCACACCCACAGCCCCATGACCCTGCTGCGCCACCGCGCGGACGACCTGCCCTTCATGACCTGGCTGTTTGACAACATCCTCCCCATGGAGGACAACCTGGAACCCGGCGACTGCTATTGGGGTACCATGCTGGCCGCCTGCGAGATGCTGCGCTCCGGCACCACCTGCTTCAACGATATGTACTTCTTCATGGAGGACATCGTGCGCGCCTGCGCCGGGAGCGGCGTGCGCGCGGTGCTCTCCCAGGGCCTTTTGGGGGATTCCGGCACAGACCCCGCCGGGCTTTCCAGGCTGGACACCGCGGCGAGTGATATACTAAAATACAATGGCGCTGAGAACGGCAGGCTGACCTTCACGCTGGCCCCGCACGCGCCCTACACCTGCGCGCCGGAGTATATCCGGCTCATCGTCGAGCGCGCCCGAGAGCTGGGCGTGGGGCTCCACACGCACATCAGCGAGAGCCGGGACGAGAACGCGCAAATCAAAGAAAAATACAACAAGACGCCATTTGAGTATTTCGAGAGCGCGGGCCTGTTCGAGCTGCCCGTGACAGCCGCGCACTGCGTGCATCTGACTGAGAATGACATCGCCATCGCCGCGCAATATCATGTGAGCGTGGCCACCAACCCGGTGAGCAATCTCAAGCTCTCCAACGGCGCGGCCCCGGTGAAAAAGCTGCTTGAGGCGGGGGTCAACGTGGCCCTGGGCACAGACGGCGCGGCAAGCAACAACAGCCTGAACATGATCCGCGAGCTGGGCTATCTGTGCCTGGTGCACAAGGGCGTCAACGAGGATGCAGAGTGCGTCCCCGCCGCCCAGGGCCTGCATATCGCAACCATGGGCGGGGCGAAGGCCCTGGGCCTGGCCGGTGAAATCGGCTCCATCGAGCCCGGCAAGAAGGCCGACCTCGCCATCCTGAACCTGAACCACAGCCACTTCACCCCGCGCTCGAACCTGCTTGCCGCGCTGTGCTACGGCGCACAGGGCAACGAAGTGGAGACCGTTCTGGTGGACGGGGAGATTTTGCTGGACAACGGCCAATTGACGAGACTGGACGAGGAGCGCATCCGCTGGGAGGCGCAGAGGATTGCGGAAAGGTTGTGTAACCCATGAAAAAAGCTTTAGTCATTGTGGTTTCCTCGATTTTAATGTTTACGATGTCTGTGATTTCTTCCTTCAGCATGATCCCTGTCCTGCGGCGGATACCATATCCGTCAATCCCGGATTGCGTCTATTATCCGATAGACTATGAGGGCTATGTATATCCCCTGCGCCCCGGCATGAAGGAATGGGCCAAGCTTGAAAGTAATACGCAGATGCGCGCTGCGGTACAGATACCCGCAGATATTCTGGAGGCGATGTCTACCAATGAACTGACGCAGAGCGCGGCATGTTATCCTATGCTGGGCAATATGTTCTTGTTTAGCTCTCTAAAAAGCGGCTTTGACAATGTATTTCGTGGCTCTAATGTGTTGCAGGCCCTGGCTGAACGTGAAGAGGCCCGCGAAGAATTGCAGGCCCTTTTGGAGGATGAAGGCTGGATTCTGAATGACAAGTACCGCTGGGGCTACAGATCGCGAGATATTACGACTATTCTGTTGGCCGAGGAGTTCGGCGGCGAAGGGCTGCCGGGCGCTTGGTGGGAGGATTCATGATGGACGAACGCACTAAAGATTGGAACACGTATGTAAAGGATTGGTTTCGCTTTGCTGATAGAAACCTGAATTTTGCTGAGAATTATAGAGAAATCGTTCCTGCGTCGTTTGCGTTTGCCTGCTTCAATTGCCATGAGGCAGCGCAGAAATATCTGAAGGCTTTTTTGGTATATCGAACAGAAGAAAAACCAACAGACAGCGAGGACATGCCTGAGCTGATTGAGATGTGTGCAGCGCTTGACGACAGATTTCGTGAGCTTACCGAACTTGGGAATTTAATAAGCCGCTACAACGAAGACGTGAACTATCCTTACGGGCCAAAGGTTGATGACGAAGACGTGAAAAAAGCCCTGCGCTACGCCGCCGAAATCAAAGCCTTCCCGCCCCTGGCGGAACTGCGCGAAAAACTGGAACAGGAGGCACCTTCCGAATGAGCCAAATCCGTAACCCCGCCCTGGCCCCCGAGGGGCATATGAAGATCGACTGGGTGCGGCGCAACATGCCGCTGCTGCGCGGCCTGGAGGAGGAGTTTGCCCGGGAAAAGCCCTTCGCGGGGCTGCGCGTGGCGCTCTCGGTGCACCTGGAGGCCAAGACGGCCTACCTCTGCCGGGTCCTCGCGGCGGGCGGCGCGGAGATGTGGGTCACGGGGAGCAATCCACTGTCAACCCAGGACGACGTGGCGGCGGCCCTGGCCGAGGGCAATCCGGCATCGGCCGGAGGCAATATAAATGTCTTCGGCTGGTATGGCGTGACAGCCGCAGAGTACGAATCCCACGTGCGCGCCGTGCTGGAGCCCGGGCCGGACATCGTCATCGACGACGGCGGGGACCTTGTCGCTAAGCTGCATGAAGACTATCCACATTTACTGGGCAATGTCATCGGCGGCTGCGAGGAGACGACCACCGGCATTCTCCGATTGCAAGCCATGGACGCCGCCGGGCGGCTGCGCTTCCCCATGATACGCGTCAACGACGCCGACTGCAAGCACCTATTTGACAATCGCTACGGCACGGGCCAGAGCGTCTTCGACGGCATAGACCGCACGACCAATCTCATTATAGCGGGCAAAACAGTGGTCGTGGCGGGCTACGGCTGGTGCGGCAAGGGCGTGGCCATGCGCGCGAAGGGCCTGGGCGCGAAAGTGATCGTCACGGAAATTGACCCCATCAAGGCTATCGAAGCCATCATGGACGGCTTTACGCTGGCCCGCATGGAAGACGCTGCGAGAGAAGGGGATTTGTTCATCATAGTGACAGGCTGCAAGGACGTGATCACACCCGCGCATTTCGCGCTGATGAAGGACGGCGCGATTTTGTGCAACGCCGGGCACTTCGACGTCGAAGTTGACGTGCGCGGCCTGAAGGCCCTTGCGATTGAAGCCCGCGGGATGCGGCACAACATCATGGGCTACCGGCTGCCGAACGGCAACTGGCTGCACCTGCTGGCCGAGGGCCGCCTGGTGAACCTCGCGGCGGGGGACGGCCACCCGGCGGAGATCATGGACATGAGCTTCGCCATCCAGGCATTGAGCGCGAAATATTTGGCCGACCATCGCGAAGACAAATTTGCCGAAAAGCTCCTGCCCGTGCCCCGGGAGATCGACCTGGATGTCGCGCGGCGCAAGCTGGCGAGCATGAATTGCGGCTTGGATGTGCTGACGCAGGCGCAGGAGAAGTATCTGTACGGGTAGCGCACATCGTAGGGGACGGCCTCCGTGACGTCCCCGGTCCCAAAAAAGAGGCTTGCATTTTCAACCTGGGACGTCGAGGACGCCGTCCCCTACAGCGAGGTATTTTATGATCCCCTATATCCAAGAACAACTCTACACCGCGCTGGCGGCGCTCTCGCTGTTTTTCGGCGCGGGTGCGGTATTGTTCGGGTTGTTCGCGAAAAAGGCCCGCAGGCTTTTCTATGCCATCGGCGGGGCGCTGTGCGCCGCTGGGCTGGCAATATTCTTCTTCATGTATTTTGATCCCACCAACCTGTTTATCTATGCAATAGTAGCGATACTGCTTATGGGCCCGGCCCTGCTTCTGGCGGGCGCGCTGGCGGGAAAAGCCCGCAAGCCGCTGCTTATCGCCGGGGGCATTGTGAGCGCCCTCGAACTGTTCATTGTCGCGACTGCAATCTGGCAATTATTCTATATGTGGTGATTTTATGACTGACATCCTCATCGCCCTCTCCCTCCTCTCCGGCGATTTCTCCCGCCTGGGGGACGAAGCCGCGCGTATGGAGCGCGCCGGGGCGGATTGGCTCCACCTGGACGTGATGGACGGGCATTTCGTGCCGGCCATCACCTTCGGCGCGCAGGCCGTCGCGGCCCTGCGGCCCCGGACGGGGCTGTTCTTCGACGTGCATTTGATGATCGAGCGCCCGGAGCGGCATATAGAGAGCTTTATAGAGGCCGGGGCGAATATGCTCACCGTGCACATCGACGCCATGGAAGGCGATTGCCTGCGGGAGGCCCTGAAAAAAATTCACGCGGCGGGCAAAATGGCCGGCCTGAGCGTGGCCCCCGGCACGCCCGTGGAGAGCGTTTTCCCCTGGCTGGACGCGCTGGACATGGTTCTTATCATGACGGTGGAGCCCGGCTTCGGCGGCCAGGAATTTATGACTGACATGCTTCCCAAAATCGCCGCCCTGCGGCAGGAGCTCACGCGCAGAAGCCTGGACGTGATCATCCAGGCGGACGGGGGCATCAACGGGCGCACGATAGGGCTGGCCGCGCGGGCGGGCGCGAACTGCTTCGCGGCGGGCAGCGCGATTTTTTCTTCTGACAACGCTGCCGGGGCGATCGCGCGGCTGCGGGCGGCGGCGAAAATGGCGGCTTGCCAGGCAAAATCTGCGCTTTAATACGCTTTTAATCTCCATGCCGTATAATGCTATTCTGGCGGCAAGCCAATACCATTTGAGGAGGAGAGAAAATTTGGGAGTGATTACCGGGGCCGAATTGGGGTGTTATTCGCTTTCCGGGGGCGAGCGGCCCTTTGGCCGCGCGAACCGCAACGCGGATGACTTCATGTTCGGCAGGCATCACGGAAAGGATCGCGAGGATTACGCCATCAATTTCGTGGGCGTGCGCACCACCTATAACGAGCTGGACGCGCAGGTGGAGCGGGTGGCCCGCGCGCTGTTCGGCTACGGGATACGGCAGGGGGACTACGTCACCTTCGCCATGCCCAACCTGCCGGAGACCATCGTATATATCTACGCCTGCTGGCGCATCGGCGCCATCGTCAACCTGGCCGACCCGCGTACCAACCCCGAGGGAATCCTGGAGCGGGCGCGGATGACCCGCTCCAAGCTGCTCATCACGCTGGACCTGCTCGCGGCGGATAAGATCGACCCCATCCTGGACAAGCTGCCCTGCGAGCACGTGATCCTCGTGAGCGTGACGGACAGCCTGAAGGGAAACTTCAAGCCCAAGCCGCTGCTGGGCTATTTCGTCCTCGGGGACCGCAGCAAGAAGTTCACCAAAAGCCACCCGGCGCAGATGCAGCCGAGGGGCAAATACTATTGGCACAAGCATTTTGTCGCCGACCACCCCTTCAAGGAGGACATCCGCGCGATCAACGACCCCGGCATGGTGGCTGCCGTGGTGTATACCAGCGGCACCTCCGCCGACGGCCTGATGAAGGGGGCGGTGCTCACCCACGACGCCCTCAATTCCGCCGCCACCGGCCTGTATTTCACCGTGGAGCCCCAGGACCGCCGCCGCCGGGACACCTTCGGCGGCTTCATCCCCTTCTTTTCGGCCTACGGCATCATGAACGGGATGCACGTGACGCTCTGCGGCGGGCTGGAGATCCTCCTGGTGCCGAAGTTCGACCCCAACAAGTTCGCCGAGATGATCCTCAAGCTGAGGCCCAACACCTTCCTGGGCGTGCCGCGCTTCTACGAGCAGCTGGCCAACCACCCCAAGCTCAAGGGCAAGAGCAAGAGGCTTGCGTTTATTCGAAACCCCGTCTCCGGGGGGGACAAAATCTCCCTGGCCTCCATCGAGCGCATCAACGACTGCTTCGCGCGCAACGGCTCCACGGCCGGGTTGCGCGTGGGCTACGGCTCCACGGAGCTGGGCGGCTCCATCGCGGTGATGCCCTCCTACGACCCCGCCACCAGCGATTTCCCCTGGCGGGCCCAGGGCTGCGTGGGCTACATCATGCCCCAGTGCACCGCCCTGGTGATCGACCCCGAGACCGGCGAGCAGCTGCCCTTCGGCGTGGACGGCGAGCTGTGCGTGAGCTCCCGCAACATGATGGAGGAATATTTCGAGCTGCCGGAGCAGACGAAGGAGATCACCTACATCGCCCCGGACGGCACGAAATTCTACCGCCTGGGCGACATGGGCCACCTGGACGCGAACGGCGTATTCTATTTTATCGACCGCTACAAGCGCTCCACGATGCGCCCGGACGGCCACACGGTGCACCCCTCGCCCATTGAAAACGTGATCATGAACCACGAGAGCGTGCAGGTGGCCGCCGTGGTGGGCGTCCCCCTGGGCGTGGATACCGCGGGCGCCATCCCCAGCGCCTTCGTGGTGCTGCGGGAGGAATACCGGGGCAAAACCCCCGAGGAGGAGAGGGCCCTGCTGCTGGACATCGACAAGCTGTGCCTGAAGTGCCTGCCCGAGCGCGACCGCGCCATCGCCTACCGGGCGGTGGACGAGATCCCCTACACCCCCATGGGAAAAGTCGATTTCCGCGCCCTGGAGAAGGAGATTTTCGAGCCGAAGAACTTCCTGCTCACCGACTTCGCGTTTTTCCCGGAGTGGGCGGGGCGTTAGGTTCTGCCACCTGCCGCCGAAAGCGGTCAGCCGCTCCGCGGAACCCCCCTCGGTGATCCCGTCTCCTGCGGAGACGATTCGCACCGGCCCCCCACGGGGGGCATCTTGACAGATCGAAAATTTTTCTGTTGATTTATAGTTTTCTTTCCACCTCGTCAGAATGCCCCCCGTGGGGGGCCGGTGCGAAGCACCGAGGGGGCATCCGCGTGAGCGGCTGACCGCTTTCGGCGGAAGAGGCATTGCAGTGGGCTATCTTAGAACGGGAATAGTATCAACTGCCCTCCCTTCGGTCATGGCAGCTACGCTGCACTGTCAATTGTCAATTGTCAATTGAAGCGTACACGTTCCCCGGCGCGAAGGCGGTGACGATGCGCCTGCGCGGCAATTGCGCCGCCTTTTGCGCGCTCAGGCTTTCAAAGCAGAAGCCGGGATCGCCGGCGCGCCGCCAGTGCTCGCGGGTGTGCTGGGCGGCAAAGGCGTCCTCGCCGCAGACGCTGGCGTATTCCGAGAAGAACTTGCGCAGCGCCGCGGGCTCCTGGGTGGGGCACACCAGCAGGCGGCAGCGCTCGCCGCCGCGCTCGAAGTAGAGCTCGCTGCGGGCGAACAGCCGCTCCTCCCCGATGCGCAGGGCGCGGGCATAGGCGCCCGCGCAGTCGAGCAGGGCGTCCAGGCCGGGGAACTCGAAGGCGGCCAGCAGCTGCTCCTGCTTGCGCAGCACGCGCGGGCAGGCGGCGATTGGCTGCGCCGCGACAGGCTCGGCGGCGATGGGTTCGGCGATAGGTTCGGCTTCGCCGCCCCTTAGGGTAAAAAATAAAATGCAGCCGCCGGTGGGGCGGGGCATGGCGTCGATGAGCAGCTGGCCCGAGGGGTCTATGTCGCAGCCGGTGCTTTCGCGCACACGGTCGAGTATGACCCAGATGACCCGGCGCGTCTCCACGCTGGCATAGTCGAGGGCCTCGTAGGTAATGTCAAGGGTGGTCATGTCCTCGGCGCTCAGTTCCACAACGATTTTGCGCCGGGTGATGGCTTCGATTCTCATATTGCGTTTCCTTCCTGCGGTACTGACAAAGCACCTAGTAATATCATATAAAACGGACGGGCTGTGCGCAATACTGAAATGTTGGAAGGAAACCCATTAAATAGACATCGCGGCGCAACTGGAGGGTGCTATGAACGAACGGACCATGAATTTCATGCGCAATTCCCTGGAACGCCTGCTGCCCCTGACCTCCCATGGCATTAATCCGCGCGGCGGGGACAGTGAACTCTATGGCCCGCCGGAGCCGCCCGCCATCCCGGGCAGGCCGGATTCGATGGCGCGGGAGCTCAAGGTCATGAGCTTCAACGTGCTCACCAGCACGGGCGGGGAACACGCCCTGCGCAGGCGCTACGGCGGCGTGGTGCAGACGATTCTCAACGAACTGCCCGACAGCCTGGGCCTGCAGGAGGCCCACGAGCTGTGGCGCATCCCGCTTGTGAAAGACCTTGGGAACACCTACGGCGTGGCCTGCAACACGGGCCGCGTGTTCGGCCTGCACGAGGGCACGCCCATCTTCTATCGCAAAGACAAATACGAGCTGGTGAAGGAGGGCGTGTTCTGGCTCTCCGAGCGGCCGGAAATAGCCTCCATCGGCTGGGACGCCGCCTGCCCGCGCATCGCGGGCTGGGCCGTGCTGCAAGAGAAGAACTCCGGCTTTACATACGCGCACTTCAACACGCATCTGGATCACAAGGGCGAGGCGGCCATGGCCAACGGCGCGCGGCTGATGGCCGACAGGATGGGCGCGCTGGGTTTGCCCGCCGTACTTACCGGCGATCTCAACTGCGAGCCGGACAGCCTGCCCATGGAGTACCTCATGACCGGCGGCCTGACCGACCTGCGCTTCGCCGCCGTGGACAGCGACGAGGGCCTCACCTTCCACGGCTACCGGGAGGACGGCAGCGGCTCGGTGATCGACTACGTGTACGCCAATCACTACATGCGCAGCTGCGCCAAGTTCAAGGTGATACGCGATGTGTACGACGGCATGTACCCGTCGGATCACTTCGCGGTGTGCGCGCGGATGACGCTGGCGAATTGAAGCATTTCTGCCGCAGGCCCCTGCCCGAAGCGGGGGCTTTCGCATTTCCCTCTTTACATTCCGCCCGGACCATGGTATAATAAGGCATACATGCATTTCGTACAGAATGGGATTCATGTCAGGAGGGTCTCCATGAAAATAACATGCCTAGTGCTCCTATGCGCGGCGCTGTTGTTAAGCCTCGCCGCCTGCGCAAAAGACCTCACGCAGCACGACCCGCCGCAGCCGCCTGTAATCTCCGACGCGCCGGACACGATGACCCAGGAGATCACCGCGATGAGCTTCAATATTTACTATGGCGGCATGGCAAAGCGCCAGGCGGCCGTGGTGCAGTGCGTCCTGGATACGATGCCCGACAGCATCGGCTTCCAGGAGGCCCACGCGCGCTGGCGGCGCCTGTTAAAGCGGGAGCTGAAAGGCGCCGGATACGCCATGGCCTGCGACAAGGGGCGCCACGCGGGGCTGGGGGAGGGCGTGCCCATCCTCTACCGCAGCGACAAGTATGACCTCGTGGAGGAGGGCGTGTTCTGGCTCTCGGAGCGCCCGGAGACCCCCTCCGGCGGCTGGGACGCCCAGATCTGGCGCATCACGGGCTACGCCGTGCTGAAAGACAAAGAGACCGGCTTCACCTACGCGCACTTCAATACGCACTTCGACCACAAGGGCCCCGCGGCCCGTATCAACAGCGCACGGCTAACGGCCGACCGCATCAACGGGATGAACCTGCCCACGGTGTTCACCGGGGACATCAACGCCCCGCCGGACAGCGTGCCCGCGCAGTACCTGGCGGCGGGCGGCCTGCTCGACCTGCGCGCCGCCGCCGGTGACGCCGACACGGGCTCCACCCGGCCGGGCGGCAGCGGCGTGATCGACTACGTCTTCGCCAACCACTACCTGCGAGAGCCGGAGACGGCGCGCTTCTGGGTGATACGGGACGAATACGACGGCATGATCCCCTCGGACCACTACGCCGTCGCGGCGCGGCTGACGCTGGCGAATTAAGCTCCCCCCTGTCGCCAACGTCTCCTGCGGGAGCCGTTAGTGGCGACATCCCCCCTCGCAAGCGGAGTGGGGCTTGGGGATTAGAGCGCCGCGGAGCGACAAAATTCCGCATTCAACGGCCTAAAAGGCCATAGGGGCCGTATTCTGCATTAAAGGAGACCCCATGCCCGACGAAACCCCGCGCTGGCGACAGCGCTTTGCCGACAACCGGGAGGCCCGGGACTGGAACTTGGCCTCCCTGCTGATGAGCCTGCCCCTGCTGCTGGTGGGGAGCTACTACTACGGCGCCAACGCCCTGCGCACCGCCGTGGTGGCGGCTCTGGCGGCGGCGCTGTGCGAGTGGGCCGCCGCCAGGCTGATCCTGCGCAAACGCACCATAGACGACTGGAACGCCGTGGTGACGGGCATATGGATCGCCTGTATGCTCCCCGCTGAGGTCAAGTCAACTTTTGCCGCGCCGGTGTACGCCGCCATAGGGGCCATATTCGCCGTGCTGGTGGTGAAGATCCCCTTCGGCGGCACGATGCACGCGCCCTTCACGCCCGCCGCCGCGGGCCTGGCCTTCCTCACCGTGTGCTTCCCGAAAACCGTCTTTAATTATTTACCCTCCGCGCAGGTGCCGCCGCTCTACAACCAGTCCCTGGCGCGTATGCTGCAGCAGGGGCGCTCGGTGATGGACGGCAGGCAGCTGAGCGGCATATTGCTGGGCCAGACGGCGGGGCCCATGGGGACAGGCTGCATACTGCTCATCGCCACGGCGCTGCTGGCCTCGTTCATGATCAAAAAGCGGCGCGGCGCGGCCCTGGTGAGCCTGGCCTTCATCGTCACCGTGGCCGTTTTGAGCTTCCTGATGCCCCGGGTGACGGGCGCGGGCGCGGGCGTGCGCCTGGCCTCGGCGGGGATGGAGCTGTGCTCGGGCAGCCTGCTGTTCGCGGCGGTGTACCTCCTGCCCGATCCCGCCATCATGCCCCAGCGGTGGCACACGCGCCTGGGCTTCGGGTCCCTGGCCGGGCTGCTGTGCGTCACGATGCGGCAGCTGGGCAACCTGCAGCAGGGCAGCTACGAGGAGACCGTATGGTTCGCCGTGCTGCTGGCGGATGCCTTCATGCCCCTGCTCTACCGCCTGCAGGCGGAGATACGCAACCAGCAGGAGTTCCGCGAGCGCGTGGAGGCCATGACCGCCGAGGAGCGCCTGGAAATTGTAAGCAAAAAAGAAAAAGAAGAGCAACAGCGGAGGGAGGCCGACAATGCCTAAGGCACAGCCCTCCCGCCGCTGGCTGGCGGATGCCGCGCTGCACAACCCCGTGCTCGTGCAGGCCGCGGGCCTCACGGCCATCATCGTGGCGGCCACCACGCTGCAGGGCGCGCTGCTGGTCTCCATCCTGGCCGGACTGCACTTAGTTCTCTGCGAGGTTCTGGCCTCCCTGATGAAGCGGGTGCCCCAGTGGCTGCGCGCGGCCGTCTACACCGCCATCGGGCTGGCCATTGCCTGCCCGGCAGCCTTCCTGCTGGAAAACCTGATGGAATACCTGTCCGCCTCCGAGGCGCTTTCCGCCCTGGCCAGCGCCCTGGCCCCGCTGCGCGTGTTCCTGCCCCTCATGGCGGTCAACGCTCTCACGGCCATGCGCTGCGAGCGCTACGCCATCCTCCACACGCCCGGCGACGCCCTGCGCGACGCCCTCGCCAACGCCCTGGGCTACGCCGCGGCGGCGCTGCTCGTGGGCGGCGTGCGCGAGCTGCTGGGCTACGGCTCGCTGGGGGGCGTGCAGCTCTCGCAGACCCTGCGCATCCGCGGCGCGTGGATGCCCTTCGGCGGCTTTTTGCTGCTGGGGGCCATGGCGGCCCTGCTCAAGGCCGCATTGCGGGCGCTCTCGGTGCGGGGCATTTACCGGGGGGCCGAAAAGGCCCTGGAGCTCGCCCCGGAGGACCGCCTGGAGCGCCTGGAGAAGACGCGCCAGCTGCTGATCGCCGAGGTGCGCGAGGCCATGGAAACGAAAAATGAGCATGAAATGAAAAATAAGGAACCCGACAAGGAGAGCTTCGATGAGGCTGTCGCAGAAATTCTTGAGGAAGTGGATGAAGCAAAGCAGCCTGAAGAGGGCATAGAAGAAGAGCAGGCAGCGCCCGAGACGCCGCCGCCCAGACCAAGAATCCCCATAGAGGACATCCTGCTGGAGCTGGAGCTGGAGGAGCTGCTGGACGAATTCCGGGGGACGGAGGCGTAAACGGCTGCCGGGGACGGCGTCCCCGACGTCCCCGGCAAAAGACGATCCGATTGAATCGCCCAGGGACGTCCGGAGGCCGTCCCCTACAGACAGCGTAAACCAAGAAAGAAGATTTCCCAATGAAAGATATCATCCTATCCATGCTCACCGCGGCGTCCTACGCCGTGTTTTTGCGCAATCTGCTGTTCAGCGGGGGGCTTGGGGCCTCCGAGGTGCTGCGGGCCGCGCAGCGCAACAGCGAGATCCTGATGTCCTCGCTGCTGGTGTCGCTGTTCTCCGGCGCGGCGGCGGGGCTGTGCCACTGGCTCTCCGGGCTGCTATCTGTTTTTGAATACGCCTGGCTGGCCGCGCTCTACGGGGGGGTGCTGCTTGTGCTGTACCTCGTCACCTGCGGGGTGATCGTGCTGCTGCCGCTGAAGGCCGCTCCCTTCCGGCCCATCCTGCTGCGGCGCATCGGCATGAGCGCGCTGAACACCATCGTGATGGGCGTCCCCCTGCTGGCCCACCAGATGGGCGAGAGCCTGCCCGGCGCCATAGGCATGGGCCTGGGCGCGGGCGCGGCTTTCCTGATCGTGACCATGCTTATCAACAGCGGCCTGCACATTTTGCAGCAGAACAAGGCCATCCCCCCCATGTTCACCGGCGTGCCCGCCGCGCTGATCTACACCGGCCTGCTGGCGCTGGCGTTCACGGGTTTCAAGGGGGAGATTTTGTTTGTGTAGGAGACCCACATGCCCAAAAAAGCCAAAAATGAAAACCCCGATAAGCTCACCCTCCAGCAGCCCATTGGCACCGTGTCCGAGGAGGACTTCCAGGAGCATGTTTGGGGGCGCAGGGCGCGGCGGCGCATGAAAATCCGGCGCGCGCTGCGTCTCACGCTGGGCTGCCTGCTGCTGGTGGCGGCGCTGGCTTGGGGCTTTATCATCACGGAGACCCTGCTGCGGGTCTCGGAGCTGCCGCCGGATTCCGTGACACAGCTGCCGGAGCCGACGGCGACGACACAGGAGCCCACGCTGCCCCCGCCCGAGGGCCCGCCTTTGCGCAGCTTCTATGTGTCTTTGAGATTGCTCGATAGAAATGAAGACTCCCCCAGGCTTGTCGCCCAGGCCGGGGAGCTGGGGGCCACCGCCGCCGTCGTCACGCTCAAGGACGGCGGGGGCTACATCTCCTACCCCTCCAACCTGATGCAGCAAAGACGTATCAACGCCAGCCAGAAGATGCGCTACCGCACCTATTGGACCATGCGCGACCTGCGGGAGAAGGCCGGGCAGCGCATCGTGGGCGTGATCCACTGCTTCGACGACCCCCTGGCCGCCGGGGCCATGCCGGAGGCCGCCGTGCTCCAGCGCGGCACCGAGCTCCCCTGGGCGGACGGGCAGGGCCGGCGCTGGCTCAACCCCTACGCCCCGGAGGCCCGTGAGTACCTGCTCGCCGTCATCCGCGAGGGGGTCTCCCAGGGGGCGACCGAGCTGCTGCTGGCGGGCGTTGCCTTCCCCGAGGGCAATTTGCAGGGCGCGGTGTTCCCCGGCCAAATTGAAATCGACCCCGACGGCGAAGAAGCCCAAGCGCTCATTTTAGCCGCTCGAAACGAGGCCCTGCGCTCCTTCGTCGCCGAGGCGAAGGAGGCCGCGGGCGTCCCGATCTACGTGATGATCC
This sequence comes from Oscillospiraceae bacterium, assembly GCA_009779995.1. GTDB lineage: Bacteria > Bacillota > Clostridia > Oscillospirales > Acutalibacteraceae > WRMQ01. The sequence continues at coordinate 9,628 of WRDW01000023.1, read as the reverse complement.
CCGGACAGGCGGCCCTGGACGGCGCGGAGAGCCTCGGCGGCGACCTCTGGGGCTGCGCGGCGGATTTCATTGCGGTGGATACCCGGGGCGCGCCCTGGGCCCGCGACGAGAGCTACTGGCGCACAAGGCCCGTTCTGCCTGTGATCGAATCCCACAAGGACGCACGGGGGGCGAGGGACTATCTTGTGTTGGTTGATGAGATTTCGGATATTGTCAGGCGGTAGGGGCGAGATAGGGGCCCATAGGGGCACACCCGTTGAATTGAAACATTAATTGTCCAGCCGACACTGGTTGCGAAGGAGTTGGCGGAAAGTTCGCCGGGCTTGCGAGGGACACGGGGCCGATCTCTGCAAGGCGGGGATGCCGCACCGGGTGCGTCGGGGATGCTACTGCCTTGCGGAGCCAGACAGCGGCGTTGTGCTGGACGAACAGATTCTTGCCGCGCTGTTCCCCGAGGCGGCGGTGTGTGTGCACTCGGCGCTGTTTCGCTACGGCTACAGCGACAGCCGCCGCCAGCCCCAGGAGAAGAATTCTTCTCATGAACTCTTCCCCCGTTTCAGCTCCGCGTTCTCCCGCTGCAGCTGCTCCGCCTCGTGGCGCGAGAGCTCGGCCTCCTTTTTCATCTGCGCGGCGTCCTCCAGGTAGTCCTGGATGCGGGCACGCAAATTTTCGGCGGTGGTGCGGGCCTCGCGGGCCTCGTCCATGGCCTGCAGGGCGCACAGAACCGCCGCCTGCGTGGCGGAAGTGCGCCCGTTCTCCCGCAGCATACGTGTGATATCGCCGTGCAGCTGCGCGCCCAGCGAGCGCATGTATTCCTCGTCCTTCGTGCACAACAGGATATAGTCCACCCCGCAGATGGTCAGGGCCACCCTGCGCTTTTCGTTGTTTTCCACGCCGCTCTCCTCCGCAACCTATACTGATCCAAGTTCTATTATACAGGATACGCCGAAGAAATAAAAGGGGTAAAAATGAAAAAAGCAAAAATTTCATGATTTTCTTGCAGGAATTCCGGGTTTGCGCGCGTATAACATGGGTGTAGCGGCGGCGAAGCCGCCCGCGGAAGGGGAGGACAGGCCGTGACCATCAGCGAAATGCTGTGCGCGTTGGAGCGTGAGACCCTCTCGCGCCGGGCCGCCTTTGCCGATGAGGCGCGGCGCGCGCGCCCCGAGCCCCCCTGCGAGCTGCGCACCCCCTTCCAGCGCGACAGGGACAGGATACTGCACAGCGGCGCCTTCCGCCGCCTCAAGCACAAGACACAGGTCTTTCTGTCGCCCGAGGGCGATCACTACAGGACGCGCCTGACGCACACCCTCGAGGTCGCGCAGATCGCGCGCACGATCGCAAGGGCCCTGCGCCTGAACGAAGACCTCACAGAGGCCGTGGCCCTGGGGCACGACCTCGGGCACACGCCCTTCGGCCACGCGGGGGAGCGCGCCCTGGACGGCGTCTTCCCGTTCCGGCACTACGAGCAGAGCCTGCGCGTGGCGGACAAGCTGGAAAAAAACGGCAGCGGCCTGAACCTCACGCAGGCCGTGCGCAACGGCATTGAGCGCCACACCAACGGCCCCCTGGCCGATACCCTTGAGGGGCAGATTGTGCGTTTGGCGGATCGCATCGCCTACATCAACCACGACATCGACGACGCGGTGCGCGCGGGCGTGCTGGTTGGGGACGACATCCCGCCGCCCATTCAAGACGCCCTGGGCAGAAATAAGAGCGCCCGTGTCAACACGCTGGTGCGCGCCTGCGTCGAGGCCTCCTCCCCGGAAACCTGCACACCGATCACCCTCACGCCCGAAATCGCCGCCGCCTTCGACGCCTTGCACGGCTTCATGTTCGCGCAGGTTTACACAAACCCCCTGTGCAAGAGCGAGGAGGGCAAGGCCATCGATATGATCACCTGGCTGTACCACTATTTCGTCACTCATGCAGACCTGCTGCCGGGGGAATACCAACAAATCTGCCAGGAGGAAGGCCCCGAGCGCGCTTCGGTCGACTACATCGCCGGCATGACGGACAGGTTTGCGGTGCACACGTTCGAGGGGTGCTTTGTGCCCAAGGGGTGGGGGATACTGTAGGGGTGTCACCCCTCTCGCTTGGACACCCCCCGGCCCTGACGGGCCTCCCCCCTCGCAAGCGAGGGGTGCTATCTGTGCTCTTTTCACAAACTACGGATGAACCACAAAAAAGCCCCCCTCGCCTGCGAGGAGGGTGGCCCGAAGGGCCGGGGGGTGTCCTCGCGGAAAGGAGGGATATAAATCGCCATCCCAGACGCCTATCTCCAAGAACTCCGCCTGCGCGCGGACATCGAGCAGCTGATTTCGCCCTATGTCAACCTGCGGCGCAGCGGGCGGCTGCTCATGGGGCTTTGCCCCTTCCACAGCGAGAAAAGCCCCTCCTTCGCCGTGTATACAGATACCAGTCATTTCTATTGCTTCGGCTGCGGCGCGGGGGGCGACGCCGTTTCGTTCCTCATGCGCATGGAGCGCCTGGACTACATAGAGGCCGTGAAGGCCCTCAGCCAGCGCGTGGGTATGCAGCTGCCCGAGGACAACTACGACGACGGCCTGGCGAAAAAGCGCCTGCGCATATTATCGGCAAACCGGGAGGCCGCGAAGTATTTTTATTCCCAGCTGAAGGAGCCGGGCTCGCCGGGGCTGGACTACTGGCTGGGCGCGCGCAGGCTCAGCCCGCAGCTGGTGAAGCACTTCGGCCTGGGCTACGCCCCCGAGGGCTGGAGCGGCCTGCTGGACCACATGCGCGCACAGGGCTACGCACCCGAGGAGCTGGCGGAGGCCAACCTGGTCTCGCGCAGCGACAAAGGCGGCAGGACAAGCTACTACGACCGCTTCCGGGGCCGGGTGATGATCCCGATTCTCGATTTGCGGGGCAACGTCGTCGCCTTCGGCGGCAGGATACTGGGCGAGGCGGCAGCGCGGGATGACGGTTTCAAGGAAGCAAAGTACATCAACACCTCCGATACCCTGGCCTACAAGAAGGGCCGCGACGTCTACGCCCTCAACTTCGCCAAGAACACCGCGAACGGCCGGTTGATTTTAGTCGAGGGCTACATGGACGTCATCGCCCTGCACAAGTTCGGCTTCACGCAGGCCGTTGCGTGTTTAGGCACGGCGCTCACCCGGGAGCAGGCCCAGCTGCTGGCCCGCTACGCCGAGGAGGTGGTGCTCAGCTACGACGCCGACGAGGCCGGGCAGCGCGCCGCCCAGCGGGCCCTGGAGGTGCTCGGCCAGACAAATTTGAAGCTCCGGGTGCTCAAGCTCACCGGCGGCAAGGACCCGGACGAGATCCTGCACAGCTACGGCGCCGAAAAATACCGGCAGCTGCTGGAGGGCGCGGCCAACGAGATCGAGTTTCAGTTGCTTCGCGTTCGCGGAGATTTGGACTTATCTATCCCGGCGGGGAAAGCCGATTATCTGCGGGAGGCGGTGCGGGTTCTCGCCCGCTGCACGCGGATCGAGCGCGACATCTACGCCTCGCGGCTCTCCGAGGAGCTGGGGGTCAGCAAAGAGGCGATTCTCGCCCAGGCGGAACAGGCCCGCAAAAAAGACGACCGCAAGCAGGCGCGCGACCGCCAGCGCGAGCTCATGAAAATGCAGGACAGGCAAAGCCTGAAAACCGACCCCCAGCGCGGCCTGCACCCTGCCGCCGCCAAGGCGGAGGAGCGCCTGCTTGGCCTGCTGCTGCGCCACCCCGATTTTTATTTGAAGCTGCGGGAAACACTATCCCCGGGGGATTTCGTCACCCCCTTCAACCGGGAGCTGGCCGAAAAGCTCTTTTCGCGGCTTGAGAACGCCCAGGGCATAGAACACGAATTGTTGACTGGGATATTGTCCGAGCTTGAGCAAAACGAGGCGATGCGCATGAAGCTATCATGCGAGAGCATCTCCAACCCCTGGCAGGAATGCGAGGGCTGCGCGCAAAAGCTGTTGGCGGAGAAGGCCGGCCTGGAGAGGGTCAATGTGGGCGAGCTGGACGAGGCGGGCTATCTGGAGATGTTTGCCAGGCTGAAGAAGGGGTAGGCGCAATGCGTGTCGCCTCCGCACGACCACCCCGCTTTCGCCAAACAAATACACAACAACAACAACGGAGGATGACATGGAAGAGAAAAAAAACGCCGGCAGCGTGAAGGCCCTCATCGATAAGGGGGTGGCCACCGGCAAGGTGACGGCGCAGGAGATCGACGCGGTGTTTCTGGATAACGCCGTGGATTTGGAGGAGCTGGACAGGCTCTACGAGACCCTGGAGAAGCAGGGCATCGAAATCGTGGACGACTTCGCCGACCTCACCCTGGACTTCGACCTGGAGCCGCCGAAGGACACCGACCTCGGCATCGCCGTGGACGACAAGAACCAGCTGCTGGACGACCCGGTGAAGGTCTATCTGAAGGAGATAGGCCGGGTGCCCCTGCTCACCCCGGAGGAGGAGATCGAGCTGGCGATACGCATCGCCGACGACGACCCCTACGCCAAAAAGCGCCTGGCCGAGGCCAACCTGCGCCTGGTGGTGAGCATCGCCAAGCGCTACGTGGGCCGGGGTATGCAATTCCTCGACCTCATCCAGGAGGGCAATTTGGGCCTCATCAAGGCTGTCGACAAGTTTGACTATACAAAAGGCTTCAAGTTCAGCACATACGCCACCTGGTGGATCAGGCAGGCCATCACCCGGGCCATCGCCGACCAGGCCCGCACCATCCGCATCCCCGTGCACATGGTGGAGACCATCAATAAAGTGAAGAAGGCCAACACGCAGCTGCTGCACGAAAACGGCCGCGACCCCACTGTGGAGGAAATTGCCGAGCGCCTGGAGATGGAGGTCCAGCGCGTGCGCGAGATCATGCGCGTGGCCCAGGAGCCCGTCTCGCTCGAGACCCCCATCGGCGAGGAGGAGGACAGCCTGCTGGGCGACTTCATCCCCGACGAGGACGCACCCGCCCCGGCGGACAAGGCCTCCATGCTGCTGCTCAAGGAGCAGCTGGGCGACGTGCTGAAAACCCTCACCACCCGTGAAGAAAAAGTCCTCGCCATGCGCTTCGGCCTGGAGGACGGCCACCCCCACACCCTGGAGGAGGTGGGCCGGGAGTTCAACGTCACCCGCGAGCGCATACGGCAGATCGAGGCCAAAGCCCTGCGCAAGCTGCGGCATCCCAGCCGGAGCAAGCGGCTGAAGGACTTTTTGGGATAAAGGAGAAACAGAGATGAAGAGAATCATCTGGATCGCAGCAACCGCACTTGCCGTTGCCACGGCATATGCGCTCAACCTTTTTGACGTTTCCATGGGCAACCCCGCCACACTTTATCATGTGCTGACGACCGCTGGTTATATCGCCTTTTGGGCGCTGTACCTGGCGCTGAACAAGAACGAGCGGAAGCGGCTGACATTTTCATGCGTGATCTCGGGCGTCACCTTTTTGTCCTCCTGTGCGATTACGGTCATCAATTTCGCTAAAATAGTTCTGCGGCCCGGGAATTCCGTCCTCATTCTTACTTTTTTCTCCACCCCGTTTTATGGCGTTCGTTTTTTAGTGCACAACATGGCATGGTGTATGGTTGCGGTCACAATCCTGAGTTTACTTTGGCTTTGGTTCAGCGTGTTTTTGAGAAAACGCATCAAATAAGGGGGGTTCCAAAACCCGCTACGCGGGAAGATCGCGGGAGGGCATGAAAAAAGAGCCACATTCAATGCGGCTCTTCTTAATGAATGCTCTGGCGGGTGTACTATTTCCCGCATCTCTTGTTTTAGCGTAGCGGCACATTCTCTACCTCAAAGCATCGGTAGTATTGTGGGCGCGCGGGGCGCGATTATGCGGGCGGAAGAGAAATTCCATGATTTTCATATTCAACACAAAAGAGCCGCACAAAACGTGCGGCTCTTGACATCCCCGCCATTTCGGGATAGAATAAAAGCATAAATATCCAAGGAGGCCATTATGCTGTCAGAACAAGCGAAAATTCTGCTCGATGAACACAAGTCGCTCACCGCCCGGCTCAATAGGCCCGTGGGGCCCTACAACGGCATATATCAGCGCTGGGCCAACCCCGTGCTCACACGGGCGCATGTGCCGCCAAGCTGGCGCTTCGACCTGGACGCCGGCGCCAACCCCCTGTGCCTGGAACGCCTGGGGGTCAACGCCGTGTTCAACAGCGGGGCGCTCTATTTCCGGGGGAAGTATTGGCTGGTTCCCAGGGTGGAGGGCAATGACCGCAAATCCTTCTTCGCCCTGGCAAGCAGCGGCAGGCCCACCGAGGGCTTTCAGTTTCACTCTATTATCGAGCTGCCGGACACCCAGCCCGAGGAGGTCAATGTCTACGACATGCGCCTGACGCCGCACGGGGACGGCTGGATCTATGGCCTGTTCTGCTCCGAGAGCAAGGACCCGCGCGGCCCGGACCCCTCGGCGGCGGTGGCGGCCTGCGGCATCGCGCGCACAAAGGATTTGCTCCATTGGGAGCGCCTGCCCAACCTGAAAGCGAAGTCCCAGCAGAGGAATGTGACGCTCTTCCCGGCGCTTGTGAACGGCCAATACGCCTTTTTGACCCGCCCGCAGGACGGCTTCATCGAGGCGGGCAGCGGCGGCGGCATCTGCTTCGCGACATGCCCTGACATCGAAAACGCCGAGATCAATGAAGAGACGCTGGTGAGCCCACGCATGTATCACCAGATCACCGAGGCGAAAAACGGCGCGGGGGCCCCGCCCATCCGGACAGAGAAGGGCTGGCTGCACATCGCCCACGGGGTACGAAACACGGCGGCCGGCCTGCGCTATGTGCTCAATCTCTTCGTCACTGATCTCAGCGAGCCCTGGCGGGTGATCGCCGCGCCATCGGGCTATTTGCTGGCCCCCCTGGGCCTGGAGCGCGTGGGCGACGTCTCGAATGTGGCCTTCTGCAACGGTGTTGCCGTGAAAGGCAACGAGTTAGCCATCTACTACGCCTCCAGCGACACAAGATTGCACGTCGCCACAACGACCCTCGACGCTTTGCTGGACTACGCTTTCAACACGCCCGCCGACCCCGGCCGCAGCGCGGACTGCGCGGCGCGGCGCAAACAGCTCATCGCCAAAAACGAGGCGTTGATCGAGTACACGCGCTGGCTGGCGCATATCCCCGGCGGCGACCCCTGGCGGGCCGCGCTGGAAGCCCTTGCGGCTGACGAGCCGCTGCGCACCGACGCCTTCTACCGCGATTTGGCCTTCGGCACGGGCGGCCTGCGTGCGGTGATAGGCGCGGGCAGCAACCGCATGAACCACTACGTGGTGGGCCGCGCCACGCGGGGCCTGGCGAATTATTTCGTGAAAAAGCACCCCGGCGAGCAGCTAAAGGCGTGTATCGCCTGCGATACGAGGCTGTGCTCGCGGGAATTTGCGCAGCATAGCGCCGGGATTTTAAGCGCCTGCGGCTTCCGGGCGTATCTCTTCGCCGAGGCCCGGCCCACGCCCATGCTCAGCTTTGCGGTAAGACATTTAAAAGCCCACACCGGGATTGTAATCACAGCCAGCCACAACCCCAGGGAATACAACGGCTACAAGGCCTACGGCCCCACGGGCGGCCAGCTCACCGACGAGGCCGCCGGTGAAGTCCTGGCCGAGATCAACGCCCTTGACCTGTTCGATACGCAGGCAGGCGGCGGGGCCCCCGGCGGGCAGGGAGCTGGCGAGATTGTTCTGCTGGATGAGGCCTTCGACGAGATTTACTATCGGGCCATAGAGCCCTTCCTGCTGCGCAGGGAGATGTCTGTGGCGCGTGGCGGCGAGCTGAAATTGCTTTATTCACCCCTGCACGGGGCGGGGCTGACGCCCGTGACCGACATGCTCGCCCGGCTGGGCTATTCCAATTTGCACATCGCCGAGAGCCAGAAATACCAGGACGCGGCGCACAGCTTCCCCACGGTGAAAAAGCCCAACCCCGAGGAGCCTGAAGTCTTCGGCCCGGCCCTGGAAATCGCGAAGGACCTGCGGCCGGACGTCATCTTCGCCACCGACCCCGACGCCGACAGGATCGGCGTGCTGGCTTTGGACGAGAACGGGCAGTACGTCCCCTTCACCGGCTCGCAGATAGGCGCGCTGCTGTGCGGCTATGTCATCCAAAGCTATAGAGAAGCCGGACGTATGCCGCCCAATCCGGCGATTATTACGACCATCGTCACCGGCACCCTGGCCCAGCGCGTGTGCGAACACCCGGACAACCAAGTCCACGCGGAGCTGGTGCTCACGGGCTTCAAGTATATAGGCGAAAAGATGGACCAATGGCAGGCCAGCGGTGAGCACAACTGTATTTTCGGCTTCGAGGAGAGCTACGGCTACCTGGCGGGGGATGCCTGCCGCGACAAGGATGCCGTGATTTCCAGCGCTTTGGTGGCCGAGATGGCGCTGTATTACAAATTACAGGGTTTGGGCCTCCACGGGGCGCTGCAGGCGCTGTACGCGAAATACGGCCCTGTTTGCGAGGACGTGCTCAACGTGGAGGCCAAGGGCGCGGCCGGCGCGGCGCAAATCTCGAACTGGATGATGCGCCTGCGCAAAAATTACGCCTCGCTCCTGGAGGGCGAAACTGTTGTTGCAATCGAAGACTTTTCAGCGGGCATCAAAGGCCTGCCGCCTTCGAATGTGCTTAAGCTCTATCTGGCGGACGGCAGCTGGCTGGTGGTGCGCCCCTCGGGCACCGAGCCGAAGATCAAGCTCTACGCCTGCACGGACAGGGCCTTCGGGCCGGGGGCCTCCATGGAGGAAGCCGCGCGCCGCTGCGCCGAAATCGTGGGGAAGGCGAAGGGGTTCTTTGTGTAAGACGAACACCCCGGCCTGCGGGCCGCCCCTCCACGGAGGGGAATGGGATTAGGCGATAACGGGTTATCGTCACGAGCAATCGTTTGTGCACAATCCCTCATTCCCCTCCGTGGAGGGGTGGCCCGCAGGCCGGGGTGGTTGTGCAGAGCGCTCGCGAAGCGACGCGCTTTCCATTGCCGTGCGTCTCTACAAAATTTGGAACGCCCGGACAACACAGGGGTGAAAATCTGTGTTATAATGGGGCTATCACATGCAATGAAGGAGAAATCACCATGAGTGAGCCCGCAAAAAAAACCGGCAAGCAGCCGGAGAGCTACAGCCCGAAGGAAATACCCGAAATCATGAAGCTGGCGCAAACTCTGCATCCGGGCGGCATACTGCCCTCCGACGCCATTGCTGACCCCTTCGCGGGCGGCGAACCGCCGCGCACCGGCAATCGCATCACGGAATACCGCCGCATCCAAAACTGGGAGAACTATTTTCTTGCCTCAGCACTGTGCTCTGTGGCAAAGCTTGTGGGCTTTGACGAAGATGCGCTGACGATGTTTGCGCAGAAGAACGGCAACAAAGGGATGCATTTCTTTTCTGCCATCACGGGCGACATGTTCACGCCCATGTATGATATCCTCGACGAAAAGCCCGCCGACAGCGGCTTCACCGCCTGTTTTTTTGCGCCGCAGGTGATCAAGAGAGCCTTCGCCGCCATTGGGCGCGATTGTGTCTATCTCTCCCCGGCATATATCAAAGAGAATTTACGCACAGTAACGAATGCCGTCAAAGCGTCGATTGACAAGGGCATCCCGGTGTTATCCTGGGGTTGGGGCAATG
>WRDW01000022.1 GCA_009779995.1 Oscillospiraceae bacterium | reverse complement strand
CGCTACACAACGCGGTGTCGACTGGCAGTTCTCTACCCAAGACGCTCGAACTAAACTCAAACACCTTTATCCAATTGTCAAGTATTAGCGCGGACATGGTAGTAGGGGCGGCATTCTTGCCGCCCGGCAATTTCGCCAACGCGCGTACCTTGCCAAAGGTCCCCCCTTGGGGGGACGCGAAGCGGGGGTGGTGCGGAGCACTGCCGCCGCAGGCGGTACTCCATGCGCACGCCGATGGCGGTTGCGGCGTTCCTCGCGCGAAAGCACATCCTGTAGGGGCGGCACTTTTGCGAACCTTAGTTGCGCAAAAGTAGTTGCCGCCCGCAACATCAAGAATAGCAAGGGAGACCAACCATGAGCAAGCCCTTCGCATTCCCCTGGGACAGGGTGAAGCCGTATAAGTTCTACGGCTTCGAGATGGCATTTGTCACGGTGGTGGGACATGCCATGTACAATATCAAGGTGAAAGGCCGCGAAAACCTGCCCGCGAGCGCCTCCGGCATGATCCTGGCCTGCAACCACCAGCACTCCATCGATCCCGCGTTCCTCATGGTGGCCACGCGCCAGCGCTGGCGCTTCATCGCGAAGATCGAGCTGTTCAAGAACAAGCTCGCGGCCACCATCCTCACCCACGCCAACGCCTTCCCGGTGGATAGGGGCAACGTGGACCGCCGCGCCCTGGATTTCGCCCTAGCGGCCATGGCGGAGGGCAGCTATGGTCTCGGCGTCTTCCCCGAGGGCACGCGCTCGCACGACGGCGTGCCCAAGGAGGGCAAGTCCGGCGTGGCGATGATCGCCCGGCGCACCAAGGCGGACGTCCTGCCCTGCGCCATCTACCACGACGGCCCTCTGAAGCTGCGCAACAAGGTCACGGTTCGTGTTGGCCCGGTGATCCCCTTCGCCGAACTGGGCTTGGGGGAGGCCCCCAACAAGCGCCAGAGCCAGGCCGCCACGGACCAGATCATGGCGGCAATCAGGGCGCTGTGGCAGCAGGGGCACGAGTAATGCCCATCACCCTTGCCAAGTCCGCGGGTTTCTGCTTCGGCGTGCGGCGCGCGGTGGATATGACCCATGGCCTTCTGCGCGGCGGAACGCCCGTCACGCTGCTGGGCGAGCTCATCCATAACAGGCAGGTGATCGACGAGCTGCTTGCGCTGGGCGCGAAGGTCGTGGACGCTCCGGCGCAGTGTTCGCCGGGCGATGTTTTGGTCATTCGCGCGCATGGCGTATCAAAAGAAGTTATGGCTGAGATCGAATCGCTGGGCCTGTCTGTCTGCGACGCCACCTGCCCCTTCGTCAAGCGCATCCACGAGCTCGTGGCCGGGCATTCCGGCGAGAACGCCCCCACGGGCACTCCGCAAGTGCCCGTTATTATCGCGGGCGACCCCGGTCACCCCGAGGTGGCGGGCATACGCAGCTACGCAAGGGGCCCGGTTTTTGCCGTTCGCAGCGCCGATGAACTGGAGGCTTTGCTGCTCGAACGCCCAAATCTGCGCGATTTACCCGTGATCGCCGTCGCGCAGACCACTTTCCGGGCAGAGGAATGGAAAAAAAGTATAAAAATTCTAAAAAGCCTCTGTACAAACGCGAAAATATTTGATACAATATGTTGTGCGACGCAATCCCGCCAGGAAGAGGCGCGCGCGCTCGCGGGCGAATGCGAGGCCATGGTCGTCATTGGCGATCGGCGCAGCTCGAACACGAGCAAGCTGCTGGCCGTGTGCGGTGAGCTGTGCCCCTCGTTTTTGGTGGAGGGCAGCGGCGACCTGTACCAGCTGAAGAGCGGGCTTTCCAGGTTCCGCAGCATCGGCTGCACGGCGGGCGCGTCCACCCCGGCGCGCACAATAAAGGAGGTACTGTCAACCATGTCCGAGCTAACCCAAGAGCCCCTGAACCCAGAGACCGAAGCCATGCCGGAGCAGGCCGCCCCCATCGAAGAGGCCCCCATGGAGGAGGCCGCCGCTGTGATTGAGGAGGCTCCCCCCGCCGACGAAGCGCCCCAGGAGGAGGACTTCCCCCCGCTGGACGACTTCACGGCGGCCCTGGAGAAATCCCTCAACAGCATGAGCACCGACCAGAAGGTCAAGGGCGTGGTCACCGCGGTGAACCAGTCCGAGATACAGGTGGATATCGGCCGCAAGCAGACCGGCTACGTCGCCGCGTCCGAATACAGCAACGACCCCAATGCCGACCCCGCCAAGGAAGTCAAGATCGGCGACGTGATCGATCTCATCATTCTCAAGACCAACGACGCCGAGGGCACCGTGCAGCTGTCCAAGAAGAAGTTCGACGCCGGCCAGGCCTGGACGAACATCATCCAGGCCGAGGAGGACGGCGCGGTCCTCGAGGGCAAGGTGATTGACGTGATCAAGGGCGGCGTACTGGTGATGACCGGCGGCGTGCGCGTGTTCGTGCCGGCCTCCCTCACGGGCACCCCCCGGGGCGAGAACCTGGACGGCATGAAGGGCCAGACCGTGCGCTTCCGCGTGATCGAGGTCAACAAGCCGCGCCGCCGCGCCGTGGGCTCCATCCGCGCCGCGGCCCAGGAGGAACGCCGCGCCGCCGAGCGCAGCTTCTGGGAGAACGCCGAGGTGGGCCAGGTGATCACGGGCAAGGTGAAGTCCCTGGTCAGCTACGGCGTCTTCGTGGACATAGGCGGGCTGGACGGCATGGTGCACATCTCCGAGCTCTCCTGGGGCCGCGTGAAGGACCCCTCGGAGGTGCTGAAAGTCGGCGGCGAGGCCGAGGTCTACATCAAATCCCTCGACCCCGAAAAGAAGAAGATCTCCCTCGGCTACCGCAAGCTTGAGGACAACCCCTGGGAGGTCCTGCGCGCGCAGCACCCGGTGGGCAGCGCGGTGGAGGCCACCGTGGTCAGCTTCACCAGCTTCGGCGCGTTCGCGCGCGTGCTGCCCGGCGTGGACGGCCTCATCCACGTCTCGCAGATCGCCGACCGCCGCGTGGATAAGCCCCAGGAGGAGCTCTCCATCGGCCAGGTGGTGCGCGCGAAGGTGGTGGGCATAGACTTCGAGAAGCGCCGCGTGAGCCTGTCCATCCGCGCCCTGCTGGAGGACGAGGCCCCCGAGGCCGAGGACGACTACAGCGACGAGGACGAGGTCGTGTTCAGCTCCAGCAGCGAAGATTAGTCATTGCACGTTTGTGCAGTTTGCCGGGTGTAAAACCAACAAAATTTTCGCCTCTCAAAAATTGCGTGAACTGAAGCGAAAACCCCTGTTTTCGACGGGAAAACAGGGGTTTTCTGACATGTGAACAAACTGTGAAATGGACGGGAAACACCCGTTTTCGCGAAAAAACAGGGGTTTAGCGCACATCTTCCGTGCGAGTCAATTATCGTTTATCGATAAGCGAAAAAGCTTCGTCATTTTGACGAAGCGCTCTGGCAGCGCCGTCTCGAGTTGCATGTCCTCCCCCGTCACCGGGTGAATAAATTTCACCGCCCCGCAGTGGAGAAAGTGCCCCGGCTCCTCGCGCGGCGGCGCGCCATAGTAGTCGTCCCCCAGCAGGGGCGTCCCGTGGTGCGCGAAGTGCGCGCGGATCTGGTGCGTGCGCCCGGTCTCCAGCCGCACCCGCAGCAGGCTGATCCCCTCACGATAACCCAGCGCCTCCCAGTGGGTGACGGCCGTCTCGTCGCCGGGCGCGCGGGGGTCGTCATAGTCCCGGCAGGCGCGCAGCGTGCGGTGGGCGAAAGGCCGATATAGTACGTTTTTGAACGTCCCGGCGCCGTGATATTCCCCGTGCGCCAGGGCGAAATAAATCTTCTCCACCCGCCCGTTGAGCCGCGAGGCCGCGTAGCTGTGCAGGCAGCACACCACCAGGCCGGACGTCCCCTTGTCCAGCCGCCCCGCCGCGCGGAAGGCCGCCTGCGCCCCTTTTTTTGCCAGATGGGCCGCCACGGCGTTGGCCAGGGTATCCCCCTGGTGGTTGTGGCTGGGGTGCATGGGCAGGGTGGGCGGCTTATCGACCACCAGCAGGTCGCCGTCCTCATAGACGATGTCCAGCGGAAAGTCAATCGCTTCAAGGGTTTCGGCGTCCTCCGGGATGCGCAGCGTGAGCACGTCGCCCGCCTTCACCGGGTCAATCGTGCGGGCCACCGCGCCGCCGTTGAGGCGCATCCCGCCCGGCACGCGCTTGAGCTGATTCGTCAATCTGACGGAAACCCCGCGCGCGCGCAGGATGGTCTTGATGAGCCTGTCGTCCTCTCCGGGGGCGACAATAAATGTCAATTCAGTCATTCCGGAAAGCCCATTTCGTCAATGAACGCCTCTTGAAAAACCGGGTGATTCGCCAGCGGGATTTCGCGCGTTTCCCGGGCGAGGCGCTGCGCATCCTCGCGCAGTTCCCGCGAGAACAGCAGCATCTCCGCGCCGCGCAGGGCCAGGTTGCCCCCGGAAATGGCCCGTTCAGACAAAGCCTGTGGGATCATGCCAATCGCAGCCGCGTCCAACGGATCGAGGTAGCTGCCGAAGCCCCCCGCCAGCCACAGCCGCTCGATTTCACCCGGCGCGAGCCCGGCCTCGTCCAGCATGGTGGCGATGCCCGCCGCCACGGCGGCCTTCACCAGCTGCAGCTTGCGCACGTCCCGCTGCGTGATTGTGACCCCGCTGCCGGTGAGCCATAAAGCAGGGCCGTTCTCGCCCCAGAGCAGGTTGGGGTCGTCCTCGCGGGGCTGGATGGCCCCGGTCTCGTCCAGCGAGCCCAGTTCCAGGAAGGCCCGCAGCGCCGAGATCAGCCCCGTGCCGCAGACGCCCCGCACGGGCGCGCCCAAAGGCTGCGAAGCTGCTGTGATCGAATGCCAGCGCAGCTGGCCCTGCTCCACCCAGACCCGGTCGACCGCGCCGGGCAGGGCGGGCATCCCCATGGAGATTTCCGCGCCCTCGAAGGCGGGACCCGCCGCCACGGAGCAGCAGCGCAGCGCCCCATTGCTGCGCATGAGCATCTCGCCGTTGGTGCCGACATCGACCAGTAAAATATTCGAATTGCCGCGCGAAAAGCCAGCCCCCAGCGCCCCGCAGGCGATGTCCGCGCCGACGAAGGCCGTGACGCAGGGCGGCAGGTAGGCTTTTGCGTTGGGGAGCGAATCCCAGACGATTTCTTCGCCGAAGAGGCTCTGCGGCGTGAAGGGGTACCGCCCCATGCCCGCCGGGTCGAGCCCGGCGAAGAAGTGCAGCATGGCCGTGTTGCCCGTGACCACCGCCCGGCTGACGTCCCCCGGCGCGACATTTGTTTGCGCCAGCATATCGCGCAATTGCGCGCGAATGCAGCCGTGCAGCGCCTCGCGATCCCCACCGATGCGGCTGATGACGTCGGCCCCGAAGGCGCTCTGCCGGTTCATCTCGCTGAGGATTTTCACGGGCGTCTTCCCCGGGAAGCGATAGGCCGCCAGGGTGATGGTCGTCGTGCCGATGTCGATGGCCAGGCCATGTGAACCAGGTGAGCTGCCATCATAGTCTGGCAATACGCCCCGAGTATTGGCTGTGGCGGGCGCGACCTCGGGCAATATGATTTCCGCCGGGCCGCGCAGCGCGCAAAAGCAGGCCAGCCGCCAGGCGAAATCTTCGGGCGGCGCCGCGTATTTCTGTAAAAATGCCGCCTCTTCCGGCGAGATGGGGGAGAGCGCGCCGCGCAGCAAAACCCCGCAGTTGCCGCAGTGCCGCCGCCCGCCGCAGGGCAGGGGGAGGGCCAGCAGCTCGCGCAAAGGCTGGCCGGGATATTCCGGCGCTAAGTTGCGAACCATAAAAAAACCGATCTAAAAAATTATTTCTCTTGGAGGGCCATGGCCCTCCAAACCACCCAATTAAAATTCAATCTCCATGCCGTCGTATGACACCAGAAAGCCTATCTTCGCGGCTTCATTTACAAGATCGCCGTGGGTCAGGCCGCCGTTGTGGGAGAAGTGGTGCGCGCAGAAGATCGTGTTTTCATCCGCGCAGCCGAGGGCAATCAGCCGGTCGCGGACTTCGGCGTTGGCGGGCAGGGCCATGTGGCCTCTTCGATAGTCCTGCCGGATCATGCCCGTGCAGTCCAGCGAGACAAAGCTGAAATAGGGCTTTACACCGGCGAGATACTCCCAGGTTTCCTCCGGGAAAAAGCCGGTATCGTTGGCGTAGAGCATGGCCGCGCCCGCGCGCTCGATGGCGTAGATCACCGGGCCGGAGGCCGCGCCGTGGTCGGCTGTCATGGCAGTTGCAACAAAATCATCGACTGTGAACGGCTCGAAGGGCGCGATCTCGTGCAGCTGCGTGATGCCGCGCTCCTCGATGCGATCCCTGTCTTCAGTGCGCACGTGCTCCATGGCCTTCGCCGTGGCGTAGACGCGCAGCGGCGTTTCGTGGCGCGCGCCCGCATCGCCCACGTAGGCGAAACCGGGCTTTCGGTTTTCGAAATCCTGGGCGTAGAGGTGGTCCTGGTGGGCGTGGGTGATCAGCAGCGCGTGGATGGAGGGCAAATCCAGCCCGCCGCGCAGCATGTGGCCGTAGGTATCCGGCGGGAAATCGATGAGCAGGCGGCCGTCCACCAGCGCCTGGGAGCGCGTGCGCAGGTTGCGCCCGCCCAAACGCAGGGACTCCCTGCAGACCGCGCAGGTGCAGAACATGCCGGGGATGCCCTCCGCCGCCGCCGTGCCGAAGTATTTTAGATGCATGAAATCCACCATCCTGTCGCTTTTGTTAGCAACAGTATAGCGGAATTTTGTGGCTGTGTCAACCCCCTCTGCCCGACGGGGCTGTTACCCAAGGAGGGGCGCTTATACTATTTCAGCTGTGAAAAGAATCACTTTTATGCCTCTGCCGCCGATAGCGGTCAGCCGCTTACGCGGACACCCCCTCGGTGCTGCGCACCGGCCCCCCAAGTGGGGGCATCTTGACAGATCGGACATATGCATTTGCAATTGCAGTTACATCCTGCCGCCTCGTCAGAATGCCCCCGTGGGGGACCGGTGCGCAGCACCGAGGGGTGTCCGCGTGAGCGGCTGAGCGCTATCGGCGGCAGAGGCATAGAAGCGGTTTTTCAGAACGGCAATAGTATTAACCAAATTCAATCACCAACCCCGCGCCGGGCAGCGACAAACTGCGCAGCATTCCCTCGGCGTCCACGCGGGCGGTGTAGGGCAGAACGCCCACCGTGCCGGTGATCTCCCAGCCGCCCGGCACGTGCCTGCAGTTCTCCGGCGCGGGCTGCGCAAGCCGCGCCAGGGCCTCTCCCAGCAGGCCCACGGCGCCCGCCCGCGGAAGCGACGGCGTGGGCAGGGTGAGCTCCAGCTCCCCGTAGCGCAGGATGGCCGTGCCGCCCTCGAGCTGCATGACCATGCCCTCCAGCTCCGGCAGGCCGGAGAATGCCAGCCGCAGCGAGCCCGGGCAGCGCTGCTCCACCGCCGCCGTGAAGCGCGTTTCGCCGAAGGCGATATTCGCCCGCGCGGCGAAGCGCTCCGGCGGGGGCGGGGGGAGCTTGGGCTGGCAGGCAGCGAGGAGGAGAAGCAGCATGAACGGGAATGCGAGTAGAGAGATCGATTTTCCACGTCCGCCATTGGCGGAACCCTCGTAGGGCGAGCCACTGGCCCGCCGGGTTTGTCTACATCCCGGCGTGGCGATGCCGCGCCCTACGAGGGTTTCGCCAATGGCGAATCCGCACATATTCCTGTTTCGCATAAATTCACCCTCATTCAAAGAGTGAAAGCAACCCCTTCAGTTCGTCCAGGCAATCGAGGGCCGTCATGCCGCGCCGGGAGTGCTTTTCCTGCGCGAGTATGCCCGCAAAGCCGTGGAGGAGCACCGCGCATTGCGCCGCATCAAACGCCTCCATGCCCTGCGCCAGCAGCGAGGCCGCCATGCCCGCCAGCAGGTCGCCGCTGCCGCCCTTGGCCATGCCGTCGTTGGGGGGCAGGGGAGAGGTCACGGCCTCCCGGCCCGGCGCGGCGACGACGGTGTGCGCCCCCTTGAGCACCAGTACGCAGCCGTGTTCTTCAGCAAAGCGCTGTGCGGCACATTCACGATTGCGCTGGATTTCTGCGATGGGCAGGCCGGTCAGGCGGGCCATCTCGCCGGGGTGGGGGGTCAGGACGAGGGCACTCCCCGGGAATGCTTTCAGCACATGCATATGCTGTGCGGCGTCGTTTATGAACGACGCCAGGGCGTTTATGCCGTCGGCGTCCAGCACCAGGGGGCAGGCGATCTCCCCCAGCAGGGTGTGTGCGATCTCAATTGTGTCGGCGTTCAGGCCCAGGCCGCAGCCCAGCAGGACGCTGGCCTTGCCCGGCAGGGCCTCCCGCAGTGCGGGCAGGGCCGAGACGTGCAGCGTGCCCTGCCGGTTCCCCGGCAGGGGCAGCAGCGGCGTGACGGTGAGCTTGGCGGCCAGCGGCGCGTAAATCCGCCGGGGGAAGGCCGCCGTCACCAGACCCGCGCCGCAGTGCACGGCCCCCAGCGCCGCCAGAACGGCGGCCCCCTGGTAGCGCTCGCAGCCGCAGATGCTCAGCACGTGGCCGAAATCGCCCTTGTTGCCGCAGGGGTCGCGTTTGGGCAGCAGCAGCCTGATTTTAGTCAGTATTTCTTCATGCAAGGTTGACATCCCCAAAAAATATGATATAATAGACATTCCCTTCCCGTGGAGAGACGCCCCGCAGGGCGGGGCGGTCATCCAAATAAACCGAAGAGGTGTGCGTCATGTTCGATAAAAAAGATTTTTTGCTCCTGATGGACTATTCGCCCGAGGAGATCGCGGCCCTGCTGGAACTGGCGGGCGAGCTCAAGGCGAAAAAGCGCGCCCGCGCGCCCCACGCCCTGCTGCCGGGCAAGACCCTCGGCATGATCTTCGAGAAATCCTCCACGCGCACGCGGGTTTCGTTTGAGGTGGGGATGGCCGACCTCGGCGGCCACGCCCTGCTGCTGAGCCCCCACGACATGCAGCTGGGCCGGGGGGAGAGCATCGAGGACACCGCGCGGGTGCTCTCGCGCTACCTGGACGGCATCATGATCCGCACCTTTGAGCAGGAGAAAGCCGAAAAGTTGGCCAAGTGGAGCAGCATCCCGGTGATCAACGGCCTGACGGACTACGCCCACCCCTGCCAGATCGTGGCCGACCTGCTGACGATCAAAGAGCACAGGGGCCGCCTGGCGGGCCTGACGCTGTGCTATGTGGGCGACGGTTTCAACGTGGCCAATTCGCTCATCGCCGGATGCGTCAAAATGGGCATGAGGGTGCGCATGGCCTGCCCTTCGGGGTATTTCCCCGACCCGGACCTTATGGCCTGGGCCGCGCGGGAGGGCGATTTCCTCTGCACGCCGGACGTGCTGGCCGCCGCCGCCGGGGCCGACGTGCTCTATACGGACGTGTGGGCCTCCATGGGCCAGGACGACGAGGTGGAGGCGCGCCGCAGGGCCTTCGCGGGATACCAGATCGATCAATCTGTCGTCGCCACCGCCGCGCCCGGCTGCATGGTGCTGCACGACCTGCCCGCCCACAAGGGCGAGGAGATAGACTTCGACGTCTTCGAGGCCCACGCCGATGAAATTTTCGACCAGGCGGAGAACAGGCTGCACGCGCAGAAGGCGATTTTGGTGAAGTTAATGGGGAAATAGCCGACTGGCAAGAAATATTGTAGGCGGCGGCGTCCCCGACGCCCCTGGCCTAAGAAAACGCCTGTTCTTTTCGCCCAGGGACGTCCGGAGGCCGTCCCCTACAGACTGCGCTCGGTCATGAATAAAGCATTCATCATTGACGCAAGGTTCTCCAGGCCGATCTCCAGTGCCGTTTCGCAGTCCTCCATGCCCTCGAATTCTATGCTCACATAGCCGTTGTAGCCCGCGCGCCGCAGATTGCCCAGGCACTGCCGCACGGGCACGCTGCCGTGGCCGATAATGGCCCCGCGCAGGTAGTTGCCGCCCCGGCTGCGGAACCAGCCGCGGCCGGGGTCGTCGCCGCTGCCGGATTTCACGTGGAAATCCTTCGCGTGGACGTGCAGGGCCATGGCGGCGAGGTTCCCCGTGGCGATGGCCGGGTCTTCGTCGGCGCACAGGAAATTGCCTATGTCCACCAAGACGCCGAAGTTCGGGTGGCTCACCGCGCCCACCAGCGCGGCGACGCGCGCGCTGTCCTGGCAGAAATATCCATGATTTTCGATCATAGTGATTACGCCCTTTTCGGCGGCGTATTCCGTCACCAGGCGGCAGCCTTTCGCCAGCAGGGGAAGGGCTTCAGCGAAGCTGGAATGCGCGGCGCGAAGCGGGGGAAAACCCTTCGTGGCGTCGTGGCGCATAAGATGTACGCCCAAGACCTGCGCGATGTTTACTTGGCCATAGAGGCGCTCTGCCTCGGCCTCGATGGAGGCGGCCCGCAGGAAATCGGCCCCCACGGTGTAGCAGATGATGGGGAAGCCCAGGCGCTCGCTCTCCTCGCGCAGGCGGAGAGCCGTATCCGTGTCCACGTCGGTGAACTCGATGGCGGCAAAGCCCAGCGCCTTCGCCAGGCGCAGGCGCTCGACGGGGCTTGTGTTCATCCGGGAAAAGCTGTAGCTGCTCACGCTGATCTGCATGTGATTCTCCTTGTGATGTTGAAATTGTGTTTTCATTGTAGCACACCGGGCATGAATATTCAAGAAAAACTTGACCAATTTCCATGAGGCTTGTATAATGTCATATAAGAACAGCCATGGAGAGAGAAGGCCGTGACAGATTACACACTCACCCGCTCCAACCGGAAGACCATCGCCATTTATGTGCGCGACGGCTCTGTGGAAGTGCGCGCGCCGTTGCAGGCGCCAAAGCGCGACATCGATCTTTATGTGGCCTCGAAGGAGGCGTGGATTTTAGAGAAATTGGCTGCGTCGAACGAGCGGCTGGCGCGGCGCGAGAGCTTTTCCCTGGACTATGGCGATAGCGTAATATATAGGGGCAGGCCCTATCCCATTGTAGCGAAGGACGGCAGGCGCGTGGGCTTCGACGGCGAGGCGTTCTACATGCCGCCGGGCCTGCCGCCAGAGGACGTTAAAGCCGCTTGCGTGCAGGTGTATCGCCTGCTGGCAAAGCGCGATTTAACAAACCGGGCTCTGGACTTCGCCAAGCAGATGGGCGTCACGCCAAGCGCCGTGAAGATCAACGGCGCGGCGGGCCGCTGGGGCAGCTGCTCCGCGCAGAAGAGCCTGAACTTCTCCTGGCGGCTGGTGATGGCCGAGGACGCGCTGATCGACTACGTGGTCGTCCACGAGCTGGCGCACATCACCGAGATGAACCACTCGCCGCGCTTCTGGGCCATCGTGGAGGGCGTGCTGCCGGATTTTCAGGTGCGCAGGAAGAAGCTCAAGGAGCTGCAGAGGCGGCTTAGCGGGGAGGATTGGGAGTGATAGTCAAAGCATTTGAAGCGCAGACAGGCAAAAAAGCGCGTCGCGTTCAAAAACTGGCGCATGAAACGAACAACAGCGTCTATAAAATTGAAACAGACGCCGGGGCGTATATTTTCAAGGTCTATGCCACCAAGGGCTGGCCCGAGGACGGCAAGCGGCTGTTCGTCAATCAAAAACTGAAAGAACACAATATCCCCTATGCGGAGATTCTGGCTTTCAGCCCCGGTGATGAATATTTCCCGACAGGGTATCTCATCGAGGAATTTTTGCCGGGAACGACTGCCGACCGGTTGGGATTGTCCGGCAGCGACGCCCTGCAATTCTATAAGAAGCTGGCGGCGCTGGTCTCGCGGGTGCATCAGATAAAAATGCAAAATTACGGGTACACTGGCGACGGCAGGCCCGCACTGTGGACGGCGTTTTCCGAATTCACTTACGATGCCCTCGGCGATTACGCCGTGCGGCTGGTTGAAAGAAATATACTTTCTGCTGACAAATTCGAAGCGATCGCAAGGGAAATACGTGAACAGACGAAAATATGCGATGGCGTGCCCTCCGTGCTCAACCACGGCGACCTATCAAAAAAGAACATGCTCGTACATGCCGGCGAAATCACTTTGATCGACTGGGACGACGCGCACTCCCTGTGCTGGATGGACGACATCGCCCTGCTGACCTGGTTATTGAAGCTGGAACACAGCGACGACATGGCCGGGCTCTATCGAAGGGCTTTTCTCGACAGCTACGAGCATGACAAAGACCTGTTTGAACAGGCGGAGGACATACTGCATGTGCGGCACGGCTTGGAGCACCTGGTCTTCTATGCCGGGAAGCCGCAATATGAGCGCGTGAGGACGCGGCTGCAAGAGTCGCTGGAGAGATGCGGGATTGAGGTGAAGATATAATGCACTACGCCGACTACAAGACCATCCTCTCGCCGCAGGGCGGGATGAATCTCTATCGCGGCTGCACCCACGGCTGCATCTATTGCGACAGCCGCAGCGCCTGCTACCAGATGAAGCACGGCTTCGAGGACATCGAGGTCAAACGCGACGCTGTGAAAATTCTCGAAGCGCAGCTGAAAAAGAAGCGCAGGCCCTGCATGATAGGCACCGGGGCCATGTGCGACCCGTATATTCACCTGGAGGAGGAGCTGCGGCTCACGCGGCAGTGCCTGGAGGTCATCGAGCGCTGCGGCTTCGGGGTGACTATCCTGACGAAGTCAGCGAGAATAATGCGCGATCTGGACATTCTCAAGGCCATCAACGCGAAGACGAAATGCGTGGTGCAGATGACCCTGACGACCTTCGACGAGGAACTGTGCAGGATCATAGAGCCGCATGTCTCTACGACGCGCGAGCGCTTCGCCGTGCTGGAGACCATGCGCGACGAGGGCATCCCGACGGTGGTGTGGCTCAGCCCGACCCTGCCCTTCATCAACGACAGCGAAGAAAATTTACACGGCCTGCTGGACTACTGCGTGCGGGCGAAGGTGCGGGGAATCCTGTGCTTCGGCTTCGGCACGACGATGCGCGAGGGCGACCGGGAATTCTTCTACGCCAAGCTGGACGAGCACTTCCCCGGCATGAAGCAGCGCTATATCCGGGCCTTCGGCAACAGCTACGAGTGCACCAGCCCGAACCACGCCCGGCTGACGGAGATTTTTCGGGACACATGCAGGGCGCAGGGGATTTTATACAGGCCGGAGGATGTGTTCGGGTATCTGGGCAAATTTGAGGCGGCGCAGCGGCAGCTCTCGCTGTGGGAGGAGGCGTGATGTCAAGCAATTACACAAAACCAGAACTGGAAGAGGCCTACCGCGTCCTTATGTCTACACTGCGTAAATGCGAAAAGACGCAGGAAAGCCCCAACCTGGGCGCGTCACAGCGGACACTGCTTGCATGAGCTCTCCATGGACCGCAGGGCATCTCCAAAGAGCTATCTCTGATGTAAAAGGAGGGGTTGATCCGTTACTATCGCAATCGAATCGAGCTGTTGTGATAAAGCCCGCGAAAGCAAAAGACGCGCTCCGGCCAGGAAAAGCCGAAGCGCTTTTTTTGAAAAATATTGAAGTTTGTAGAATATTCTACATACATATATGCCCGTCATACGCTATCCTATTGGCAGGAGGCATTTGGACGTGCAGCCAAATTCAAACGAAAGGAGAATTCGCATGGTCACGTTGATCTCATCCATCGGCATCGCGGTCACCACCTTCTTCGTCGCGGTTTTCGGCGCACTCGGCGGCCTGGTCTACCTCATCGTCAAGTAGCGCCCAAAGGCAAAACAGGCGGCCGTAAACCCGGTTCATGGCCGCCGTTGCATTTCCGAGGCCAAAGAAGGGGTTGTATTTTTATCCGCTGCGCGATATAATAATTACATGCTTACACTTTCCCTTCGTCTTCTTTCTCAACTTTGTCAATCACATGAGCCTCCAGCGCCAGGCCCTCCTCGGCGAAGGCCGCCAGCAGCTCCTCCCCGGATTGCAGGCCGATGAACCTGCGCTTCAGCTCGCCATCGATGAACAGCAGCAGGGTGGGCAGGTGCATCACGCCGTATTCTGCTATGGTCTTGAACTTCTCTTCGTAGTCCTCGTCGGACTCCCGGCGCTCCCTGTCGGTGTTGAACATGCAGATTTTCAGCCGCCCGGCGAGCTCCTCGCCCAGCGCCAGCAGGATGGGGCGCAGCAGCAGGCAGGGCAGGCAGTGCTCGCCGAAAAAATCCACCAGCACGGGCGTTTCGGCCCGCAGTACCTCGGCCTCGAAATTTTTTGGCTTGACTAGAATAGACATTGATACTCCCCCTTTTTTTATGGCATTCTAAACATATGCGAGCGAGGTGAAAAAATGGCATTGCAAGCAAAAGAAACAAAAGAATATGACGCCCTGGTTGTGGGCCACGGCCCGGCGGGCTGCTCGGCGGCGCTCTATTTATGCAGAGCGGGCTTGCGCGCGGCTGTCATCGGCAAGGATGGCGGCGCCCTGGAGCGCGCGGAAAAAATCGAGAACTTCTATGGCCTGGGGGAGCCGCTCTCCGGCCTGGCGCTGCTGGAGACCGGGCGGCGGCAGTGCGCGGCACTGGGGGCCGACTTGCGCGAGGACGAGGTGCTCGCCCTGGAGTGGCTGGAAACCGGGGGATACAAAATCGAGCTGGCCGAGGGCGGCCCGGCATTTACGCGCGCGGTGCTGCTTGCCACCGGCCGGGCCAAGCGCGCGCCCAGGATCGAGGGCATCTCGGCCTTCGAGGGCCGGGGTGTGAGCTACTGCGCCGTGTGCGACGCCTTCCTCTACCGGGGGCGGCAGGTGGCGGTGCTGGGCGGCGGGGCCTACGCCAAGCACGAAATGGAGGCGTTGCTCCCCCTGGCGAAGCGCGTGACGCTGCTCACCGACGGTGCCGAGCCGGAATTCGACCCGCCGCCGGAGGTGGCGCTGCGCACAGAGCGCCTGCTGCGCCTGGAGGGGGAGGAGAAGCTCGCCGGGGCGCAATTGGAAAACGCCCCCTTCGAGGCGCTGGACGGCCTGTTCGTGGCGCTGGGGAGCGCCTCGGCGGGGGATTTGGCGAGGAAGCTCGGCCTGCGGCTGAGGGACGGCGCAATCCCCGTGAACGAAAAACAGGAGACAGACCTGCCGGGCCTCTACGCCGCCGGGGACTGCACGGGGGCCTTCGCGCAGGTGGCCTTCGCCGTGGCGGAAGGCGCGCGCGCGGGCATGGAAATGAGCGCCTTCCTGCGGAAGACGCCCTAATATATTCTGAAAACTATGCCCGCGCCATGGCCTCCTCCAGCGCCATGGCCAGCTGGTCCGGGCAGGAGGTGGCCTTTTTGCCGCATTTCGTGCCCTTGAACTTCGCCACCACGTCCTCGGCGCGCATCCCCTCCACCAGGCGCGAGATGCCCGCGAGGTTGCCCGCGCAGCCCCCGTTGAAGGCCACGGACTGAATCACGCCGCCATCGAGGTCGATGGTAATGTCCCGGGTGCATACGCCTTTGGGTTTGTAGTTGTAAGTCATGATGATGTCCTCCTGTTTGCTATATTCAATCCCCGGCGATGAGCCAGAGCAGTTCCCATTCGCCGTCTTTTTGCTCGATGCATAGGCGAAAGTCAATTGGGGAACGAAGGTATTTCCATTGAATGTAACCGGCTGCTCCTGAGAGCGTTGTTACGCTTATAAAGTCATCGGGGCCCAGCTCCCAGAGTTGTTCGCTGCTGTCATAGTGATATTCGAGTATATTGTAATCTACGGTATCGATCTCTTTCGAGTTAATGCTCTTTTCTGCGTATACACGCACGCCTTTATCAATGACTGCTTCATAGCCATGCGAATAGCCATCAAATAAAGTGCTGTCGAACTCTGTGAAGAGGTATGGGGCCGCAAAGCATTTCCCTCGATTGGATTGTCGAAATTCGCCCGCCTGATAATACACCCCGCCCAGCGCGATGATTGCCTCCAGTTCATCCCACAGGTCTTTTTTGTAAACAACTTTTCTCTGATCTCTGTGCTCCCAGAACTCATAAAAATATTCTTTGGTAAGCTCGCCGCCAAAGCTGGACATGATCCCTTCATCAAGAATGCTGTCGATGAACTGCATGTCTTTCCTGCGCACGGCGGCGGTGAACTCCTTGTAGAAGGCCTCGAATTCTGCGTCGAAGACCTGCTTGGGCGGGATGAGCTGGTGCTTTGTTACGGTGAATTGGGTTTTGCCCGGGATGGCCGTGATGAGCTCCGCGGTGGATGGCGCTTGTGTTGTTGGCATTTCTTCTGTGGTTGTCGGCGCTGCCGTTGATGGTTCTATCGGCTCAACCGGCGCTTGGACGCAGGCCGATAGAAGCAGCAGGGCGACAATGCATAGGGCAAATAATCGCTTCATGTATACACACCTTTCATGACATGTAGGGGACGGCCTCCGTGACGTCCCTGGTCAAAGAGAGCAAATGGTCATCATTTGGGGCGTCGGGGACGCCGCCCCCTACAGCATCATTCTGCTTTCAATACTTTGCGAAATACAGCCGCGTGGGTGCTGGATATGAACTTATCCACATGCATGGAGCCGAAGTACCAGCGTTTGAAGCTGCAAACCCTGCCCAGCTCCTCGAAGAAGGTGTTCAGGCCCGTGACCTCGCCGCCGGTGGAAGTGGTCTGGGCCTTCAGCTGCAAAAAGCCCTTGATTTTCATGGGCGGCTCGTGGGTGACGATGTAGTCCACCTGGCCGCGCACGCGCTCGAGATTCGCCGCGGCGCGGTCGAACTCCTCCCGGGAGGGGATCTCCCAGCCCGCGCGATCGTCGTCGGGCTCGCGGAAGTCGTCGTCGGGGCTCACCCCGCCGCCCATGGCGAAGATTGTCCTGCCCTCGATGGTGTAAATTTCCCCCCGCAGCAGGTGGTACAGGTTCCCGGTGATATGGCGCGCGGGCGCGCCCGCGTATTCGCCCACGGGGTACTGCCCCAGCAGGGCGAAGTTCTCGTGCACGCCGTCGATGAAGCACACGCTGTATTTCAGCTTGCCGATTTTTTTCAGCGCGGCCCGCTCGGCCTTGGAGCCGTCCCAGACGAAGCCGAAATCCCCGCACACCAGCAGGGTATCGCCCTTCTTCAGCTGCTTCATCTCCCTGGAGCCGAAGCGCTCCATGTCGCCGTGCAGGTCACCGGTGACGTAAATCATGGATGCCTCCCGAAAAAAGCCTTTGCTTTTTTATGTTCCTATGCTATACTATATGCTGGAATCTATTATACTATATTTCGGGGCGGGTTGTCTATGGGTTTTTTTAAAAAGGCCAAAAAAGTTGCATGTGCCATTGCGCTGAGCTTGATCATCCTGGCGGGGAGCCTGCTCCCGGCCGGGGCGGCGTTCAACAACCTGCTCCGGGACGTCAAAATCACCGGCGTGTCGGAGATTCTTCTGCTGGAGGATCTGGACAGCGGCAGCGTCATCTTCAGCCGGGGGGAGGCCCGGCGCACCGCCCCGGCCTCCCTGACGAAGATCATGACGGCCATATTGGCTTTGGAGCACTGCACGGATATAAACGAGGTCGTGGAGGCGCCCGCCTACTGCCTGGAGCTGCTCTACGGCACGAACAGCTCCAACGCGGGCATACGCGCGGGCGAGCGCCTGACCGTGGAGCAGCTGCTCTACTGCCTGATGCTCAACAGCGCCAACGAAGCAGCGCTCATCCTCGCGGATTGGGTCTCCGGCAGCCAGGAGGCCTTCGTGGAGAGCATGAATCTGATGGCGCAGCAGCTCGGCTGCGCGGATACGAACTTCACCAACGCCCACGGCCTGGACGAGGAGGGGCACTACACCACGGCGGCGGACGTCGCGAAGATTACCCGCTACGCCCTGGGAAAAGACTTCAAGGGCGCGGCCATGTTCGCGAAGCTCGTGGACACGCCCGTCTACGATATACCCGCCAACAACAAGCACGATAAAGAGCGCAGGCTGGTGACCACGAACCACCTGATCAACGTGTACCGCACCGCCTACTACAGCCCCATCATCCACGGCGTGAAGACCGGCTCCACCGACGCCGCCGGGGACTGCGTGGTGGCTGCTGCCTCCAAGGGGGGTTACAATTATCTCTGCGTGGTGATGCGCGGGCAGAAGGTCGCCCTGGGCGGCGACAATTTTTTGACGAACACCGCCTTCGTGGACGCCAAGGCCCTGCTGGACTGGACCTTCGCCAACATCCGCCTGCGCCAGGTGGCCGAGCGGGGCAAGGCCGTGGCGGGCGTGCCCGTGGAGATGGCCCGCAATGTGGACTATCTCCAGCTTGTGCCCGCGGTGGACGTCTACGCCCTGGTGCCCGAGGGCATAGACAGCGGCAGCGTGCTCATCGAGCCGGTGGACGTCCCGGAGAGCGTCGTCGCCCCCATAGAGAAGGGCCAGCCCATCGCCCGCGCGCGCATCCTCTACGCCGGGGAGGCGTTCGCGAGCGTCGATCTCGTCGCCGCCGGG
The DNA here is from genome assembly GCA_009779995.1 of Oscillospiraceae bacterium. GTDB lineage: Bacteria > Bacillota > Clostridia > Oscillospirales > Acutalibacteraceae > WRMQ01. The sequence goes on along the minus strand of WRDW01000022.1, from coordinate 13,962 downwards.
GACGTCAGCCGCAGCGCCTCGCTCTACCTGGTGAGCCTTGCCAAGCAGGCCGCGCGCTCAATTTTAGCCAGGATGCTGCTGGCGGCGGTGCTCATCGCCGCGGGAATCTACCTCGGCACGCTGCTGTGGCAGGCCTGGCGCAGGCGCAGGGACAGGCAGCTGCGGGTGCTGCCGGATATAACGAAGAAGTAGGCACTATTCCCGTTCTAAACGAGCCCATTGCAGTGAGTTTTTCACAGCGGGAATAACATAAGTGCACTTTCCGTCACAGCCCGAACACCCGCTTGGCGTTCCCGTAGAACACGGCCCGCAGAATCTTCTCCGCCAGGGCCATGTTGTACTCGCCTCGATCGACCTTCTCGGCCAGCACCTCGCAGATGTTCTGCTTGGCCAGCTGCAAGTGCCCTACCACGCCGTCGAAGAACAGGTAGTCCCCGCCGAAGGCGAAAATTTTCGTGTAGGGGATCACGTCCAGGGCCTCCCTGAAAAAATTCCGGGAGGCAAAGGGCGAGATGATGTTCGCCCAGCACATGTCGATGTGCACATTGGGGTGGTACTTCGCCAGGGTGATGAGCTCGCTCTGGTAGGGGTAGCCTATATGAAATAAGTCGAAGGGCACGTTGGGATACTGCCGGAAAATATTTTTCAATAGCATGGGGTTGCTGTTCTCGATGTCGTTGAACATGCCCTCCTGGATGCCGGTGTGAATCTGCACGGGGAAGCCGTCCTCATCGGCCAGGGTGAGGGCGTAGCGCAGCATGTAATCCTGCAGCGGCTGGGGGAAACGCCCGCTGTTGTTGTCATAGGCGGCAAACAGGGCGGCGGCCTCGTCATAGCCCACCTCGGCGATGTGCAGCGTGCGGTCGTAGGCCATGGCGATCTTCAGCGCCACCGCGCCGGCGCCCTTGAAGAGCTCGTACCTCGCCCTGTAGGCCTCGCAGTAGTCGTCAAGATTTTTTTGCTCCACGGTAACCCAGGGCATGGCGAAAGCCTCGGGGTAGAACGTGCGCGCGAAAAATTCATCGGGCGCGGGCGTCGCCAGGTCGTCAAGAAATTCCGGGTCGTCGCCCACGCAGTCGATGGACTTCTCGATATGGCACATGTCCTTCATGATGCGGCGCTTGTACTCCGGGTCGCTCACGCTCTTGACGAAGCTCTCATTGAGCGCCCGGATTGTGTCGCCGGTCATGTCGTCAATGCCGTGAATTTTACGCATGGCGATTTGCAGCGATTTGTAGTACGAAGTGTTCCTCACCTGATCCAGCCAGGGTTCGAGCAGCGTCCAGCGCTCCATGAGGTCAATGCCGGCGTCGCGGGCTCTGTCGTAGTCCTCCAGGGTCATACCCGCGGCGCGCAGGTCGGAAGAGATGTAGTGGGAGAGGTAGTCCGCCAGAATATCCGGCTTTTTGCCCTGGAAATGGGCCTTCAGGGGCAGGTGCTCGTGGGTATCGATCACGGGCATGGCCTCGGCGATGCCTATGAGCGCCGCGTATGTATTGGTCATGTGATGATCTCCTCTATGGTTGTGCCGCGGGAGGCCAGGGCGGCGGCGCGGCGCTGCACCAGGTCCGCGTACATCTGCTCGCGGTCTTTCTGGTTGATGTTGTAGAAGAACTTGGGGATCAGCGCGATGACGCCGAACAGCGTTGGGACGATGGTGGCCAGGGCGAAGATGGCGTCGGTGGTCTTCTCGGTCTGGTTCAGGTAGTCTATGCCGCCCTGGAAGCCGATGTACTTCATCAAAATGCTCGTGATGGTGTTGCCGAAGATGCCCGCGATTTTCGGGGGGATTCCTTTCAGGGTGCCCACCATGGCCTCGGAGCGGAAGCCGTTCTTCCACTCGCCGTAGTCGATGATCTCGTTTTCGATCTCGTCCGGGATGACGTTCTTGAGGGCATACAGGCTCATGAGGGCGATATTCTCGAAGGCGAAGGCGATGAGCATGGGCCAAAGCTGCATGTACATGCGGTTGTTGCCCCGCACGGGCGTCTTGGTGCGTAACATGCCGAAGAAGTAGATCATGATGTACACGGGCTTGCTGATGTTCTCCGAGACGATCCAGAGCGTTTTGGTGGAGAAGCGCGCCCGCAGCCAGCCTATGTAGGAGTAGCCGATATAGTGGAAGGGCTCGCCGGGGATGCCCGAGACCGTGCCGAAGTTGGCAAAATTGAGCACGGAGTTCGTATAGGTACCCAGCATACTGCGGATGCTGATGCCGCCCAGGACCTGCGAGAGCATCAGCATGAACATGGGCCTGTTATTCTTCAAGGCAATCAGGGATTCCTTGATGGTGGGCGCCCTGTCCTCCTTCACGCCCAGGGGGTCGAACACGCGCTCCTTCGATACCACCGCGAAAAACAGCGCCAGGGCCGCGCTGACGATCAGGGTGCCGACGCCGAAGCCCATGAACAGCCCGCGCAGCTTCTGGTTGATCTCGATTTGCGTCAGCTTCGTGTTGCGGGATATGACGTCCCGGAAGATGGGGAACAGGAGCTTGGGCGAATCGGCGCCGAAGTTGTTGAGCAGCTTCGCCGTGGTCAGCAGCGATAACCGCTCCTCGGGGTTCGGCGTGAGATTGGCCCGCATCCCCCGTTTGCCAATGCTGGAAATGGTGTCGGTGAATTCGTTGAACATCTCCATCAGAACCCAGGCGAGAACCTTGGACATCATCGTGCCGGAATCCGGCGTGTTGGGAAAGATATAGGGCAGCGCGTACAGCAGCAGCACCATGGGCAGGCCATAGACGGGGTAGAGCACCAGGTAGGGCTTGAACTTACCCCAGCGCGTGCGGGTCTTTTCGATGATGGCGGCCATAAAGACGTCGTTGACCATGTCCCAGACGGCCCGGATGGGGTTAAACAGCGCCTGCATTCCCCTGTCAATAAACAGGATCCTGTCAATCCACTCGTCGTTGCGCTCCACCTTCACGCTCACGGACGCGGCGAAGGCGACGAAACCCGCCTTCTCCAGCGTGCCTATGTACCTTCTCCCTTTCGGAGGGGCAGGCTGAACCTCCTCCTGCGTCTTTTTAGCCATCTGTCCGCTCCTCCCTTACGCCTATGGCAGCCAGTGTGGCCTCGCGCCGCTCGGTGAGCTCCGCGTACATGATCTCGCGCTGCTTCTGGTCTATGGGATAGAGGAACTTGGGCAGCAGCGCCACCATGCCCGTGAGCGCCGGGACGATGGTGGCCATGGCGAAGATGCCGTTGGCCGTTTTTTCTGTCTGCTTCAGGAAGTTTTCGCCGGTCTGGAAGCCGAGCATCTGCACGATCATATCCGTGACGGAGGCACCGAACGCGCCGGAAATCTTCGCGGGCCAGCCGCGCATCATGCCCACCATGGCCTCGTTGCGGAAGCCGTTCTTCCACTCGCCGTAGTCGATCACCTCGTTGCGTATCTCGTCCGGGATGACCCGCTTGGTGCCGTAGAGCGTCATGGCGATCATGTCGTCTACCATGTAGGCGAAGACCATTGGCACCAGGTGCCCGTACATCCGATAAAACCCGTTGCCCTTCGCGGGCGTCTTCGTCCTGATCATGCCGAAGAAATAAATTAAAATTTGGTAGGGCTTGGTGATGTTCTCCGCGGCGATCCACAGCGTCTTGGTGGAGAAGCGCTCGCGCAGCCATTTCACGTAGAAGTAGCTGGGCGTGCTGATGAACCCGCCGGGGATGCCGAACACCGTGCCGAAGTTGGTGAAGTTGAGGACGGAATCCACATAGAGGCCCAGCTGGCTGCGGATGTTGAAGCCGTCCACCACCAGCGAGAGCATCAGCATGAGCAGCGGGCGGTTGTTCTTCAGCCCCACGAAGGATTCCCGGATGCTGGGCGGCTTCTCCTCGCTCTGGCTGTCGACCACCCGCTCCCTGGAGACCATCGCGTAGTACAGCGACATCCCCGCGCTGATGCACATGGTGAGGATGCCCATCACCGTGAACAGGGTGCGCAGCGTTGCGTTGACCTCCAGGGCCGTTTTCACGGTGTTGCGCGAGATGACGTCCCGCAAAATCCTGAAAATCTGCTTGGGCCAGGAGGCGCCGATGGCCAGGAACTTCGACTTGGTGATCAGCCACAGCCGCTCCTGCGGGTCCGGCGTGATGTTGGCGAGCATCCCCATGCGGGTGATCTCATAAAAGGTGGCGGTCAGCTCGTTGAACATGCTGAACGCGGCCCAGGCCACCACCTTGGGCAAAAAGGTGTTGCTTGTCTGCCAAAACAGGTAGGGCAGCAGGAACACGGCCAGGGTCATCGGCAGGCCATAGAGGGGGTACAGCAGCAGGTAGGGCCGGAACTTGCCGAAGCGCGTGCGGGTCTTCTCTATGATCGCCGCCGCGAACAGGTCGTTGATCACGTCCCACGCGATCATGATGGGCCGCACCAGCGCCTGCGTCCCCTTGCTGATGTCCAGCAGCCTGTCGATCCACTCCCCCTCCGGCTTGGGCTGCCGCACGTCATTCGAGGCGGCGAACATGATGAAGCCCACCGTCTCCGCCGTGCCGACGTATCGCCGCCCTTTGGGCGGCCCTCCCGGCTCCTTGGTCTTCTCTTTTCTCTTCAAGGCCTTTATTGCCATAATGCACCCCTTTATGTATTTATTGGGCTGTATCCGGGCTTGCGCCGTCCCCGCGGGAGGCCAGGGCGGCGGCGCGGCGCGCGGCCAGGTCGGTATACATCTGTTCCCGGTCCTTCTGGTTGATATTGTAGAAGAACTTGGGGATCAGCGAGATGAGGCCGGTGAGCGTGGGGAGGATGGTGGCCATGGCAAAAATCCAGTCGGTGGTCTTCACGCTCTGGTTCAGGTACTCCTGGCCGCCCTGGAAGCCGATGAGCTTCATCAGCAGGCTGTTGATCGTATTGCCGACCATGCCCGCTATCTTCGGGGCGATGCCCTTGAGCGTGCCCACCATGGCCTCGGAGCGGAAGCCGTTGCGCCACTCGCCGTAGTCGATGATCTCGTTCTCTATCTCGTCCGGCAGCACCTTCTTCAGGGCGTACAGGCTCATGAGCGCCATATCCTCGAAGACGAAGGCGATGAGCATGGGCACCAGCTGCATATACATGCGGTTGTTGCCCCGTATATAGGTTTTGGTGCGTATCATGCCGAAGAAGTAGATCATGACGTACACCGGCTTGCTGATGTTCTCCGAGACGATCCAGAGCGTCTTGGTGGAAAAGCGCTGCCGCAGCTTGCCTATGTATGCATAGCCGAGATAGCCGATAGGGCTGCCGGGGATGCCCGACACCGTGCCGAAGTTGGCGAAGTTGAGCACGGAATCCGTGTAGGTGCCCAGCATACTCTGGATGCTGATATTGCCCAGGATCTGCGAGATCATGAGCATGAACATCGGCCGGTTGTTTTTCAGGGCGACCAGGGATTCCTTGATCGTGGGCGCCCTGTCGTGCTCCACGCCCAGGGGGTCGAACACGCGCTCTTTTCCGACGATCGCGAAATACAGCCCCATGGCCCCGCTGATGGCCAGGGTGCCCACGCCGAAGGCCATGAACAGCCCCCGCATTTTTGTGTTGGCCTCGATGGCCGTATACTTCGCGCTGCGGGAGATGACGTCCCGGAAGATGGGGAAGATCAGCTTGGGCAGGTTGGTGCCTATGTTGAGCAGCTTTGCCTTGGTCAGCAGGGAGAGCCGCTCCTCCGGGTCGGGGGTGAGGTTTGCCCTCATGCCCCGCTTGGCGATGCTGGCGATGGTATCGGTGAACTCGTTGAACATCTCCATGACGACCCAGGCGAGGGCCTTGGACATCAACGTGCCCGTACCGGGCGCGTTGGAGAAGACGTAGGGCAGCGCGTACAGCAGCATCATCATGGGCAGGCCGTAGAGGGGGTAGAGCACCAGGTAGGGCTTGAACTTGCCCCAGCGCGTGCGGGTTTTCTCGATGATGGCGGCCATAAAGATGTCGTTGACCATGTCCCAGATGCCCCGGATGGGCGTGAACAGCGCCTGCAGGCCCCTGTCCACGAACAGGATCCTGTCGATCCACTCGTTGTTGCGCTCTACCCGCACGTCCAGGGAGGCGGCGAACATGATGAAGCCGACGGTCTCCTTCGTGCCCACGTATCGCCGACCCTTCGGGGGCTCAGCCACCCCCTTCGGGGGCGCGGCGGCGGGGGCCTTCTCCTCCGTTTTTATTGCCATAATTGCACCTCTTCTGTTCATTTTATCTATTATACATGCCCACACCCGGTTCGTCAAGAAAAATCATGAAACGCACTTGATTTCCCTTGACTTTGCCGCCCCGTGCTGGTACAATGGATAAAGCGCAATGTCCCAAAATTTATTGACAGGCGGAGGTAAAGCTCATGCACTATTCCCTCAAGGCGCTGGAAAAGGCGCTGTCCACGCCCTTCAAGCTGCGTTCCATCAATTACAGGCCGCCGCCCCTGGCGCAGCCCGTGTGGGACTGCCCTGACCAAGCTCGCTCTGATTTTTTCACGGCGGGCCTGGCCAAGGCGAACATCACGCCGCCCAATCTGCTCACCCACAAGTATTACATGGCCGGCTACGGCTTCTTCAAGCCCATCCAGGGCATCCTCAACCCCGTCTACGCCACGGCGCTGTGGCTGGACGACAATTCGGGCCGCGGCGGCGTCCTGCTGGTCTCCGTGGACTGCGTGGGCATCATGAACAACGACGTGGAGAAAATCCGCGCGATGCTGCGGCCCTTCTGCCGGACCACCGGCTGCCGGGCGGTTCACGTCATGTCCACCCACTGCCACGCCAGCATCGATACCATGGGCTTCTGGGGACCGCTGCCGAAGACGGGGCGCGACCCCTACTTCTTCGCGCTGCTGTTTGAAGCCATCAAGCAGGCCGCCGAGGCCGCCTACGCCAGGCGCAAAGACGGCGACCTCTACGCCGGGAGCATCGCCACCGAGGGCATTCAGCAGGATAAGCGCCTGCCGGAGGTATTTGAAAATAAATTGACCCGCCTGCGCTTCGCGCCCCGCGATGGGGGAAAAGAAATTTACATACTAAAATTCGAGAACCACCCCGAGGTGCTGGGCAGCAAGAACGTGGAACTGAGCGCCGACTATGTGCACTGGATGCGCGACAAGCTCGAAAAGGACCGCGGCGCGCAGGTCATCTACTTCAACGGCGCGATCGGCGGCATGATCACGCCGACGGTTGTGGAGGGCTTCGGGGAATCCACCAAGTCCTCGGAAGTCGCGGGCATCAAAACCGCCGAGGCGGCCATGTCCATCACGAACGAGCGCAAGCTGTCGCCCGTCATCGGCCTCATCCGGAAGGAATTCTATATCGAAGTCCAGAACTTGGTCTTCGCCCTGTGCGGGCTGCTGAAGGTCATGCCGCGCGAGCGCTTCCCCAGCAAGGACGGCCCGCTCTACGTCACCATGAAGACCGAGATGAACTACATGAGCATCGACGGCGTCAATATCCTGATGCTGCCCGGCGAGCTCTTCCCCGAGCTGGCCTACGGCGGCTATTTGGAGGCGGACGTCGCCGCTGTCGGCGGGCCGGAGCTCAACCCCAAGCCTCTGCGGGAGATCGCGAACGACCCCGACCTCATCATCTTCGGCCTGGCCAACGACGAACTGGGCTATATCATCCCGCCCAACGACTTCATCCTGGACGAAAAGCTCCCCTTCCTGGAGCGGGCCACCGACCACGGCGGGCGCAGGCACTACGAGGAGACCAACTCCACCGGGCCCAACGCCGCGAAGATTATCGCTGAGAATTTTGCGCAGATGATGCGTGTGGTGAATTTTAAGGGCTGACGCACCAAAAAAAACTACAAAGGAGATGTTGCTCATGAAAAAAATTCTCTCTGTTTTGCTGGCGGTTTGTCTGCTGGCGGGATTGATTTTTTTCGCTGAGGGTTGTAATGTGTCCGAACCCGAAGCACCTTCGGAACCATCGCAAACCGTAACAACTGCTGAATCTACCACTGAAGAAGAAACCACTGAAGAAGAGATTACAGAAGAAGCGACCACCAACAAGGAAGAATATAAAGTGTTTTCTTATTCAGAAATAGACAGCAAGTTTGGCCCAGGCCCGTTTTCGGTCAACGAGCTGGTGGCGGTTTTCGGGGAGCCGGTTAAACTATTCGGAACCATTTTTAGCATAAGCAGCGGACACTTTGCTTTGATCGCCGCATTCGAAGGTGTTTCTTTTGACCTTGTTTCAAGAGATGAAGGCCTCTCGTTTGACACTGAGGAAAATTACACTATGGAATGGCGTGAAGCGCCCGAATTCCCTGTAACATCGCGGGATAAAATCGTAAGGATTAAACCGTATTCGACGAAGATCACTGACAACAAGATTGATTTCATCAGAGGAATCAAGATCGGCGACAGCAAAGAAAAAGTGATTGCCGCCTACGGTGGTTTCGCAGGCTCCGAACGGGAATCTGAGGGCATAACACGATTATTCTATGCATACAGACCGGATGAGATTATAGAATACACAGACGATGAAATTTTCAACATAGCTAGCCAAACCGGCTCGGTATTCTATTCATTTTCCAATGGCAAATTGATCGAAATCAACGTCTATTGGTATGACGGCTATCTTGCATTTGATTAGTGACTTCGCACAAAAAATGTAGAGGCTCACGGCTGTGCGTCTCCCGAAGAGGTGAGCTATCCTATGGACATCATGGACAGCATAGCAAAGCAATTGCCGAGGATGCAGAAGGCCGTTGCGGCGCACTACAAGCGCAAGGCGAGGGTGAAGCCCCCGCCGCCCCTGCCCGACGGCGTTTGGGACGCGCTGGATACGCCGGGGCCATATTACACCGTGGGCTTCGGCAGCGCGCCCTTCACGCCTACAATCGATGAAATCAAGGAGAAGCCCTGCTGGCTGGCGGGCTACGGCACGAACCGGCCCGCGACGAGCATCCACAGCGACATCCGCGCCGGCGCGATTTACATCGACGACAACACGGGACGCGGCGCGCTGCTGCTGCTCTCCCTGGACTGCGTGGGCCTGCTGCGGGACGACATGCTGGTCATTCGCAAACGGCTGGCGAATTTCTGCGAAAGAACGGGGTGCCGTGCGGTGAACGTGTTCTCCACCCACTGCCACGCCGGGCCGGATACCATGGGTATCTACGGGCGCTTCCCCGCAAGCGGGCGCGACCCGGCCTTCATGGAGCGCCTGTATTGGGCGGCCTCCATCGCCGCCGAGCAGGCCTGGGCTTCACGCAAAAACGGCAGGCTCTATGCCGGGAGCATAGAGGCCGATGGCATCCAAAAAGACATTCGCCCCCCGGAGGTCTTTTGCAAGACGCTGACAAGATTGCGCTTCGCGCCTGACGATGGCTCGAAGGAGACCTGGCTGCTGAATTTCGCCGCGCACCCCGAGGTGATGGACCAGCGCAACCGGGCCGTCAGCGCGGACTACGTGCACTTCCTGCGGGAGAAGATCGAGGCCGAGCGCGGCGCGAAGGTGATTTATTTCAATGGCGCGATTGGTGGCATGATTACCCCCATGGAGATCAACCCGGAGGACTTCCTCGAATCCTGCCAATGGGCCGGGGAGGAGATCGCCAAGGCGGCCATGCGCATCGAAACCGAGCGCGAGCTCGTCCCCCTGGTGAACCTGATCCGGCAGGATTTCTACATCGAGCTGGCCAATGTGCTCTTCATGCTGGGCGGGCTCATCGGCCTGCTGCCCCGGGAGCGCCACGCCACCGGCGAGGGCCCGCTGGGCATTTCGGTCTTGACCGAGATGAATTATATCGAAATCGGCGACGTGCATATTCTCACCGTGCCGGGGGAATTGTTCCCGGAATTGCAGCTTGGCGGGTATCTCCCCACGGAGGAGGCCTCCATGGGCGGCCCGGAGAAAAATCCCCTGCCCCTGCGGGAACTGGCGGACGACCCTGGCCTCATCGTATTCGGCCTGGGCAGCGACGAGCTGGGCTACATCCTGCCGCCCAACGACTACATGCTGGACGACGAGCAGCCTTTCGTAAAGCAGCCCATCGACAGGCATGGCAGGAAGCACTACGAGGAGACGAACTCCGCCGGGCCGATGACAGCTGTGCGTGTGGCGCAGGCGTTCGAGAGGATATTGGGGATTATCGGACGCCTGTAGGGGTTCGCCGACAGGCGACACGACCGAAGGGAGGCTTCTTGCCTCCCGAATTATGCGCGGAACGAAATTGATTAAATATTTATTTACATCGGAGGTGAAATCATGGCAAAAGTAACCGAACAGATCGAAAAGTATGTCGGCTCCATCGAAAACCTGGCGGCGGCGTACTACAAGACCAAGGCGAAGCTCTGCCCCGCGCCCGCCATCCCCAAGGCGGAATGGATCCCGCCCGGGGAATCGAAGACGGGGCACTACACCGTGGGGATCTCCAAGCAGGAGATGGTGCCCGACGACGTGGCCAGCGAGCGCTACTACATCGCGGGCTACTACGGGCCGAAGACCATCACCGGGATGCACGACCCCCAGTGCGCCACGGCCATCTGGATCGACGACAACGCGGGCCGGGGCGCGCTGGTGCTGGTAAGCATTGACTGCGTGGGCTTTTTGCGCTACGACGCCGACGTCATCCGGCAGCGCATGGCGGGGTGGTCCAAGCGGCACGGCTGCCGGGCGATGCACTTCTTCGGCACGCACGACCACGCGGGGATCGACACCATCGGGCTCTGGGGCAAGCTGCCGAAATCCGGCCGGGACAAGAAATTCATTGATCTGATGCACGACAAAATCTGCGAGGCCATCGAGACGGCCTACAACACCCGCCGCTGCGGCGAGCTCTACGCCGGGCAGATCGAGGAGCCCGAGGGCTACCACGACGACTACCGGCTGCCAATCGTATACAGCAAAATCCTCACCCGCCTGCGCTTCGCCCCCTTTGACGGCGGCGCGCCGGTGTACCTCGTCAACTACGCGGCCCACCCCGGCATGATGGGCGGCAAGAACCGGGAGATGAGCGCCGACTGGGTCTACTGGTTCCGGGAGGACATCAAGGCGCAGACCGGCGGCGAGGTCATCTTCATCAACGGGCTCATCGGCGGGCTGATCTATCCCCACGAGGAGGACGTCCCCAACCTGGAGGCCACGGAGATCGCCGGGCACCGCATCGCCGAACTTGCGCTTGCAGTCGAAAACGAGCACAAGCTGGAGCCCAGGATCGGTGTCATGAGCCAGGACATCTACCTCGCCTGCGACAACACGCTGCTGGTGCTGGGCGGCATCCTGAAGGTGCTCGCGGCGAAGTTCCAGGCCACCGGCAAGGGGCGCTTCGGGCTCTCCGCCAAAACCGCGCTGAACTACTTTGAGATAGGCGACCTGCGCATCCTCACCGTGCCGGGCGAGATGTTCCCCGAGCTGGCCTACGGCGGCTATCTGGAGGAGGACCTGGCGTCCAATGGCGGCTCCGCCATGAACCCCACGCCCCTGCTGGAGATCGCGAATGACCCGGATTTGATCATGTTCGGCCTGGGCGACGACGAGCTGGGCTACCTCATCCCGCCGAATGATTTCTTCCTGGACGACAAGCGCCCCTACTTCGTCAACGCCCACGACCAGCACGGCAGAAAGCACTATGAAGAAACCGTGAGCGTAGGCGTGGACGCGGCGCAGGTGATCGCCGACACCTGGAAGGACATGCTGGAGAGGATCAGGGCGTAGGCATTGTTTTGTAGGCGGCGGGCCTTTGGCCCGCCGAAAACAAAAATTGCGTATAGTAATCATTATCGAAAGGGGTATCCACAATGAAAAAGCTGCTATCCATCCTGGCGCTGCTGCTGGCGGCGGCGCTGCTCTTCGCGGCCTGCGGCCCGAAGCAGCCCGTCGACACCAGCGAGGGCGAAATCACCGAGGTGACAACCATCCCCGAGGAGACCACCGGCGAGGGCGAGACCACCGTCGAGGGGGAGACCACCGTCGAGGGCGAAACATCGATAGAGCCGACCACAGAGGGCGAGACGACCTCGGTGGGCGAGACGACCACAGTTGTCGTTCCTCCACTGCCGCAGGGCAAGGCGGAAATCCTCGCGGCCTACACCAAGGTGGTCAACAAGGTCAAGACCGATGCGCCGGCATATACGAGCAATGACTGGCAGACCATGAGCAATGTGGACATGAACGGCATCATGTATGCCGCTGTCAGCGGGTTGGCGAAACAGTTTACCGAGACGTATGAACAGTCGAGCCCGGGGACGCACACCGCCGGAAACCACCCAAAGTGGTTCGCCATGCCCACGGACAGCGCCAAGGTCGGCTGTGTTTTGACGGACACGAGCAAGATCGAATCGGCCACCTGCGTGAAATCCGGGGATAACTATGTGATTACGATTACGTTAATCCAGGAAAAAGACCCGATCCGCGATATGGCGAACCCCGCCTCCATCAGCGGCTGGCACGGGAAGATTTTCGACGTCATCGACATCGTGGAGGTATTCGAGGTCGCACAGAGCCTCCCCTTCGTGACCCGCGACAACGCTTACAGCACCTTCAAGGGCACGGCGGTGCTGACCTACAACCCCGTGACAGACGAGTGCGTAAAGCTTGACCACATCATCGACGTGCGGACGTTCATCGGTTCGTCATCGGCCAAGGTGATCGCCGACTATCACTTCTACGACTTCAAGTGGTAAATCACAAATAACCCCATGCGGCGCACACGCCCCTCCTACGGAGACCCTGTAGGGGGGCCGTGGTGTAGAGGTTCAACAGAACGGAGGATTGCATGAAACAGCATTACACCATCTACAAGCAATATGGCCGCTACGCGGGCTGGCCCGCCAACCATGGCGGCTGGAGCTGGGGCGACGAGATTCTCGTCTCCTTCCAGGACTGCGAGGACAGCCACGTCTGGGAGGATCACCACAGCGTGGTGCCCGACTGCGAGCGCTACATGGTCTTTGCCCGCAGCATGGACGGCGGCGCGACCTGGCGCATCGAGCGCCCGGCGGTGAAGCATGTCACCGACCAGACCAAGGGGCCTGTCTCAACGAGTGATATACTCCCCTGCCCCGGCGGGATTGATTTCGCCCACCCGGACTTCTGCGCCAGCTTCACCCTCTCCGGCACCGAGGCCGATAAGCCCTCCTGGTGGCTGTACTCCCTGGACAGGGGGCACCACTGGCAGGGGCCGTTCAGCATCCCCTCCATGGGCTTCACGGGGGTGAACGCCCGCACGGATTATCACGTGCTCTCGCCCTCGGAGATGATGGTCTTCCTCACCGTCACGAAGGAGAACGGCGATGAAGGCCGCGTGGTCTGCGCGAAATTGACGAATGGCGGCTCCGATTGGGAGCTCGCCGGCTGCCTGGGCGGCGAACCCCCCGGCTGGGAGATCATGCCCGCCTCGGCGCGGCGCAAAAACGGCGATTGGGTCGTGCTCGTGCGCGGGCAGACCCGGCGCGTGCTGGGCTTCCGGCAGTGGTACATGTCCCAGTACGAGTCCGGCGATGACGGCAAGACCTGGCGCTTCGTCGCGAAAATCCTGCCGGACAGCAACAGCAGCAACCCGCCCGCCCTGGTTGTGATGCAGGGCGGCGCGTGGTGCCTCTGCTACGGCCGCCGCAGCGAGCCCTACGGCATGTGCTGCCGCTTCTCCCGCGACGAGGGCCGCAGCTGGGGCCCCGAGCGCGCCCTGCGCGAGGACGCCGCCTGCTGGGATTTGGGCTACCCGCGCATGGCGGAGAACGCCCGTGGCCAGCTGGTGGTGGCGTATTACTACAACGACACCCCCGAGGGCGAGCGCTATATCGCGGCCACGGTGTTTGATGAGGAACTGTAGCCAAGCGGGCGGTCAGCGCGCCGCCCGTAATTTTTTTCCATTTGAGGTTGACATTCACATCATGAGGCGCTATACTTATTATAGAAAGGGGTTGTTATTATAGCACTTCCACTAGTTACTAGCAATATAGCCACAGTGTTCGAACCAGTTTGATATGTACGCAAGCGGGAGGGCATCGAACACATGTTTAATCGCTTCATCGAGCTTCTCGCTGGTTCT
>WRDW01000021.1 GCA_009779995.1 Oscillospiraceae bacterium | reverse complement strand
GACGTAGCCGATGAGCAGCACCATGCCCACCATCATGATGAGGCCCTGCACGAAGTCCGCGCGGGCCTGCACCAGGTAGCCGCCGAAGAACAGCAGGAAGCCCGCCAGCGCCGCGATGAGGACCGTGAACACCGTGGGGGGGATGCCCAGCAGTACCTCGGCGATGTTGCCCAGGCCCATGTAGACGGAGGCCGAGTAGGGAATCAGGAAGATGAAGATCACGATGCAGGAGAAGAGCTTCATCGCCTTGCTGCCGTAGAATTTCTCGAAGAGTTCCGGCATGGTGTGGAGCCCCAGGCGCGCCGAGATCTCGCGCGTGCGCCGGGCCAGGAAAAGCCAGGCCAGCATCGCGCCGAAGGCCGCGTTGCCCAGGCCCACCAATATCCCCCAAAGGCCGAAGCCGTAGCCGGTGGCCCCCGCGTAGCCCACGAACATCACCGCCGAAAAATAGGCGGTTCCGTAGCTGAGGGCCGAGAGCCAGGCCCCCATCCTGCGCCCGCCCACGGTGATGTCCGCCACGCTCTTGCTGCTGCGCCCGGTCACGATGCCGATGGTCACCAGCCCCGCGACGTAGATGGCGATGGTAATCCAGGTTGTTGTCATTGGTCGCATCTCCTTTTGCAAGTTGTATTATTGTGTTTCGTGTATTCGCACGCTGTGCCGCCTGCGGCGGCAGTGCTCCGCACCACCCCCGCTTCGCGTCCCCCCAAGGGGAGACCTTTGGCAGATCGGGCATTTGTGCTCTCGATTCAGAATGAACCTTTTGCCTCGTCAGAGAGACCGACACAGGAAAGAAAAAAGACAAGCACTTTAGCACTTGAAAGCGTTAAAGTGCCCATGACAGTATTATACCACATTCTCAGGGCCTTGTCAAGAGCTTTTTTGATAAATTTGCACTGCTTTGGGGCAAAAGGCAGATGTAATTCTGAGCACTTTCACCAGCTAAAGCGCCGGCACCGCAAATGCTTTTCCTCGCGGAAGCGTTTTCGCTTGTCACAATGAACGCCTGGGGCAGCTCCTCGCCGATTGCGGTCACGTTGCCCGCCTCCTGGGCGCGGCGCAGGAATTCGCGGGTGTGCCCGGAGACCGTGGCGGTATCCAGGTCGAACACGCCTATGACGGCGTCGCGGGGGAGGAAGACGGTGGGGGAGAGGGAGAGCATTCTCATTTTAAAAAATCCCTCATCTCCCGCACCAGCGCCGCCAGGGGCAGGCCTACCACGTTGCAGCAGTCCCCCGTGATGCCCTCCGCCAGCAGCGCGCCGCGGCCCTGGATGCCGTAGGCGCCGGCCTTGTCCATGGGCTCGCCCGAGGCCACGTAGGCGGCGATCTCCTCATCGCTCAGTGAAAAGAAGCGCACGAGGGTTTCGCAGGAGAAAACGCGCCGCGCACCGCCCAGGCGCAGGCACACCCCGGTGACGACACGATGTTCCCGGCCCGAAAGCAGGCGCAGCATACGCGCGGCGTCGGCTTCGTTTTCCGGCTTGCCGAGGAGGGCGCCGTCGATTTCGACAATGGTATCGGCGGCGATGACGCAGGCTTCAGGGAATTTTTGCGCGATAGCATCGGCTTTTTGGCAGGCGAGGGCGCGCGCGGCCTCGGCGGCGCTCCAGGAGGGATCGATGCGCTCCTCCACATGGGGGGCGCATACCTCAAAGGGGATACCCGCCAGGGCAAGCAGCGCCCGGCGGCGCGGGGAGGCGGAGGCGAGGATGGTCATAGGGGTTCCTCGAAGTTTTTTTGGAATTGCGTGAGATTGTGCTTGATTTTTGGAATATAATGTGTTACAATAAATGTAGCGCTACCGCATAGACAGTTGCAAAAATAATACCACAAGCCGCGCCGATATTCAAGCAAAAGATGAATATCGGCGCGGTTTTCTTTCGCGTACAATTTGTGCTTATGGATTGCAGATTACATCCACGCTTGGTTACAGGCGGGGGAACCATTTCATTTTACCACAAGGAGAAGGAGGGGTCAAGCACATGTTCAGCACAACAACGCCATCAGCAATCCAGCCCGCGCAAACCGCCCACACAGCCGGGGTGTTCACCAAACGGGTCGGCAACAGCATCGACAGCGCCAATGGAGAGAGCAGCGAGTTCACGCCATTCTTGAACATCATGTCGGAATGGTACGCCCGCGATGCCAGCCGTAGCGGGATGAATTCTTTACATAGATTTTACACGCAACTGCGCTTCATCTTTACTTTCTCCCTTTATGATTTACCTATAATCATAAATCTGGAGGAACGATCATGAAAAAGACAACCGCAATGCTATTGGCTTCCCTGCTTCTGTTTTCTCTGACAGCCTGCGCAACACAGAAAAATGAAAACTTCAGCGGTCCCATCACCGTGGTCTCCCGCGAGGACGGCAGCGGTACCCGCGGCGCCTTCATCGAGCTGTTCGGCATCGAGGTAAAAAACAACGACGGGACAAAGAAAGACCTGACCACGAAGGAAGCCATCACCGCCGACAAGACAGACATCATGATGACCAACATCGCGGGCGACCCCAACGCCATCGGCTATATCTCCCTGGGTTCGCTGAACGACAGCATCAAGGCCCTGGAGATCGACGGCGCGGCGGCGTCTGTTGAAAACGTAAAGAACGGCAGCTACTCAATCCAGCGGCCTTTCAATATTGCAGTGAAGGGTGAGGCCGAGGGTCTGACGAAAGACTTCATCGACTTCATTCTCTCCGCGCAGGGGCAGGAGGTCGTCGAGGCCAGGCAGTATATTGCCATTGCGGAGAATGCACCCGCCTTTTCGAGCAGCAGGCCCAGCGGCAAAATCGTGGTGGCGGGCTCGTCCTCCGTGACGCCCCTGATGGAAAAACTGCGCGAGGCCTATCTTGTCATCAACCCCAGCGCGGCCATTGAGGTACAGCTTGGCGACACCAACTCCGGCATGACAATGGCCATCAACGGCACCTGCGACATCGGCATGGCCAGCCGCGCGCTGAAAGAGAGTGAACTCGCGCAGCTGACCGAAATCGCCATCGCTCTGGACGGCATCGCGGTCATCGTCAACAACCAGAATGCCATCACCGGCCTTTCAAGTGAGCAAGTGAAGGACATCTTCACCGGCGCGGCCCTCAACTGGAGCGACATTGCATGAAGGGTTTTGCAAAATATAAAGAACAAATCCTGCGCGCTGTGTTCGCGCTGTCAGCCCTCGCCGCTATCCTGGCGGTGGGGCTGATTTGCGTGTTTTTATTCGCGGGGGGCATCCCTGGCATGGTGAAAATTGGCGTGTTCCAATTCCTGTTTGGCAAGGAGTGGTCGCCCAGCGACATCCCGTCGGCGTTCGGCATCTTGCCCATGATCGTCGGCAGCCTGTATGTCACGGCGGGGGCGGTGCTGGTGGGCGTACCCATCGGCATCTTCACAGCCGTTTTCATGGCGAAGGTCTGCCCCAAGCGCCTGTATAAGCTGCTGAAACCGGCCATTGATTTGCTGGCGGGCATTCCTTCGGTCGTCTACGGCTTTTTCGGCATTGCGATCCTAGTGCCCCTGGTACGGAGCCTCTTCGGCGGTAACGGCAGCAGTATTCTCACGGCCTCGCTGCTGCTGGGGATCATGATCCTGCCCACGGTTATCGGCATCACCGAGAGTGCCCTGCGCGCTGTGCCGGGCGAGCTCTACGAGGGCGCGGTGGCGCTGGGTGCAAGCCATGAGCGGGCTGTGTTCGGCGTGGTGCTGCCCGCCGCAAAGTCCGGCGTGATGGCAGCGGTGGTGCTGGGCATAGGCCGCGCCATCGGCGAAACCATGGCCGTCAAGATGGTTGCGGGCAACCAGGCTTTGCTGCGCTTGCCGAGTGAATTTCTCAAGGGCGTGCGCACGCTGACCGCCAACGTCGTCATTGAAATGGGTTATGCCGAGGGCTTGCACCGCGAGGCCCT
Source organism: Oscillospiraceae bacterium (assembly GCA_009779995.1). Lineage (GTDB taxonomy): Bacteria > Bacillota > Clostridia > Oscillospirales > Acutalibacteraceae > WRMQ01. The sequence goes on along the minus strand of WRDW01000021.1, from coordinate 30,457 downwards.
CATTGCCACAGGCGTGGTGCTGTTCGTCTTTATTTTGATCATCAATCTGCTCTTTTCTGCGCTGAATAGGAGGACCGCTAAATGACGAGAAAACTTAACGATCTCATTCTGCGCTCCCTGACCTGGCTTTGCGCCCTGCTGACATTTTCAATTTTAATTTTTCTGATAGGCTATATTCTCATCAACGGCATACCCTATCTCAAGCCGTCGCTCTTTGCGCTGGAGTACAATACAACAAACGTGTCGCTGCTTCCGGCGCTGATTACTACAGTGATGACCGTCGCGCTCTCACTTATAATCGCAGTTCCATTCGGCGTATTCTCGGCAATTTATCTGGTGGAGTACGCGCGGCGGGGCAATCGTTTCGTCAAACTTGTGCGCATGATGGCCGAAACCCTTTCGGGTATCCCTTCGATTGTATACGGCCTCTTCGGTTCGCTGTTTTTCGTCTTCTGGCTGGGCTGGGGGCTTTCGCTGCTGGCGGGGAGCTTTACGCTGTCTATTATGATATTGCCGCTGATCATGCGCACAACAGAGGAAGCTCTCAAGGCCGTGCCGGACAGCTACCGCGAGGGCGCTTTTGGCTTGGGAGCAGGGCGGCTTCGCACAGTTTTTCGAATAATCCTGCCCGCCGCCGCGCCGGGCATTTTAGCTGGGGTGATTTTGGCCATCGGCAGAATCGTCGGCGAAACCGCCGCGCTGATTTACACAGCGGGTACGGTGGCGCAGATTCCTGAGAATCCCCTGGCCTCCGGGCGCACGCTGGCGATTCACATGTACGCCCTTTCCAGCGAGGGTTTATACACGGGGCAGGCCTATGCCACGGCCGTTGTGCTGCTTGTGGTCGTGATTGGAATAAATGCGCTCTCGGCCTACGCCGCGAAAAAGATTGTGAAGGGGTGAAGATTTTGCATAAATTTACTTTACGTGACGTGGAATTGTGGTATAATGAGTTTAAGGCGCTGCACCATGTCACGATGGACATTGAGACTAACAGGATTACAGCCCTGATCGGCCCTTCCGGCTGCGGCAAATCGACCCTGCTTAGGGTGCTCAATCGGATGAACGACCTGGTGGAGGGCTGCAAGATCACGGGGGAAACCCTGCTGGATGGCGAAGACATTTACGGCGATGTCGATGTGAATACACTGCGCAAGCGCGTGGGCATGGTGTTCCAGAAGCCCAACCCCTTCCCCATGAGCGTCTATGATAACATCGCCTTTGGGCCGCGCACCCACGGCGTGAAAAGCAAATACAAGCTGGATGAGATCGTGGAGAAATCCCTGCGGGACGCGGCCATGTGGGACGAAGCGAAAGACCGGCTGAAGAAGAGCGCTCTTTCCCTATCGGGCGGGCAGCAGCAGCGGCTTTGCATCGCGCGGGCGCTTTCAGTCGAGCCCGAGGTGCTGCTCATGGACGAGCCCACCAGCGCCCTTGACCCCATCAGTACATCAAAAATCGAAGATTTGATCACGGAGCTGAAGAAAAAATACACGATTGTGATCGTCACCCACAACATGCAGCAGGCCACCAGGGTTTCCGACAAAACGGCTTTCTTCCTGCTGGGGGAAATGGTGGAGTACGGCGCGACGGAGCAGCTGTTCTCCACGCCGAAGGACAAACGCTGCGAGGACTATATCACGGGGAGGTTTGGATGATGCGCAACAAATTCGACGAACAGCTCGCGCGGCTGAACGATATGCTCATCGAAATGGGCGCGTTAATCGAGACGGCCATCGCCATGGCGGTAAAGGCCCTCCAGGAGCAGGATGTAAAACTTGCCGGGAAGGCTATCGCTTTCGATGATGAGATAGACCAAAAAGAAAAAGACATCGAGGCGCTGTGCCTGAAGCTGCTTTTGCAGCAGCAGCCTGTAGCAAGAGATCTGCGCCTGATTTCGGCGGCGCTGAAGATGATCACCGACATGGAGCGCATCGGCGACCAGGCGGCGGACATCGCGGCGATCGTGATGAAGCTGGACGGGACGCCCTGCTCGAATGAGCACATTCCCAAGATGGCCGCGGCTACAGCGAGGATGGTCACCGACAGCATCGACGCCTTTGTAAAGAAAGACCTCGATCTGGCCAAGGCCGTCATCCGCGGCGACGCGGCGGTCAACGCACTGTTCCGTGCCGTGCAGCGAGATTTGATCCTGCGCCTGCGGGAGGACAGCGAAGACGGCGAGCGGATGATCAATTTGCTGATGGTTGCCAAGTATTTTGAGCGCATCGGCGACCACGCGAAGAACATCGCCGAGTGGGTCGTGTTTTCCATCACCGGGGAACACGTGAGCGCCGCCACATTGGAAGAGGAATGAAATGCGAAAAGTTTTTATTGTCGAAGACGACGCGGATATCCGGGAGATCGTACTGTATGCCTTACGTTCAGCGGGGTTTGAGCCGCATGGCTTTGAGAAAGCCGCGCAGTTCTGGCCCGCGCTTACTAAAGCCGTGCCGGACTTGCTCTTGCTGGACATCATGCTGCCGGGCGAAGATGGCTTGTCCATCCTGAAAAAGCTGCGCGGCGACATGCGAACGAGGGCGTTGCCCGTCATCATGCTCACGGCAAAAGGCAGCGAGTTCGATAAAGTGAAGGGCCTCGACCTGGGCGCGGACGACTACATCGCCAAGCCCTTCGGCGTGATGGAGCTGATCTCCCGGGTCAATGCCCTGCTGCGCAGGACCGGCCATCAAACAGACAAACTTTCCTATCAAAATATTGTTCTGGACAGCGCCCGCCGATTAATCACAGTTGACGGCAAAAGCGCAAACCTGACCTATAAAGAATATGAGCTGCTGTATTTTTTGCTGCTCAATGCCGGGATTGTGATGAGCCGGGATAAAATCTTGGGGGCTGTTTGGGGCTGGGATTTCGAGGGCGAAAGCCGCACCCTGGATATGCATGTTCGAACATTGCGGCAAAAGCTCGGGCCTGCCGGGGAGCACATCAAGACGGTGCGCAATGTCGGCTATCGACTGGGGGAGTGAATAAATTCGCATGAAAAAACGCATATATCGCAGCATGGGCCTGCTCATTGTGATCATTATGCTTTTGATGGCCTTTCTATGGGGTTTCGCTTTTGCGGGGCAATTTTCTTCCCAACTGACGACAGGGATGCGGACGCTGCGTGTGACAATCATCGATGAGGCAGGGAACGTCACATTTGATAATATGGCCGACCCCGCCGAAATGGACAACCACCTCGACCGCCCGGAGGTAGCCGAGGCACTGCAAAAAGGCTTCGGCGAAAGCAAACGCTATTCCGAAACTTTGGGCGAAACCACGCGCTACTATGCCACGCGGCTTGCCGATGGGAGCGTCCTGCGCCTGGCCATTACAACCCATAGCGCGTCACGCTTTCTAACCCGGTTTATTCCGGTATTCCTGCTTTGCCTGGCCCTGGCCGCCTGCCTTGCTTTCATTGCCGCCCGGCGGCTGACGCGAAGAATTACTGCGCCCATCAATAATATTAACCTTGACGCGCCGGAACTTACTGAATATGAGGAACTGCTGCCCCTGATGAAAAAAATTGCGGAGCAGAAACGGGAGATCGCCGCGCAAATCACCGCGCTGCAAGGCCGGGCCGATACCATTGAGGCCATCACCGGCAGCATGAGGGAGGGCCTGGTCCTCGTTGATGAAACCGGCATCGTGCTGGCAGCGAACCAAAGCGCGCTGAATATTTTCGGCGAAAGTAATATGGCGCAAAGAAATATCCTGCACATCTGCCGCGACTTGGAGTTTCAGCAGGGGGTTAAGTCCTGCCTTTCCGGCGCGAACGCGGAGCTCGACTTTGCGCGCGGCAGCAGGATGTACAATGTGTTTTTCAGTCCCGGCGTCATCCTGTTTTTCGACGTTACCGAGAGATATGACTTAGAGAAGCAACGCCGCACATTCTCGGCAAATGTCTCCCATGAGTTAAAAACGCCGCTGACTACAATTACGGCGCTGTCCGAGATGATAGAAAACGGCATGATAAAGGAAGAAGATGTGCAGGGTTTCGCGGGGAAAATTTCAAAACAGGCCAAACGGCTGCTTGCTATTATCGAAGACATTATCCGGCTATCAGAATTCGACGAAGGAAAAACAGCGAAGGAGTATTCAAGCTTTGACTTATATGCTTTAGCTGAATCTATAGTAGAGGCTTTGCGGACGAAAGCGGACGAGAAGCATGTCGCTGTTAGCATTGCCGGCGAGCACCTACAAATAACTGCGAACCGCCAGATGATCGACGAGCTATTGTATAACCTGATTGACAACGCGATAAAGTATAACCGGGAAAACGGCAGCGTGACTATTGCGCTGAGACACGAAGATGGTTTCACCAAAATCGCCGTGAGCGATACCGGCATCGGCATCCCAGCAGAACACCAGGGCCGCGTGTTCGAACGGTTCTACATGGTTGATAAATCCCGCTCAAAGGCGACAGGCGGCACGGGCCTGGGGCTTTCCATTGTCAAGCATATCACCGAGCACCATGGCGGCAGGGTGGAGTTGGAGAGCACCGAGGGCGAGGGGACGACGGTGGTGTGCTATATTTGAGAGATTTTTGTGGTTCTAATAAAGACTGCGGGCATTCAATAATACTTCTTCGCTGCTCTATCCGAGCAGCGGAAACTACATAGGTGCGTTTTTCGCAATTTCTAGCTGAATAAGGCGTTCTTCCATGCGCAGGGTCAAGTGACTTGGCCCTGCTTTTTTTGTGCCTTGCAGGCGAAAAAAAACCGCAAAAACGATACCGAAACCACACACTTTTTAAGGAGGACAATGCTATGCCGAGAATGAGCGAAAAGAGGCGGCTCGAAATGAGCATGTTCATCAACAGCAAGGGGAGGGTCAAGTACAACCGGCTTTGTAGGGCTTGCGCCCACGACTGCAAGCAGAGCCACAGGGCGATTGTTATCGACTGCCCGAAGTACACGCCGCGTCCAAAGAAGCCACCTCCCTTCCCCGTGACCGGGTTGGGGCAGGAGTTAACCGCCTACCGTGTAAGCCCTGTCGACAGGGACACCCGGTCTTTAATCCATAACTCGGGCGGCAAGAATGCCGCCCCTACAGGTTTTGCGTACCATATAGATACAAATTCCCCCGCTTTCCCTGCCTTTCAACCGCGCCCATGTGGGACAACACCCGCAGGGCCGTTTGTGCCGCGTGGACGTTCAATCGCGCCGCTTTGGCGTAGTCCTTCGAGGTAAAGGGATCGGGCAAGCCGGGGGGAAAGAAAGCTGCGCGGGCCTCGGGGGCGCGCCAGGCCGCCGGAGAGAGCAGATCAAGCCGCCCGGCCAGGGCCTGGGGGATGCGCTCATATCGGTGCGAGCCCTTCTTCTTGTCGCGGCTCCAGCCGTCGCGCAGGCGGTATTCGTCGAGGTCGATGAGCAGGAGGGCCAGGCGCAGGTTGGGGTGGGCCAGCAGGGGCAGGATTTTATAGAGCTCGGCCATGGCGTCGGGGTAATTGCCCGCGCGCGGGGATTTGCGGCGCGGGGATGTGCTGCCGCTGCCCGGCTCCACCCAGATGAGCCACTTGAAATGGGCCAGGGGATAGACGAGCGTCACCTGCGAGATCTCCAGGAAGGCCGTGAGCTTCGGGCGCAGGCGGTCAAAGCTGCCGGTCTGTATCTCTATTATGCTGTTTTCGCCCACGATGTCGGCGACATAGGGGCCCACGGGGATTTCGTGGGCGGCGGGGTCGGGCTCCAGGAAGCTTTTGAGCAGGCTGTGGAGGGTCTTCTCGCCCAGCGTACCGATGCCGCCCCGCGCGGGGAGGGGTTCCCCGCACAGGGCAGCGAAGCGTTCTATTTCGTTTGGTGAGAGCGCAGTCATGCGCCACTGACGAAGGCCTTGGCCATGTCGGCGGCGCTGGCGGCGTCGGCCGTGTAGCCGTCCGCGCCCACCTCGTCGCAGAAGGCCTGCGTGACGGGCGCGCCGCCCACCATGACCTTCACCTGCCCGCGCAATCCGGCGGCCTTCAGCGCCTCGACGACGTCCTTCTGGCTGCCCATGGTGGTGGTGAGCAGGGAGCTCATGCCGAGAATCTGCGGCTTGTGCTCCTTCACGGCGGCGACGAAGCTCTCCGGGGAGACGTCCACGCCGAGGTCGACCACGGCGAAGCCCGCGCCCTCCAGCATCATCTTCACAAGGTTCTTGCCGATGTCGTGCTGGTCGCCCTGCACGGTTCCCACCACGGCGGTGCCGATGGGCTCCACGCCCTCCTCCACCAGCTGGGCCTTCAGCAATGCCGTGCCCCGGCTGAGCGCCCGGGCGGCGATGAGCACCTCGGGCACGAAGACCTCGTTGTTCTTGAATTTCTCGCCGATCACGCCCATGCCGTCCAGCAGGCCGCCCAGCAGGGCCTCCGCGGTTTCGCCCGCGGCCAGCCCCTGTTCCACCAGTGCGACCACGTCCTTCGCCTTGCCGTTTTGCACCGCCAGGGAGAGTTGTTCTTGCAGCATGTTGTCCTCCTGAAGAGTGTATAATATAACAATTAGCATTATAGCATATGGGGCGGGGAGATGCAAGAAAAAATTTTTCTTGACATCCTGCCCAAACCCTGCTATAATAAAAAAGTAAACAAAGTGGGGTGTTTCGCCCCCACCCCCGGGGATTCGTTCGCCGCGGGTCAATAGGCAGGCAGGCTTGTTTTGGCAACGGCTTGACTATGCAAATTGGCGCGTGCGGGAACCATCCCGCCCGCGTTTTTTTATTGCCAGGGGCCCCCGCAGAACCCGCAGGCTCTGTGGGGAGATTAACAGGAGGTGTTAGACTATCGCAACGCCAAGGGAACAACAGCAGATCAACGATGCCATACGCGACAGAGAGGTGCGCGTTGTGTCCGAAACCGGCGAGCAGCTGGGCATCATGTCCTCCGTGCAGGCGCTGCGCATGGCGGAGGCGCGCAGCCTCGACCTTGTGAAGATCGCCCCGCAGGCCAAACCCCCCGTGGTGAAGATCATGGACTACGGGAAGTTCCGCTTCGAGCAGTCCCGGCGGGAGAAAGAGGCCCGCAAAACCCAGCGCCAGGCGGAAATGAAGGCCATAGAGATCTCCGTGGGCATCGCGCAGCACGACCTCGAGTTCAAGGTCGGCCATGCGCTGCGCTTTTTGGAGGACGGGCATAAAGTAAAGGTCTTCATCAAGCTGCGCGGGCGCGAGATGGCCCACTCCAACCTGGCGCACGACCGTATGCGCGAGTTCGCCGCGCTGTGCGCCGGGGTGAGCAGCGTGGAGCGCCCCTCAAAGCTCGAGGGCCGGCAGGTGATCATGTTCCTGACCCCCAAAGAAAAGCCCACAAAATAAAACAGGAGGAAACCAGAGGTATGCCCAAGATCAAAACGCACTCGGGCGCGAAAAAGCGCTTCAAGCTCTCCAAAAACGGGAAGGTCATGCGCGCCCAGGCCTTTTCGTCCCACGACATCAAGGGCCGCAAAAACGCCAAGAAGAAGCGCGCCCTGCGCGGCACCGTCGTCGTAGACAAGACCAACGCCAAGGCGCTCAAGAAGCTCATCCCCTACAAGTAAGCCAACCTGACAAAATTAACGGAGGAAAATGCAACAATGGCCAGAGTCAAAGGCGCGATGATGACGCGCAAGCGCAGGAAAAAGGTACTCAAGCTCGCCAAGGGCTATTACGGCTCCAAGAGCCGCCTGTTCAAAACAGCCAAGCAGGCCGTGATGAAATCCGGCCAGTACGCCTATATAGGCCGCAAGCAGCGCAAGCGCGATTTCAGGCGGCTGTGGATCACCCGCATCAGCGCGGCGGCCAAAACCAACGGCATGAACTACTCCACCTTCATCAACGGCCTGAAGCGGGCGGGTGTGGGCCTCAACCGCAAGATGCTCAGCGAAATCGCCATCGCCGACCCGGCGGGCTTCACCGCGCTGGCGGCGCAGGCGAAAGCGGCGCTGTGACGAGAGGAACACATGAACGTTGAATTGCTTCGCGACGCCGCCAAGTATCTCAAGCGCATGAACCAGCCGAACAAAGGCCGTATAGTGCGAGGACTGGAAAAGCTGGCGCTCGACCCGCCGCAGGGGGATATAACGCCTCTGGAAGGCAGAGAAGGCTACAGGCTGCGCGTGGGCGGCTACCGTGTATTGTTCGACATAGACGAGAATATGATAGTGGTGTATAACATCGCCCCGCGCGGGCAGGCTTACAAGGGAGGTTTTTGATATGTCGCCAATTCGCCAAGAGGTGCAGGGCTATATCAACCAGCTGCCAGAATTTCAGCTGGAGGTACTGCGGCCCCTGCTGGCGCTGTTGCTTACCGATACCCCAATTGTTGAAACTGATCTGACAGCCGAGGAAAAGGCAATCATTCTGGAGGGACGTGCGGAATACGCCCGCAGCGGCGGGGTGCCGCTGGCAAGCGTGATTTAACATGATTCATGACATTCCGAAACCTGAGATCAGCCCGGCATTTACCATTGATGACATCCACAAAATCCGCGAATGGCATTATGAACGGCTCAAAGACGCAACGCCGGAGGAACGCAGCGCCGATACCGAGCGCCGCGCCGCGGCAGCGCGCAAAAAGTTCGGCTTGGTGCCGGGGTTGAACACGCCCAGGCAACAGCCGCGCAGTTCCCTTTGAGGTTAGAGCCATGAACGAGTTCACCGGCAAGGCAACCGTATACGACAAGGCGCGGCCGGGTTACGCCCCTGCCGCGCTGGATTATATCGCCGGCCTTGTGAAAGCCCCCTTCGCCTGCGAGGGGGGGACCGGGGGTGCTGTCGCCGACATCGGCGCGGGGACGGGGAAGCTCTCCGCCATGCTTTGCGCGCGGGGGTACAGCGTCATCGCCGTGGAGCCCGACGCCGACATGCGCTCGAAGCTGCCCATTTTGCCGAACCTGCGCGTGATTGAAGGCATCGCCGAGGCCACCGGCCTGCCTGGCCAAAGCGTGGACGCCGTCACCTGCGCCCAAGCCTTCCACTGGTTTGACGGCGAGAGGTTCAAACAGGAATGTGTGCGCATTCTCAAGCCAGGCGGGCGGATTTTCGTTATATATAACATTCCCCCGGCAGGCCACACGGAAGCCAACGCTGAACTCGAGTGGCAGCCCCACAAATACGACCCGGAGCGCTGGAAGCGCAACGACGAGGCCATGCTGGCCTTTTTCGGCGGCGCGATGCGCCGCGAGGCCTTCGACAACCCGGTGTATTATGACCGGGAGCACCACGAGGCCTACATGCTCTCCCACTCGACCTCCCCCCGGCCCGGCGACGGGGAGTGCGAGCGCTTCATCGCAAGCATAGCCGAGATATTCGAACGCTGCAATCTGAATGGAAAAATGCTGCTGCCAATGGAGACGGTGGTATATACGAACGCATGAAGAAACAACGCCTCCTCTACGCCCTGGCCGCCCTCGTCCTGTTCGGGATTGAGGTATGCATTGCTCTGTTCGCGCACGATGCTTTCGTGCGGCCCTATCTGGGCGATGTGCTGGTGGTCATCCTCATTCACTGCGCTGTGCGCGTACTCTTTCCCGCAAAGCCCAATTTGCTGGCGCTGTATGTGTTCGCTTTCGCTTGCTTGGTTGAATTCACGCAATATATTCGCCTGCTGGACCTGCTCGGCCTGGCGCACATCGGCTGGCTGCGGATTGTCGCGGGCGGGACCTTCGACTGGGCTGATATTCTGTGCTATGGGATCGGCTGCGCGGCGGTTTGGACAGCCGAGCGCATAATTTGCTTGACATCCCGCGCGTAAACTATATACTGGCAGTACCAACCGAAGGGAGTATCCAAGTTGCGCAGCACTCTTGCTAAAAAGAATAGTGAACATGCGAAGCCTGGCGCAAGCGTGTTCAAAGGGTTCGTCCCGACTGACTTTCCGGTATTTCCGCTATACTTATTTTGCAAGGCAGTGAACAGAAACATTACTGATTTGGTAAGAATGTTACTGTTTTGCGTATTATACACCGATTCTCGTTAGAATGTAACGAGAGGTGAAAAATATGGCAATTCGCATCCTGCTGTCGAAGAAACTTGGGGAGCTTCGCTGGACACAGGCGGATTTGGCGCGGAAGACGAATATCCGGCCGGCCACCATCAATGAGCTGTATCACGAGCTGTGCGAGCGGGTCAATCTCGACCATCTGGACCTCATCTGCGAGGCCTTGGGCTGCGAGCTTTCGGAGATCCTCGTGTGGGAGCCGGGCGTCATCAAGCGCACGCGCAGCCGTTCGGGCAAACGCGGGGAGGGTGAGCTATGAACAGGCCCCGCAAGCGCACCGAGCTCCTGCTGGCCGCGGCGGCGCTGCTGCTGGCGGCGGGCGTACTGCTGGCGGCGGGCGCGAGAAGCGCCCTGGCCTCCCAGGGGCCGGACGAGCCGCCGGGCACGGCGCAGCGCGCGAATCCCTTCGATTCGCAGGCGGGCGATGCGGGGCAAAACCCCTTCGAGGCCCCGCAGCCCGGGACGGACATGGCCGGCGCTGAAGGCAATCCGGCCGAGAGCATGTATGCGCCCCCCGGCAGCTATGTCGTCGGCTACACAGGCATCGTCGTCCACCAGCCCGGCGAGGCCCCGCTGCAGCCCTACGACGGCGAGGGCGACCCGCCGCCTGTCTATCAAACACAGCCCCCGGTGACAGCGCCGCCCCAGCCCGTCCAGCAGCAGCCAACCTACCCCGTCAACCTGAACACGGCCACCCAGGCGCAGCTGGAGACCCTGCCCGGCATCGGCCCGGTGAAGGCCCAGGCGATCCTCGCCTGGCGGGCGGCCAACGGGGGCTTCACCAACGCCAACCAGCTCCTGCAGGTCAGCGGCATAGGCCAAAAGACCCTCGACGGCCTCGCGCCGTATGTCACATGGTGAAAACAAGGAGAACACACATGCAAAACAGCGCCAGCGCGGCCTATAAGGCCGCCGGGGTGGACATCACCGCCGGGTATGAGGCCGTGGAGCTCATGCGGGAGCACATCGCCCGCACGAGGACGCCGGGGGTGCTCTCCGGCATAGGGGGCTTCGGCGGGCTGTTCGAGCTCGATATGGCTGGCATAGAGAAGCCCGTGCTGGTCAGCGGCACGGACAGCGTGGGCACGAAGATCATGCTTGCCTTCATGATGGACAGGCACGACACCGTGGGGATCGACTGCGTGGCCATGTGCGCCAACGACGTCATCTGCTGCGGCGCGAAGCCGCTGTTCTTCCTGGATTACATCGGCATGGGAAAAAACATCCCAGAGCGGGTGGCCGCCACCGTCGCGGGCGTGGCCGAGGGCTGCGTCCAGGCGGGCTGCGCCCTGATCGGGGGCGAGTGCGCCGAAATGCCCGGCCTCTACAAGCCCGACGAGTACGACCTCGTGGGCTGCTGCACGGGCATCGTCGATAAGGACAAAATCCTGGACAGCAGCACGGCCAAAGCCGGGGACGCCGTCATCGCCCTGCCCTCCAGCGGGGTGCACTCCAACGGCTTTTCCCTGGTGCGCAAGATTTTCAGGCTCGACGCGAAAAAGCTGGCGCTCTACACCGACGACCTCGGCGCGACGCTGGGGGAGACGCTGCTGACCCCCACGAAAATTTACGTCAGGCCGGTACTGGCCCTGCTGGAGCAGGTGCGGCCCCGCGGGATAGCCCACATCACCGGGGGCGGGTTCTACGAGAATATCCCCCGCAGCCTGCCGAAGGGCAAAAGCGCCAGGATTGACGAGAGCGCGATTGAAGCCCCGCCCATTTTCGATGTCCTGATGAAAACCGGCGGGATACCCAAGCGCGATATGTACAATACCTTCAACATGGGCGTGGGCATGAGCATCGTTGTCGCTTCTGAGGACGCCGACAGGGCCGTGGAAATCCTGCGTGCCAACGGCGAGGAGGCGTATGTCATGGGCGAGGTTGTGGAGGGGGAGGACGGGGTTATCCTGGCGTGATGTTTGTCCTTGCAAAAATTGACTTTCCGTTGAATTGAAGAGATAATTAAAAAAAGCTTGACAGCGCTTTCGGCAGGATGTATAATTTACAAAATATAATATCAAATATTTTGGAGGGAAAAAACATGAAACGCATACTGGCAACAGCACTGGCGATGCTCATGCTCCTTGGCGTGTTCGCGGTGGGGGCAGGCGCTGTCACTTACAATGACCTGACAGCAGAGCAGAAGGCGCAGTACGATGATATCGGGCGCTGGTTTACACGATATTGGGACAGCAAGCACTTTACTACATATGTCTTCCTTGCGGCAGAAATCAATGTGGTCAATGCGCCAGCTCTAATAGACGGGGGCAAGCTGGAGGAGTTTCTGGTGAAAGTCCGGGCAGCGGAGAACGCTGCGCAGGAAACGGCTGCCTGGACGGAACTCAATACGTTTCCCAAAAATGAGGAAGCAACGATCGCCGCCTTTCTGGCCGGTACGTTGAAAGCGGATCTGGAAGCGAAAGTCGACGCATATTGGGCAGAAATCATCAACAGATACCAGCCGTTGATCGATGCCTATCTCAAGCCGGAATTTCTGGCTTTTATTGAATCGTACAGAATTTATTTTGAACTCGGTTGGGCTCTTGAGTTCTTTGGACTCGTGAACCGACCGAAAGCGGAGGAGATAGCGAACGGCCCATATATGGAAATTATCAATGCAAGCGATCACAAAATGATTGATCAGCTTGCGAAGGAAGGCAAATGGACCGAAGCCAAAGCGAGATTTGACGCCTTGAACCCCAAGCTGAGAAAACTGCTGATCGATGAGGGCGTGATAGCCGCCGACACCTATACAGTCACCTACAACGCCAACGGCGGCTCCGGCGCGCCCGCAGGCCAGACCAAGGTGGAATTCGTGCCCCTGACGCTCAGCACGGCGGTTCCCGCGCGCACGGGCTATATCTTCAGCGGCTGGGCCACCAGTGCATCAGGCGCGGTCATATATGCCCCGGGCGCGAGCTACACGGCCAACGCGGCGGCGACGCTCTATGCCGTTTGGGAACAGGTTCAGGTTACTCCAGCAACCTATACGGTTACATACGACGCCAACGGCGGCGCGGGCGCGCCCGCCGCGCAGACCAAGACCGAAGGCGTGACCCTGGCGCTCAATACAGGAGTTCCCACATGGGATGGCTACAGCTTCAAGGGCTGGGCCACCAGCGCAACCGGCGCGGCTGCATACCAGCCGGGCGGCGACTATGCGGCCAACGCGGCGGCGACGCTCTATGCCGTTTGGGAGGAGAAACAGACCGGCCCCGCAACCTATGCCGTCAGCTTTAACGCCAACGGCGGCACCGGCGCGCCCGATGCCCAGACCAAGACCGAAGGCGTGACCCTGGCGCTCAGCACAGCGGTTCCCGCGCGGGCGGGCTATGCCTTCAAGGGCTGGGCCACCGGCGCCACTGGTACGGCTGTGTACCAGCCGGGCGCGAATTACACGGCCGACGCGGCGGCGGCGCTCTACGCCATCTGGGAGGAGCTTCCCGCCCCGCAGTATTTCTGGTCCGACTGGGGCGGCTTGATGCAGTTCGTGCTCCGGTTCGTCCTCTTCGGCTGGCTTTGGATGCGCTGGGTGCAGCCCATCAACTGAAATAAGTTGTCCGCAATATAATACCCCCCTTCGCATATAATGCTTAGAAAGCAAACCATGCGGAGGGATTTTTCATGTCCAGACACTTCTTCCCCGGCGGCAACACCCCGGCTGGGTTTTTCACTTACTTCAACAACATCGCGTTTCCGGGAGAAAAAACTATATATCTCAAAGGAGCCTCCGGCTGCGGGAAATCCACCTTCATGCGCCGCGCGGCGGCGGCCTTCGGCGCGCGCGGGATGGAGGCGGAGTTCTTCCACTGCTCCAACGACCCGGCGAGCCTGGATGGCCTGCGGATTCCTGCGGCGAATCTTTGCATCGTGGATGCCACGGCCCCCCACGTGCAGGACCCGGCACTACCCGTGGCGCGCGATGTGCTTTTCAACATGGCCGCCTTCATCGATCCCCGGATTGTCGAGCCCCACAGAGAGGAGCTGGCGCGCCTCGCGCAAGTGAAAAAGCGATGCTACACTTCCGCCTACGGCTATCTGGCGGCGGCCTGGGCCGTGTATCAGAACAACATGCGCATCTATGAGCAATTCCTTGACCGGGGCAAACTGAATGCGGCCATCCTGGAGGCCCTGCCCCTGCTTGAGAAAGCAAAGCCCTCGGGCAGGGCCGGGCGCGAGCGCAGGCTCTTCGCCGCCGCGCTGACCCCCGAGGGCTTTAAAACTACATTGGACAGCCTGACAGATCATGCACGGGTGTTTCTTCTGCGGGGCGAGCCGGGCATGGGGATTGACATTTTTCTGGAACGCATACGCGACGCGGCGCTCCTGCGGGGCCTCGATTGCGAGAGCCTTTGCTGCCCCCTCGCCCCCGGTACGCCGGAGCACCTGATCATCCCCAAACTGGACCTGGGCTTTTTCACGAAAAGCAGGCTGTGGCCGGCGGAATTTCCCGCCCATGCCCGCGAAATCGATTTTTTTGCCCTGCTTGGCGAGGGCGTTGAGGCACACCGGGAGGCGCTGGACTACAACGACGCCATGTTCGACGAACTGGCGGGCCGGGCGGTAAAGACCCTCGCCGTGCAGCGCGAGGCGCACGACAGGGTGGAGGAGATCTACATCGCCGGGATGGATTTTGCGGCGCTGGATAAGGCCTGCGGGGAGATGCTGGAGGGGCTGTTGGGGTGCTGAAGGCTGCGAGGGGGGCATTCTTGCCACCCGGATTTTTTCCCACCCTGTTATGCATGGCGGTCAGCCGCTCCGCGGATGCCCCCTCTGCCGCTTCGCGGCATCTCCCCCAAGGGGGCGACCCTGGCGGTGCCCCGCAAGCTGGGTAGACTGCCAAAGCCGCCCCCCTTTGGGGGAGATGCCGCGAAGCGGCAGAGGGGGTTGCGCGTGAGCGGCTGACCGCCGTCGGAAGAAGGCGCATATCTACCCTGCTTCTTCAGTGCGAGAATAGCATCACACCAGTATCGGCTGCAGCTGCTCCCCGCGCAGCGCCGCCTCCATCGCGGCGGGAAGGAATTCCGCCTTCGCCACAAGGGAGTTGGGCTTTTGCCCGGGGGCGTCCTGCCCGAAGGGGACGAAGAAGATGTGCTTGCTGTTCAGCAGCGTGCCGATGTTCTTCAGGTTCAGGCCCAGGGCGTCGTTGCTGGAGAGGAAAATAAGCAGGGGCTTGCCGCCGCGCAGGTGGCCTTTCGCGGCCATGAGCACGGGGCCGTCCGTGATGCCCGCCGCCAGTTTGGCGAGGGTGTTGCCCGTGCAGGGGGCGACCACGAAGAGGTCCAGCAGGTTCTTCGGGCCGAGAGGCTCCGCCTCGGGGATGGAGAGGATGGGCTCGTGTGCAGATAGACCTTCTGCGCGGGCAAATGTCTCCGCCGGGGTGCAGAAGCGATTGGGCAGCCTCTGCACGTTGTCAGACAGCACAAAAGTGAAGTCTATGCCGGGGTTTTTGGTTTTGATCTCATCGAGGCTCTCAAAAACACTTTTAAAGGTGCAGAAGGAACCTGTCAGGCCGATGCCGGCGCGGATGCGTTCCAGCCCCATGCCTCTCCCCCCTGTTCTTCCAAAATGATGCGCGCGGTCTGTGCCACGCTCTCGCCCGCGGCGCGCGGGGAATATTTCCCCGGCAGGCCCGGGCACAGCGCCGCGTTCAGGCCCAATTCCTGCGCAGCGGCAAAATCCACGCCGCCGGGGGCCGCCGCGATGTCGATGATGGTGCTCTCCGGCGCGGCGCGTTGGAGCAGCGCCTCCCCCAGTACCATGGCCGGGATCGTATTGAAAATATAGGCGAAGCGAAAGAGATGCCGGGGCAGCATGGAAAAGTCCAGCACCTCGCAGCCGTCGGCGATGGCGGCGCAGGCGGCCTCCCAGCGGCGCGCAGCCACAACGGCCCGCGCCCCCAGGCCCATGAGCTTCTTCGCCAAGGGCCTGGCGCAGCGGCCATAGCCCAGGACCAGGCAGTCGCTCAGGTGGATCGTGCCGCCGCTACGCATGACGGCCTCGGCGATGGCCCCTTCCGCCGTGGCGATGGCCCCCAGCACGCTGTAGTCCTCCCGCTCAAGGAGGTCGTGGGCGCGCACGCCCAGGGCGGCGCAGCGCTCCCTGAGTACATTCGGCAGCGCACCCGCGATGAGCACCTGCCCCTGCGCGATATGTTCGGCCAGCGCCTGTGCGAGCTCTTTATCCGGCGCGCGGAAGGGCGCGGGCCCCAGCACCAGCGCGGCCCCCTCCAGGGCCTCTTTGATGGACTCGGCCTCTTCGCCGGTCTCCACGCCGGGCAAAACATGTACCTGGTATTGCTTCACCCGCCAGCCCGCCCGCAAAAACACCTGCACGGCGTAGGCCAGCCGCGCATCGCCGCCCACCACGGCGGCTGTGAATTGTGTCACATCCATAAGTAATACACCCCCTGTCAGGACAGTATATTCCCGGCGGAGGGGAGAGGTGCGTGGCCATAATTGCCCTTTGGGCCTTTCAAGGCTTTTGCGCGCCAAACCCCCAACGACAAAACCTGCCAGGAGGGAGAGAGAGACAGAGGGAAAAAACTATAAAAGAAAAAGAAAAGGGGAGGTGAGGTGCAGATTTTTCATAGCTTACATTCAGGAATTCGTACAATGGAATTTTTCAAAACACTTGCATTTGGCCCCGTCTTATGATAGAATGCTTTCGGAACGCGAGCCGGCCCAGCGCTTCAGCGGACAAAAAAAGTCCTTTTGCCTCTCCTGTTTCAGAGGATGCCCTGGTTTTAGAAAGAGAAGTGTATGCCCCCCGACGTCATCCTCCCCTATAAAAAGGACCGCGAGACCTCCTACGCGCCGGGGGCCTTCGCCGCCATTGAGCTGCTGCGCGCCCGGCCCCGGCTCGCGCGCAAGGTGTACATCCGGCCCTCCTTCGATGAAAAAGACAGCCTGGCGGACGAGTGCGCCCGCCTGGGCGTCCCCGTGTTGGTGAGCGAGGAGGCCTTCCGCAGGGTGCGCGAGAAGGAGAACGAATACGTCATCGCTGTATTCGAAAAATATGAGGACAGGCTCGATCCGAACAGGCCGCAGGTGGTGCTGGTAAGCCCCATGGACATGGGCAACCTGGGAACGATTATTCGTACCATTGCCGGGCTGAACATCACCGACCTGGCTGTTGTTTTTTCTTCAGCCGACCTGTTCCACCCCAGGACCGTGCGGGCCTCTATGGGCTCCATTTTTCGCATTAACTGCGCTTTGTTCGATAGCTTTGATGCCTGGCGCGCTGCCTTCCCCGATCACGCCTGCTGCCCCTTCATGCTCGATGGCGAGGCCCTGCCGCGCGTATTGGAAAGTGAGAACAGCCCTCTGTTCGCGCTCATCTTCGGCAGCGAGGCCCGCGGGCTCCCGCCGGCATACGCCGCCACCGGCAGGGCGGTGCGCATCCCGCAGTCCGCGCTGGTGGATTCCCTGAATTTATCCGTTGCGGCGGGCATAGGGGCCTATGGGTTTGCGGAGAAATATGGGTTGGTGGGGTAGGGAGAAGTTTTTCTTGTAAACAAACACACACTGTGGTATGATAGTAAATAAGAAAGCTATGGAGATTTTCATGGCCATTTGGGATACTGGCATCAAGCGCGCAATCAAGAGCAATCTGCGCGGCGGGAACCTGCAAAACGCGCTGGACTTTGTCGCTTATCTCAAAGCGCAGGGCATGTCGTTCGTCCGGGGCAAGGGCTATTGGGCGGACAAGCTCTATTTCCTGGTGAAGCATAAAAACGAGTTCGTGTGCTTTATCCTGATTGGCGCGGAATATCCGGGCGAAGCGCCCGACCGCTGGATGCTCTGGGCCAACGACAGCGCCTCCTATGCGGACTTCCCCCTGGAGGGGCACTTGAAGGAAATCGCCTGGGCGAACGTGGACGTCTGCGGGAGCTGCGGCTACTGCGCCGGGGGAACGCGCAGGCCGATCTTCGGGAAGGAATTTGAAAAGGTCTGCCTCGCGCCCATGTGCTTTACAAACCCGGACGAGAAGACGCTGGCGTTCATGAAAAAAATCGTGGACATCAGGAAAAACGACATCACCGCCCCGCGCCCCTCCACGGAGGGGAATACACTGTGAGGAGGACCCCATGGCAAAAAACATCCTGAAAGCCAAGCGCAAGCCAAAAGTAGTCAAAACCTACCGGCAGAGCGTGCCCGCCACGCGCTTCATCGGCAAGAAATACGGCGACGGGGACAGGGTGAACGGCGGCTTCGGCGGGCAGTGGGGCCAGTGGCACAAAAACGGCTGGTTTGAACAGCTGGAGCAGAGCTGCCCCCCGGCAGATTTCGAGGACGCGGGGGCCTACATCGGCCTGATGCGCTGGAAGGGCGAAGGCCACAGGATGACCGAGCCGTTCCAGTATTGGATAGGCATATTCTTCGCCGAGAACGCCGAAGTGCCCGAGGGCTTCGGCTATGTTGACTTCCCTGCCTCGGATCTGGGCGTGGGCTGGCTCTGCGGGAAGGACCGCTATCTCTTCGGCAAGGAGCACCTGGCCGCCGAAAGCTGCGAAAAGAGCGGCATGAAGCTTGTCCCGGACGGCGAGGGCGCCTGCTGGTTCTTCGAAAGATATGTCTGCCCGAGGTATACCCAGCCGGATAAGAGGGGCAAGAGAATACTGGACATCTGCCATTTTGTTGAAAAAGAAAACCTGTAGGGGTGGCATTCATGCCACCCGTCCCAAAAACAACTTACAGGAGGACAAGCCATGCCAAAAAAAATCGGCCTGCTCATGGGCAGCATCAACGACTTCGATAAAATCAAACCGGCTTTCGACCTGCTGAAGGCCCTGGAAATCCCCTTCGAGGCGCACGTGTATTCCGCGCACCGCACACCCGCCCAGGCGGCGAAATTCGCCGGTGAAGCGCGGGGGAGGGGCTTCGGGGCGGTCATCTGCGCGGCGGGGATGGCGGCGCACCTGGCCGGGGCCGTGGCGGCGCAGACCACCCTGCCGGTGATCGGCATCCCCGTGAACGCCGGCCTGGACGGCCTGGACGCCCTGCTCTCCACCGCGCAGATGCCGCCGGGCATTCCCGTGGCCACGGTGGCCGTGGACGGGGCCTACAACGCCGCGATGCTCGCCGCGCAGATTCTCGCCGTGGAGGACGATGAATTGGCCGCGAAGCTGGCCGCCATGCGCGAGAAGATGGCGCGGGGCGTGCTGGAGAAGGACGGGGAATTGCAATCAATGCTGAATGCTGAATTATGAATGCTGAATTATTTGAAGCAAAACAGTTGCGCGATAAGGCAATTCAGCATTCAGCATTCAGCATTCATAATTCATAATTGGGGGTAGCTATGTCTTCACTCCACGAGGAATGCGGCGTGTTCGGGATTTACAGCAGCGACGCGGGCCTGGACGTCGCGGCGGCGGCGCATTATGGGCTGTTCGCGCTGCAGCACCGGGGGCAGGAGAGCTGCGGCATCTATGTCAGCGATAGAGGCGTGCCCACGGGGTATAAATCCCGGGGGCTGGTGGGCGACGTGTTCACCCGGGACGTGCTGGCGGGGCTCGGCGGCGGCAATATGGCCGTGGGTCACGTGCGCTACGGCACGGCGGAGAGCAACCGCAGCCGCAACGCCCAGCCCGTGCACGTCAACCACTCTAACGGCTCGCTGGTGGTGGCCCACAACGGCAACATCACCAACGCGGGCGAGCTGCGCAGGCGTTACGAGATGGAGGGCTGCATCTTCCACACCACCAGCGATACCGAGGTGATCGCCTACACCGTCACGCGGGAGCGTTTAAAATGCGGCAGCATAGAGGAGGCCGCCGCCCGCGCCATGGCACAGCTGGAGGGCGCGTACTCAATGGCGATGATGAGCTCGCAGAAGCTCGTGGCCTGCAGGGACCCCCTGGGCTTCCGGCCGCTGTGCATAGGCACGATAAACGCCGCTGACGGCATTGGCAACAGCTTCGTCATAGCCTCCGAGAGCTGCGCCCTGGACGCCGTGGACGCGAGGTTTTTGCGCGACATTGCGCCGGGGGAAATTGTGATTATCGACAAAGACGGCCTGCGCTGCGATACGCGCCACTGCGACGCGAAAAAAGAAAAGCGCCTGTGCGTCTTTGAGTATATCTATTTCGCAAGGCCCGACAGCGTGATCGACGGGCATCCGGTGCACCTCTCCCGCACAACGGCCGGGCAGATTCTCGCCATGGAGTACCCCGTGAACGCGGACGTCGTCATCGGCGTGCCGGACAGCGGCCTGGACGCGGCCATAGGCTACGCCCGGCAGAGCGGCATCCCCTACGCCATCGGGCTGATCAAGAACAAATATATAGGCCGCACTTTCATACAGCCCGTGCAGAGCGACCGGGCCGACAGCGTGCGCATCAAGCTCAACCCGGTGGCCGCCGTGCTGCGGGGCAAGCGGGTGATCGTGGCGGAGGACTCCATCGTGCGGGGCACCACCTTCGTGCGCCTGGTGAAGCTCCTGCGGGACGCCGGGGCCACGCAGGTGCACGTGATGAGCGCCTCCCCGCCCTACCGGCATCCCTGCTACTACGGCACGGATGTAAAGTCCCGGGAGAGCCTGCTGGCCAACCGGCACGGCACGCCCGAGGATATCGCGGCGGCCATAGGCGCGGACAGCGTGAGCTACCTGCCCTTCGGGGAGCTGCGCCGCCTGGTGAAGCCGGGGCAGGGCATCTGCACCTCCTGCTTCACGGGGGAATACCCGGTGCAGATTCCCAAGGAGCCCGTGAAAAGCCGCTTTGAGGAGAAGCTGGGGTGAGGGCGCGGCGCGCAACCACCCCGCCCCTGCGGCGGGGTGGTCGCGTGGCAGGAAAACAAATCGAAAGCGCAAAATGATCATATGGATGGTAGGTGTGAACCAATGACCCAACCCGCCCAGGAGTTTTTGCAGCGCCACTGCCCCAAATGGGCGTCGCAAATCCTGTTTGAACAGATTGAAATCCCCGGCTGGGAGGTCATCGCCGCCGGGGGGGACATCATCGTCCGGGGGGGCTCGCCCTCGGCGCGGGCGGTGGGCCTGCGGCGCTTTTTGGAGGAGTACGCGGGGATGTCCCTGGCCTATGCGGGCACGGGGGCGCGCGTCACGTTTACTCTCCGGGTAAAGAAGCTGCCCCTGCCCTTCACGCCCCTGCGCGGCGCGCTGCCGGAGCAAAAGCGCGCCTGCTTCGGCCCGATGACCTACACGGGCTCCCCCTGCTGGTGGGACTGGGAGCGCTGGCGGGACGAGATCGACATCCTGGGGCTCTACGGCGTGAACGAGGCGCTTTTGCTCATCGGCTCGGAGTACGCCTGGTTCCAGTCCATGCGCGGCGAGGCCATAGGCACGGACTACATCCTCGGCGGCATGAGCGCGCCGCCCTTCTGGCCGCGCCAGCTGCAAGGCAAATTCGACTCGATCTTACCGCCCGTCGATCCCATGTATTTAAAATCCCGGGGACAGATGGGGCGGGCCATCGCGGAGCGGCTGCGCGCCTGGGGGATCACCCCCGTGCTGCCCGCCTTCCCGGGCACGGCCAGCGGCAGCCTGCTCGGCGTGCTGCGAAACGGCGCGCGGCTCGTGCCCCAGCCCATCTGGAACGGCTACAAGCACATCTACAGGATCGACCCCTCCTGCGCGGCCTACGCGCGTTTAAAAGAGGCCTACGAGACGCAAATGGCGCAGCTATTCGGGGAGATAGAGCGTTGGTGGGACCCCGGCGAAGAGCTCGATGGATACGCACTGCCTTTTGAAGGGCGGACTGTTTTACATGGCAACGCCGAAGCTGCCGCGGCGCTCACCCAGGCCGCGGCCTGCCGCGTGGACGAGCCCGAGAGCAACCCCCTGCTGTACACGCTCCACATGGAGGCCCTTTCCAGGGACAAGCCCGCCGACCTGGAATCCTGGCTGCGCGGCTACGCCCGGCGGCGCTATGGCTCTGACCAAACTGAAGCCATCGCTGCGCTGCGCCTGCTGTGCTCCACCGCCTACGCCCAGGAGGGCCCCGCGCCGGGCTCGGTGTTCGCCATGCGCCCGGCGATGTCCCTGGAGCCCACCGGCACCGGCGACGCCGCCGAGGCGAACTACAACAGCCTGTCGCTGTTCCAGTGCGCGAATTTGCTCCTGCGGGTGAAGAGCGATATGCCCGGCTGGCACTACGATCTCTGCGACGTCCTGCGCCAGGCCCTCAGCGCCAGGGCAAGAGAGTGCTTTACCCGCGCGATGGAGGGCTTTGCGCAGAGGGATTCCAGGGTATACGAACGCGGCGCAAATGATTTCCTGGGGCTGCTGGAGGACTGCGACCGGCTGCTGCGCTGCGAGGAGGCCTTCCGCCTGGACTATCACCTCGCACGGGCGCGCTCCTGCGCGAAGATGGACGCCGAGCGCAACAACTTCGAGCTCGTCCTGCTGCTGCAGCACAGCCTCTACGGCGCGGGCGGCGTGCACAAAAAGCAAGGCTACCAGCTGCACGGCCAGGCCTGGCGGGAATGGTCCGGCCTGCTGGGCAGCCTGCATATGAAGCGCTGGCGGGGCTTTTTCTCCCACCTGGCCGCCCACTTCGGCGAGCGCCGCTTCTCCCTGGAAACCAAAACCCACCCCCTGGGCCGCTCGGCCTACGCGGGCAACAAGTTCTACGAGCAGATGTCCGAGGCCGAGCTGGACTGGATGCGCAACTACATGCCCACCAACGAGGAGGGCGGGGATCTGTACGATACGGCGCTGGAGATTTGCAGGAAGTACGCGGAATATGCGAATTGAAATCCTGACCCTATTCCCCGAGATGTGCGAGGCGGTGCTGAACGAAAGCATCGTTGGCCGCGCGCGCAGGAGCAATCTTGTGCGGGTCAATGCCCGCAACATCCGGGACTACACCACGGACAAGCACCGCCGCGTGGACGACGCGCCCTTCGGCGGGGGCTTCGGCATGGTGATGCAGTGCCAGCCCATCGCCGATTGCTTCCGGGCGCTGTGCGCGGAGTGGGGCGAGAGGCCGCGTTTCGTCTATCTCAGCCCCCAGGGCAAGACCCTCACTCAGGCGCGCGCGAAAGAGCTGGCACAGCTGCCCAGCCTGGCGCTGCTGTGCGGCCACTACGAGGGCGTGGACGAGCGCGTGCTGGAGGCCCTGGTGGACGAGGAGATTTCCATAGGGGACTATGTGCTCACGGGCGGGGAGCTGCCCGCCCTCGTGCTCTGCGACTGCATTATCCGCCTGCTGCCGGGCGTCCTCGCCGCCGACGCGGCCTTCGCGAACGAGAGCCACTACAGCGGCCTGCTGGAATACCCGCAGTACACCCGGCCAGCTATATGGGAGGGCAGGGAGGTTCCCGAGGTGTTGTTGAACGGCAACCACGCCTTGCAGGAGAAATGGCGCAGGGCGCAGATGGAGGAGAGGACGAAGAAAAAGCGACCGGATCTACTCTAATCCCGCCGCCCGCCCCACATTCTCATACGCCGCGCCGCGCAGCAGCACATTGCAGGCGGGCTCGCCGAGGTTGACCTCCACCTCCTGGCGGATGACCTGCGCCGCGCGCAGCACGTTGTACTCCTGGGCGAAGAAGGCCGCCGCCGCCGAAAGGCGCAGCTGGCGGTCATTTTTCACGCGCTCCCTGGGGGCGAAGGACAGCCAGGTGCGGCGCTCAATGGCCAGGGGCATCACGCGGCCGCCGGGCGCCCAATCCCGGCGGTCGGTGAGGAGGGCGGCGCCCTGCGCGCCCCCGGGAACCGGCCCCAGGGGAATCCTTAACCAGAGCAGGCAGAGGGTGTAGCGGGTGGCCAGCAGGGCAGCCTGTTCGATGGTTTCGCGCCGGGCGGCGGCGGCCTGGCAGGCCACGCTGGTGCGGGCGACAGCGTAGGCCTCCGCGCGGACAAGGCGGGCGCTGCCGTCGGCGTTTTGCACCACGCCCCCGGCCAGCAGGGCCCCGGCGGGCACGGCCTGGTTCGGGCGGGCCGCCGCGCTGCCCGTGTAGACCTCGATGACCTTCAGCTGGCCCGCCTTGGCGGCGACGATATTTCGCGGCTCCTCGGGGCCGGGCTCGTCTTTGGGCAGGATCTCGCGCAGTTCCACCACCGCGCTGCTGCCGCGCAGATTCAGGGAGAGCCAGGCCACGCCGGGCAGCTCGCGCTGGGCGGCGGCGCTGATCTCACGGGAATCAAGCCTGCCGCGCCATACGCCCGCCTTCACCCCAAGGGCGGCCATGACGTGTAAAACCTCCTCCGTGGGCACTTTCTCGTTGCCGGTGACCGAAATGGTCCATATCGTATTCGAGAGCACGGATAGAAGCGTGATACACAGTGCCAGGCCGATGAGCAAGCCCGCGCGCCTCCTGTAGGCGTGCAGGAAGAAGGGCAGGCCCACCCGCCGATTGACCTGGAGGGTGATGCCTGCCGGCTCGGCGCAGGGCTGAAGGAGCCGGAAGCCGCGGCGGTCGGTCCGGCCGCGCATGGTGCCGCCCTGCCATTCCACGTCCCAGATAGCCGCCCCCGCCTGGTTGCACAGGTTGAGGAAGCGCTCGGGGAAGCCGTCGGCGGCGGTGAAGCAGATGTAGCCGCGCAGGAAGCGGATGAAGCGGATGAGTAGCATGATTCATTTTCCTTACGTCGTATAGTGTATCTCCGCGATCGTGCCGGTGAGCTGCAGCTGCTCCTGCTGGTAGGTCTTGATGGTGAGGCCCGCTCCCCGGAATGTGACCACCAGCGAGCCCAGGTTCAGCTGCACGCAGTCCTCGCTGTAGCCGAGCACGCCACGCACGCCGTCCACCACCGCAGAGCGGTTCTGCCACAGCTCCACGTGGGAGAAGCCCGGCAGCAGCTGCGCGGGCAGGTCCAGGGCGTCGCCCAGCTGGAGGGTTTTCTCGCGCAGCCCGCCTGCGGGCGGATTGCGGCTGTTTCGCGCTTGCGGCTTGCGTCTCATAGTGAAAGTTTATGAGGGGGGGAGGGAAAAAATACCCCGTACATCACGCCCCCCCTTCCCGCATAAGCATAGCCGGGGTGATGCTGTGTTATTGAGACTGAAACCAGGAAATTTCGCGCAGGCGGGCATATTGGCCGCCTGCGCGGGGCTCTCGGCGCTGCTGGTGCTGTATTCGCCGCTGGCCCTGGAGGGCGCGCGGGGCGGCCTCGCCCTGTGCGGGCAGGTGATCATCCCCTCGCTGTACCCCTTCTTCGTGCTGGCGGGAACCTTTACGCAGATAAACGCGGGCGGCGGGAAATCGAAAGGCGGGGCCGTGCTGGGAGCCGTGCTGCTGGGCTTCCTGGGGGGCTACCCCCTGGGGGCGAAGACGGCGGCGCAGCTGCTGGAGCAGGGGGCCATCGGCCGGGGGCAGGCGCAGCGCCTGCAGCTGTTCTGCGTGAACGCCGGGCCCGCCTACCTCATCGGCGCGGTGGGCACGGGGATGCTCGGCAGCAGGCGGGCGGGGATGCTCCTGTTTGTGTCGATGGCAATCGCCGGGCTGGCGATGGGGGTTTTCACGAAATTTTGGCTGGAGGAGGAAAATGAGGCTGTTTGGGCTCGCCGTATGGCGACACGACCGGAGGGAGGCTTCTTGCCGCCCGCATCCGCGCCCGCATTCGTGCCCGCCCCCGCGTCCCCGCCCGCGCAACCGCCCTTCGATCACATCCTGCTGACCGCCGTGTCCCAGGCCACTGGGGCTATTCTCGGCGTGTGCGCGTGGATCGTGCTGTTTTCCTGCGCCTGCGCGCTGCTGCAGCTGCTGCCCCACGGGCTGTGGCCCGCGATCCCCGCGCTGAACGTGGCGCTGGAGGTGTCTTCGGGCACAGTGGCCGTGGTGCGCGCCGGGATGCCCCTGCCGGTGCTCTGCGCGGCGCTGGGCTGGGGAGGCCTGGCCGTGCACTGCCAGGTGCTGGGGGATGTCCGCAAAACCGGCCTGCCGCTGCGACTGTTCTGGGCCTCTCGATTGCTGCACGGGGCCCTGGCGGCGGCGGTCTGCGCGGGGCTGACGCGGCTGTTCCCCGTGGATCTGCCCGCCTCCCTCGTGTGGGGCGCGGGGCGCACGGTGCGCCTCTGGGCGGTTTCGGCCCCGGCGGCGGCGGCGATCCTATTTTTTTGCGCCTTCCTGATTATAGACCTTGACCTGAACCGCAAAGTGTGCTAATATAATAGGGGGATGGTTTTCACCCCCTCAGTCGCCCGAGGCGACAGCTCCCCCCAGGGGGAGCCAGGGGAGGGACGTCGCTCCGCGAAACCACCCCGCCTCTGCGGAGGCATCCCTCCAAGGAGGGGAATTGGGATGTGTGGGAGGGTCGCCATGAAACGCGCCATGAAGGGCCTGCTGCGGGCGTCGAAATTCACGCCCGCCTGCGAGTTCTGCGCCTACGGCAAATCCGCGCCGGACGGCAGCAGCGTGCTGTGCTCCGTGCGCGGGGTGATGCGCAGGCAGAGCCTGTGCAAAAAGTACACCTACGACCCCCTAAAGCGCAAGCCCGCCCGCGCCCCCCTGCTGCCGGAGTACGATCCCGAGATGTTTGCGCTGTAGGAGGTGCGTTCAGATGGAATTTAGGAGACGGCGGCGAATCAGCAATCTTGTGATTGCGTTGTTTCTGGTTGTGCCCACGCTGGCTATTGTTGCGGGAATCGCATTGACGATGATGGAAATGGCGCGAAACCCCCGGATGTATTGGGGCGGGATTGGTTGGTGGGTGATTTCGTTATTTAGCGTTCCTATATTGCTGCTGGGCATTTACTTTCTCGTCCGAAGTTATAAATTTCGCAGGAGCATGAAGGATTTTTGGGTAGACGAAAAGGCGATCCTGCGCTTTGATGAGGAATACCGGCATGGTGACAGGGTTCGTATCGGGAAGATCGTTCTGACAGACAACTGGCTTTTCAGCAGCGATGCTTCAATGACCTGTATATTGCCGCTTGGGGAGGCCGTTTGGATTTACGGCACATCGCGGGAACAGGCCGCCGGGCGCGGCGGAGGCACGATTGTGGTAAACAGCGTCAAGGTGCATTTTCGCAACGGCCTTGCGCTTACCGTGGCCTGCACTAAATACAACATAGGCCAGGCCATGCGCGCGATCGCGCAGCGCTGCCCCAACGCGCAGTTCGGTTTCTACGATGGGAGCGAAAGAGAATGGAAGGAAGAGGTAAAGCGATGGACTTCATCCCAATGACCTCATACGAAACCGCCGACGAGGCCGTGCGCGCGCGCTATGACGACCAAATCGCCAAATACGGCCGCATCACCAACATGAAGCGCACGCTGCTGCATAGCGTGAAGGCCTTCGACGTATTCATGGAGTGGTATCCCCTGGCCGACCTCTGTAAAGAGTTTATCGGGGAAAGGGCGCTGTCGCTCTATGCCTACGCCATCAGCGAGGGCAACCGATGCCTGGTGTGCGGGACGTTCTTTCGCAAAATCTTGATTGATTCGGGCGACGACCCCGACAGCCCGATTCTCAGCGAGGAGGAGAACCTGCTGATGGAGCTGGGCTTCTCCATCGCCGAGGACCCGCACAATATCGACCCGGACATTTACGCCTCCCTCAAAGAGCGATACAGCGACGAGCAGCTGGTGCTGCTGTTCGCCTTCGCGGGCATCATGGCGGCGACGAACCTGTTCAACACCGCGGCGCAGGTGCCGCTGGACGAGGTGCTGTACGGGTATAGGAAAACTGGGGTTACGGATTGAAGCGAAAATGAGAGAATACTATAGAAGCGAGGAGGTGCGTTATGCGGAAAATGAAAATCTATTTGGAGACTACGTTGTTCAATCGGTACTTTGAGCCGGAGCGGGATAACTACGGCGATGTCAGGAAGCTGTTTGCGGAAATCGCGACAGGAGCATTTCAATCCTATTCTTCCGCATATGTGCTCGAAGAGCTGTCAAATACGCCGGACGATGTGAAACGGGAAAATATGTTGGAGCTGTTTGCGCACAGCGATATCAATATCCTCGACAAATCCAGCGAAATTGAAGTCCTGGCAGAAGCGTATGTGGCGCACGGCGTGATTACTAGGCCGCATTATTTAGATCGGCTGCACCTGGCTTGCGCGTCCGTCAACGAACTTGACGCCATCATCAGCCTGAACTTTACCCACATTAACCGCCCAAAAACAAAAGAACTGACCGAGCCGGTCAACAAGCTTTTTGGCTACAGAAAAATATACATCGGTTCGCCAATGGAGGTGATAACAAATGAATAGCCTGGATTATGAGAAGGAAATCGACGAGATTCGCGCAAAGCTTTATGAGGACTATCTTTCTATGGGTCACGACGAGTGGCATCGCAAGGTCAGCGAGAATGCGCACAAGCTTGCCGAAAAATATGGATTGACGATCATCCCGTCGCGATCCGCTGACCGCCGCTCCGCCGCATAACCTGTCGGCGATTTATGCAACTGGCATCAAACATTATGCATTGCGCATTATGAATTCAACATTGGAAAAGGATGGTGTGTGAGATGGAGTATTTCTTTCTTGTCTTGGGGTGTCTTTTGGGGCTGGGATTTATTATCCTGCTGTTCAAAAGCTATGTGAAGGCCCCGCCCGATACCGCCTTCGTGATCTCGGGGCTCTCCCGGGAGCCGAAGATCATCATCGGGCGCTCGAGCTTCCGCATCCCCTTCCTCCAGCGGGTGGATAAGGTGCCCCTGGAGCTGGTGAGCGTGGACATCAAAACTAGCAGCTCGGTGCCCACCAACGATTACATCAACATCGTGGCGGACGGCGTGGCCAACGTGCAGGTGGATTTCAGCTCCGCCGATAACGTGCGCATCGCGGCCAAGAACTTCCTCAACCGGGGCACGGACTACGTGGGCGTGGTGGCGCGGCAGGTGCTCGAGGGCTCGCTGCGCGAGATCATCGGGCAGATGCGCCTGGCCAACCTCGTCACCCAGCGCGACGAGTTCTCCAAAAAAGTGGAGGACAGCGCCTCCAAGGACATGGCGAAGATGGGCCTGCGGGTCACCAACTTCAACATCCAGAATTTTAAGGACGACAATGGGGTCATTACGGATCTGGGTATCGATAACGTCGCCCAAATCCAGAAGAACGCGAAGATCGCCAGGGCCACGGCGGCCAAGGAGGTCGCCGTGCAGGAGGCCAGGGCCAGCGAGGAGGCCAACCGCGCCCGCGTGGACGCCGACACCCTCATCTCCGAGCAGCAGAAGGAGCTTGCCATCCGCCGCGCCCAGTTCAAGAGCGAGCAGGACCGCGAGCAGGCCCTGGCCGACAGCGCCTTCGCCATTCAAGAGCAGCTGCAGCGCAAGGTGATCAACGAGAACGAGGTGGACGCGCAGATCGCCCGTGCGGAGCGCGAACAGAAGCTGCGCGCCCAGGAGATCGACCTGCGGCAAAAGGTCCTCGAGGCGACGGTGATGAAGCAGGCCGACGCCTCGAAGTACGAGAAGGAGCGCTCCGCCGAGGCCGAGCTGTTCCAGGCGCGCGCCCAGGCCGACGCCAAGCGCTACGCCGCCGAGCAGGACGCCGCCGCCGCCAGGGCCCGGCTTATCGCCGAGGCGGAAGGCGAAAAAGAAAAGCTCCTCGCGCAGGCCGAGGGCGAAAAGGCCATCCTGCTGGCCCAGGCCGAGGGCACGCGCGCCAAGGCCGAGGCCATGAAGCTCATGGGCGAGGCCGCCGTGCTCGAGATGGCCTTCCAGTCCCTGCCGGAGGTGGCGAAGAACCTCGCCGAGCCGCTGAAGAACGTGGACGCCATCACGATGTACGGCGAGGGCAACACCAGCGGCTTCGTGGGCGACATGAGCAAGGGAATGGCCAAGGTCTTCAGCGCGGTGCAGGACACCACCGGGCTGGATCTGGCGCAGGTGATCAAAAACTTCGCGGAGAAGAAGGCGGAAGAGGAGTAGGATTGTAGGGGCCGCTGCCCACAGCGGCCCGCACACAATTTGTAATATCGGGCGGCTGAGGGCAGCCGCCCCTACAGGATTGTGAGCATCACAAGTAAAATGGCAATTTAGGGGACGGTTAGAAGAATAGCCGCCCCTTTATTTTTGTATAAAATAATAATTTTTCGAAAACCTGAGGATTTTTCTCTTGTGGCGCGACTAACAAATGAGGCTCGCAAGAGCTTACATAATCTATGGGAGGTTCTGATCATGAGTTGGTGGCAAAGTCTTAGTTGGTGGCAAAGTATTCTTATTCCAATAGCTTTCTTCGCGATGCCGATAATTTCGGTCTTGGTTGCTCCGATTCTCGCAATTATCAAGTGGCTGGTCTAAGCGGCGCATTTCCCGGGCGGCTGACCCCAGCCGCCCATTTATTATTAACAAACTATTAATTTTTCGAAAATCTAAGGATTTTTCTCTTGTAAGACGACAAATTATTTGGTACACTAAACTAGAGCAAAAAATTTGCATATAAAGCGGAGGTAAATAGCCTTGAGCTTCATCGAATTCAGGGATGTGTCCAAGCAGTATGTCATGGGCGAGGTAACCATCAACGCGGTGGACGGCGCGGACTTCGAGATCGAGGAGGGCGAGCTGGCCCTGATCGTGGGCGCCTCCGGCGCGGGCAAGACCACCATCCTGAACATCCTGGGCGGGATGGACAGCGCCAGCGGCGG
>WRDW01000020.1 GCA_009779995.1 Oscillospiraceae bacterium | reverse complement strand
TATGATGGAGCTTTAGGTGCTCTTCGGGATGTGATGGCGATTGCGGCTCGACGGACAACAAAAAATTAACCACAAGGGCTCAGGGCCCTTATGGTTAATCGTAATGGTGGACCTGAAGGGATTCGAACCCACGACCTCTCGGATGCGAACCGAACGCTCTCCCAACTGAGCTACAGGCCCAAAGGCAGGCTCTATTATAACCTGCCGGGGTGGGTTTGTCAAGCGAAATTTTTCAATCGGGCAACCGCCTTTGCTCTTTAGCCAATCCACATCCACAGCCACCCAAAGAACACGATAAACAATATCCAGTTCATCAGCGTTGCCTCGTATTTGGTGGATAAGATCGTTCTAGGAGCATCTTTGTAATTAGCTGTCACAGTCACCGCTCCCGCAGGCATGGTAAAGGTTGTGCTTGTCGATGTTGGGCTGGCAATCGTTCCCGCAGTTGATGTCCATCGGTCAAATACCTTGCCGTTGGGTGCAGTGTTGGCAGTAATGTTCACTGTCATACCGGCTCCATAACTGCCGCTGCCCGTTCCGTTGTATACAGTCAATGTGTATGTGGTCGAAGGTACGTCCCAGACTGCATAGAGGGTCACTTTTGGTTCCAAATAGTTGGTCAAATCTGCTTCCACGCTATATGTGTCTCCCGGCGCATATTCCACCTTGCCGTCCCACTCCGTAGACCAACCAAGAAAGTTGGCTCCAGTGCGTGTTGGCTTTTCTGCGCGTAAAATAACAGGCTGACCTTTTAGTTTCAGCTGATTGGCTGGTGCGCCTGTGCCGCTGGTCGCGTGATAGGAAATGGTTAGTATACGCAAACGACCGAGGTCGCCAATCCCACTATGATCTAATTGGAGATTCTCCCAGTCTTTTTTCCCAACAAGGACAGTCAATTGTCCATCATTGTTGATGTCCATGACAACGCCTGTGTCCGTGGTGTTTCCGTTGCCGTTATAGTCAACAGCCACGCCCGCAACGGAAGGCAAATACACCCAGTTTCCGTTGCGAAAAAAGAGGGAGGTTCCTGCAGCGCCCATGGGTACCGTTAATCTCTGCGGATCGATGCCAGCTGGTTCGGACAGATTTCGCTCGTCCAAATCCGGTAATTGATATTCGGAGAATTGGAAGTTGCACCCGCTATATCCATAGTTCATGCAAGAAAGGTAATTAGGCTTGTAGTTGGTATCGTCACCTCTTCCGCCATGACCCAAGCCCAGGTTGTGACCTAATTCATGCATAAAAATGGATGCGCTGTAAATAATCGTGCTCATTCCTAACAGGGTTCCAAAGCCGCTGTTGCCACCTATACTCTCTGTGGTGACAATCATACAGTGATAGAACACAGGGCTGCGCAGATAAGTAAGATTTGCTTCTATATATTCTTCCAGTCTATTAGCACCCATTCCGTCATAAATCAAATCAGTAGTATAGGGGAATGCATTCCCCCCGGAGCCGCCGGGGTAATCTTTCCATTTCACGCCAGTCACATAATCCACGCTTTCCGGTCCAAAATCAATGTGCAGGCGAATGCCATTCCTCATGAACTCCGCAGCCACCGCATCAAACATTTGCTGGTTGGTCATTTCCTTTTGCACCCCTTTATGGGTGACTAAACTACGCTGACTGTGCATCCCCTCCATCCAGTCCACTTCAACAAAAATGTCCGGTGTACCCACAACAGCGCCCATTTTGTGCAGTGGCAAATCAATGATACCATCACCGTTGAAATCCGCGCCGTACAGTTTCCATACATCAGGTATGCCGTCACCGGAGGTGCACACGAGTTCCGCTGCGCTCAAGGAACGGCCAATGGCGTTTTCCCAGCGCTCCGCCGTCGTTACTGGTATCGTTGACAGAATAGCATCGTTCTCCGCCATTTTGACGCCCCATGGGGTTGTGTAATGCGAAGGCGCGGGTGCGGGCAGGTTTTCCGCAGAGCTTGCCATACTTGACCCGATGCCAAAGAACAGCATACAGGCCATAACTACCGCAAGGATTCGTTTGTTGCTTTTCATAATCTCACCTCCTACATCGTATACGTATTGCTCCGCGGCAGCCCCAGCTGCACCAGCACCTGCTCCTCCTTCTCGCGCATACGCACGGCCTCCAGGCCGCCGGCCTCGTGGGCGTAGCCGAGCAGGTGCAGCATGGAGTGCACCGTGAGGAAGGCCAGCTCCCGCTGGAGGCTGTGGCCGAACAGCCGCGCCTGCTCCACCGCGCGCGGCAGGGAGATCACGATGTCGCCCAGCAGCAGCGCGCCGGTGCCGTGGTTGGTGTCGTATTCTCCATTTTCGCCCAGGGGGAAGCTGAGCACGTCGGTGGCCTCGTCTATGTTCCGGTGTTTGGCGTTCAGCGCGCGTATCTCGTCGTTGTCCACGAAGCGCACGCCCACTTCGGACTGCTTCTCGAAGCGCTCCTGCACCAGCACGGCCGTGCAGGCGCGGCGCAGCAGCATACGTATGCCCGTGGGCACCTTGACCTCCTGCTGGGCGTCGGTGATAATCACTTTAATTCTGCTTGCCATGGCTCCTCCGTACCTCCTCTTTTTCGTAGGCTTTGATGATGGCCTGCACGAGCCTGTGCCGCACCACATCCCGCTCGCTGAAGCGTATGATGGCGATGTCCTCCACGCCCTTGAGCACCTTCACGGCGTTCACCAGCCCCGAGGGCCTGCCGTCCAGGTCGATCTGCGTGATGTCGCCGGTGACAATGATTTTCGAGTTCTGCCCCAGGCGCGTGAGGAACATCTTCATCTGCTCTATCGAAGTATTTTGGGCTTCGTCCAGGATGATGAAGCTGTCGTCCAGGGTGCGCCCGCGCATATAGGCCAGCGGGGCCACCTCGATGGCCCCCTTCTCCTGCTGCCGCGTGAAATTCTCCGCGCCCAGCATGTCGAACAGTGCGTCGTAGAGCGGGCGCAGGTAGGGATCGACCTTCTGCTGCAAATCCCCTGGCAAAAAGCCGAGCTTCTCGCCGGCCTCCACCGCCGGGCGGGTGAGGATGATGCGCCCGGCCTCCTTCGCGCGGAAGGCGGCCACGGCCATGGCCACGGCGAGGTAGGTCTTCCCCGTGCCCGCGGGCCCCACCCCCAGGGTGATGGTGTTGTTTTTGATGGCCTCGACATATTTTTTCTGGCCGAGGGTCTTCGGCTTCACCGGCTTGCCCCTGGCGGTGACGCACACGCAGCCCTCCGTCATGGCCCGCAGCTGCGCGGCCACGTCCTGCGCCTCGTTGGCGCTGTCCGCCTCCTCGATGAGGGAGATCACGTAGCGCACGCTCTGGTCGCCCACCTCCTCGCCCTTGTCGATGAGCGCGAGCAGGCCCTGCACGGTGCGCGCGGCCCTGTCTACGGCCGCGCTCTCCCCCATAATTTTCAGCTGGGAGCCGCGGCAGAGGATGCCCACGCAAAACCGCGCCTCTATGGTCTTGATGTTCTCGTCAAAATCGCCGAACAGGCGCGTGAGCTGCTCCATCCTGTCTATGGCGATGATTTGCTCTGCC
Organism: Oscillospiraceae bacterium; assembly: GCA_009779995.1. Classification (GTDB taxonomy): domain Bacteria; phylum Bacillota; class Clostridia; order Oscillospirales; family Acutalibacteraceae; genus WRMQ01. The sequence continues at coordinate 31,143 of WRDW01000020.1, read as the reverse complement.
GTTGTGTTGCCCTCCTGAAAATGACTTCGGCTCTGCCGAACTTTTATGAAATTATACTATTTTTTTCCGCCGCTGTCAAGCATAATTTAAAGCATCCGTCAGATGCTTTCGAACACCGCAGGACCGCTTTGATGCGCTAGCGCTGTACTTTATGTGTATATTGCACAAAAAATACCAAAAATGCGCTGGCAAAATTTGCATTCAAACCCCTTTCTTTTTGTCAAAATGTGTGTTATAATGTTGCAGAGCCTAGAAACACAGGATATAATGACAATCATTGTAAAGAGAGAGGAAGAAGCACATGAGGACAACAGGCATCATTCGTGGGATAGACGAGGTCGGCCGCATCGTCATCCCGAAAGAGTACCGTCGTATGCTGAAGGTGAATGACAAAGAGGATTCCCTGGAGATTTCCATGGAGGGCGACAGGATCGTATTGCGCAAGCACATGCCTGCCTGCACCTTCTGCGGGAGCGCGGACGGCATGATCGAATATTCCGGCTACAAAATCTGCCGCAACTGCGTGGATAACCTCGAACAGATCGTCGGCCAGCAGGTGGAGGGGGAATAAGCCCCTCCAAGCGAGATGGTACTTGAAGAACTCTCCGGTGAACCCAGGGCAGGTTCGCCGGGGTTTGCTTTGGGGCTTGCAATCGCGGGCAAATTATGTTAAAATAGAAACAGACAATACGATGCCAAAGGAGAACACATCATGATCGCCATCGGCTGTGACCACGCCGCCACGGAACTCAAGGAAGAACTCAAAGCCTACCTGCTGGAAAAGAATATCGAAGTGCGCGACTTCGGCATCGCCCCCGGCGAAAAGGCCGACTACCCCGCCGTCGCCTTCGCGCTCTCAAGCGCCGTCACGCAGGGCGAATGCCGCCTGGGCCTGCTGCTGTGCGGCACGGGGGTGGGCATGTCCATCGCCGCCAACAAAGTGAAGGGCATACGCGCGGCCTGCTGCAGCGAGCCCTACTCGGCCATGCTCTCGCGGCGGCACAACGACAGCAACGTGCTGTGCCTGGGCGCGCGCGTGGTCGGCCCGGAGCTGGCCAAGATGATCCTCGATACATGGCTGTCCGCCGAATTCGAAGGCGGCAGGCACGCGGACAGGGTTGCGATGATTAACAATGCTGAATGCTGAATGCTGAATTGTCTTATCATGCAATCGCTTTGCATTAGACCATTCAGCATTAAAGCATTAAGAATTTAGAATTAAACGTAGTGCCCCACCGTCACCCAAACCCGCCCCTTGCGCGAGGCCTCGCCCGCCTGCAAAACCTTCACACGGCCCTTGCCGCGCACACTGATGATGTCGCCCTCGCGCACCTTCGCGTCGCCTTTGAGGCACGCCTCGTGGCGCAGCTGCACCAGGCCTTGTGTTATCAGCTCTTCTGCAATGCGCCGCGAGCAATGAAACGCCTCGGAAATCACCGCGTCCAGCCGCAGGGAGGACACAGTGCCGCGCTGCTCCCGCAGCGTTTTTGTCGCCTCGGGCAGGGACGCAAGCGGGATTCTCTCCGCCCACAGGCCCACCTTGCCCGCCTGTTGCAGGTTTTCGATAATATAGCCCGCAATACGCGCCAGGCACACCAGGAAGGCTTGCCCCTCGCTCACGAATATATCTCCCAGCACATCGCGCTCAAGCCCCAGGCCCAGCGCGGCCCCGAGGATGTCCCTGTGGGACAGCACGTCCTGCGGGCGGAAGGCCAGCCGGATGGCGGCGAGATGCTCCTCCGGGCCGTATTTTTCGGCGAAGACGGGGATGACCCGCTCGGCGTCCCTGAAGCCGCCTTCAAGCGTTACACGCGGGCCGAATATACGTAACGCCTCGGCGGCTTGCGCCGGGGTTAAAAACTTGCCTATGCCTTTGCGCTTTTCCAGGTCGTGCAGGTTCATAGTTGCCGTTAGTCCTCCAGTATCACTGCCATGGCCTCCTCGGCTATATCCGGTCTTAAAGATATACGAAAAGGAATGCTCTGTGTGCGGATCGCCTGCCGCAGGAACATATTGATGGCGGTGGTCATGTCCAGCCCGAACTGCGCGAAAATCGCCTGCGCCTGCGCCTTCACCTCATTGTCCATTCGAATGTTCATGCTTGATGTCATTAGTTAGCACCTCCTTTACACCTATCATAGCATATCATGCGCGCAATGTCAATGCGTTATGCGTGTGTTGCGCATATTTCATATCACCTGAAACCCCATCCCCGTGAAGTAATCAGCCGCCTCCTCCACGGCCTCCGGGTCGGCGGGGGGGAGGCCGCGCAAGGCGTAGTCCATGCCCGCGGCCTCCCACTTGGGCGCGCCCAGCTGGTGGAAGGGCAGCAGCTCCAGGCGCTCGATGCATTTGTAGGGGCGCAGGCGGTGGGCCAGGGTCTCCAACTGCCGGAATTTTAACGTCCATCCCGGAACAAGTACATGGCGAAGCCAGACTTTTTTGCCCGTGTGTTCGCAGTAATCCAGCGTAAGGAAGCTGCGCCGGTTCCCCCGCCCGGTGAGTTTGCGGGCCAGATCGTCGCTGGCGGCTTTCACGTCCAGCAGGATCAGTTCCGCGGCGTCGATAGCAGCGGTGCACAGCGGCAGGTCGGGGGCGCCGGCGGTATCTATAGCGCTGGGAATGCCGAGTTTTTGCAATCGCTGCGCGACTGAATGCACAAACTCCGGCTGGAGCAGGGGCTCCCCGCCCGAAAACGTGACCCCCTTGATGAAATTGCTGTAGCGCAGCACCTCCTGCACGGCCTGGGTGTTTGTCCAGAGCGTGCCGCCGTGCGGGTCGATGGAATCCGGGTTGTGGCAGTAGAGGCAGCGCAGCGGGCAGCCCTGCATAAAAAACACAAACCGGACCCCCGGTCCGTCGACGGTGCCGAAGGTTTCGGTGTGGTGGATACGGGCGGTGGTCATGGTCAGGCTACCTTCAATTCGATTCCCGTGCTGCGGATTTCCTCCATCAGCCCCTTGGGGTTGTCATATACATTGCGGGATTGCGCCGCGTGCGTGATGAATTCCATCGCCTGCCGCGCCCGCGCCACGTCGTGTGTGCGCAGGATGTCCGCGCCGCCCAATTGCGCCATTACCTGCGCGGCAAGCGTGCCCGCTTCGCTTCCCCCGGTGATTCTCTTGCGCGACACCCCCACCAGCAGCCGGAACCCCGGCACTTTTACATGGCGCAAATTCGCCAGCAGCCGCAAATCGTCCTCCCGGGATTTCCCGAAGCCTATCCCCGGGTCGAGGCACAGGCGCTCTTTTTTGATGCCCAGCGCCATGGCCCGCCCGGCCATCCCCTCCAGTTTATCATACACTTCGCTCACGACATCCTCGTATTCGCCTTCAAAATCCGCGCCCCCGAGATTGTGCATCAGCACCCACCGCGCGCCGTATCGCCTGACCACCCCGGCCATCTCTTCGCTCACAATGCCGCTCACGTCATTGACTATACTTGCGCCCAGCGCCAGCGCTTTTTCGGCCACTTCCGGGTAAAACGTATCAATCGAAATGGGAATCCCCAGCTTGCCCCGCAGCCCTTCCAGCACCGGCTCCAGCCTGCGCCACTCCTCCTCCGGGGAGATCACTTCGCCTCCGGGCCGTGTCGATTGCCCCCCGATGTCCAGGATATCCGCGCCCTGTGCCTCCAGCTCGAAGGCCCTTTCGATGGCCTTATCGGGCGCGAAATACAGCCCCCCGTCGGAGAAGGAATCCGGAGTGACGTTCAGAATGGCCATGAGGAGCATTATATTCTCCTTTAGGGCAGGGTGATTTCGAGTACATCGGGTTCGAGGTATCCGTAGCAGCATAAGGTTGTATGGTCGCTGTTCTGCCATGGGCTTGCAAAAAAACCAAGACAGGGCATGGGCTCCGGGTTGTCGAGGGAGCCGGGAATGGCCCCCGGAGGGATTTGCTGCGCCAGAGCCTTCTTTTGCAGGTCAAAAATATATATGCCAAATTCGATACCGCGTACCGCGTAGTAGCGGCAGTCGGGCGAGAGCGCAGTCGAGCAGAGAGCATATGCCGCAAAATCCAAGTCGTTTCCGGGGATGCCTTCAAGCATATTGTCGCCAAGGTTCACCTTTTCCATTGTGTCAAGCCGATCAAGCGCAACCCGGTATAGCGTAAGCGGCCCGGCCTCACGGTGCTTATAATAGGTCGGCTCAAACCAAAGGGCATTTTCATGCAATTGCACAGGGAACGCACCTTCGCCCCAAGTGATATTCACCATGCGCTGCGTATCATAGATGCCGCCGTAGCCGTTGTCTTTGAAGTTGTCCGTCCATACAACGTAGCGTTTATCAATGACGAACTGCACACTGGGCGCGCTAAAGCTTGCGCCTTCCGCTATAACAATTTCTTCGCCTGTGGTTTCATCGCGCAGCAGCAGTTGGGGCGCATGTTCATCGTCCGCAGAGCGTGTATCAAAAAATTTTGTAGCTGACAGTCTCGTCAAATCTCCGCGAAGCCACCAAATCTGGTCGTCGAAATATTCAATCGCGGGGCTTGATGCATTCTTAATCAACTGACAGTTGTCCGGCAGTGGCTCTATGGTGGTTGGGGCTTCGGTGGTGGTTGTGATTTCGCTTGGGGCCTCGGTGGCCCGCCCGCAGGCGGACAGCGCCAACCCCAAAGCCAGTATAAGCAAAAGAACACGCTTCATAGAATTCACTCTCCTTTTAATAGCCCCATCGCCTCCGCCCGCGTCGGGCCCTCCCTCATACTTCCCCGCAGGGCGGAGGTGCGCGTCTGCGCGCCGGAGGCCTTCGCGCCGCGCATGGTCATGCACAGGTGCTCGGCCTCGAGGACCACGGCCACCCCCGCGCAGGGCAGGCCCCGGTAGAGCAGATCGGCCACCTGGGAGGTCAATCTCTCCTGCAATTGCGGCCGCCGGGCGTAGCACTGCACGATGCGCGCGAGCTTGGAAAGCCCGATCACCCTGCCGCCCTTGGGCAGGTAGGCGATGTGCGCCTTGCCGAAGAAGGGGGCCAGATGGTGCTCGCACAGGGAGTAGAAGGGGATGTCCCGCACGATCACCATCTCGTCAGTGGCCTGGTGAAAGGTCTTCAGGTGAACCGCCGGGTCTTCGCCCAGGCCCTCGAAGAGCTCGGCATACATCAGCGCCACGCGGCGCGGGGTATCCCGCAGGCCCTCGCGGCCGATGTCCTCGCCCATGGCCAGCAGTATTTCGCGCACGGCGGCCTCCATGCGGGGGATGTCCATAGATTCTCCTTGTATTCGCACAAGTTGGGTATAAATCGCACGAGGAACGTCGCTCCGCGATGCTCCCCGGCCCTGCGGGGCCGTGCTCCCTCGTGAGGGAGCTCCGCCGCAGCGGTGAGGGAGCATCCGCGCAGCGGCTGACCGCGATGCTTGCATTCACTTCATCACCGGCAAAATCCGCACCACCCGCAGCGCTTCCAGGTCGGCATGATATACTTTGTCAGTCCTGATCTCCGCGCCGCCCAGGGCCGCGCTGTTCAGTATGCGGTAGACATGCTGCTTGGCAAACAGGTAGTCCAGGCCGGCCTGCATGGCCGCGTCGTCGGTGAAGCGCAGCTCAACCGCGTTATCGCCCGCGCGCAAAGCCTCGCGCAGGGTTTTGGCCAGGGCGTCCTCGGCGCTGCGGTCCAGGGCGGAGAACTCCAGCCCCTTGCGCACGAAATAGTTCGCCGCTGTGGACGTGCAGGGGTGGCTCCCGCCGTCCACCTCGTGGGTGCGGCCGATCTCCTCGTCGGTGAGGTTGAAATAGGCGTGGCTGGTGACGTGGCCGCCGTCTTCGGTCACGGGGTCGTCCCAGGTGGCGTCCAGGTGGTACCATTCGCCGCCGATGCGCACTTTATTCCAGGCGTGGCCGCCGGTGAAGCCCGCCATGTTGCTGGCCTTCCCGGTGACGATATAGCAGGGGATGCCCTGCATGTCCATCAGCAGCTGCATGGCACGGGCGTAGCCCTCGCAGGAGGCGCTGCCCTCCACGATGGCACCGTAGGCAGTGCTCTTTTCCGGCTGCTCCACCGCGTCGGAGTAGGCGCAGCGGCGCACCAGCTGGCCGTGCAGGGCCAGCTCGCAGTCGAAGGCGTCGCCGCCCTCGGGCACGGTGAAGGTCTCGCAGGCGGCGGCCAGGGCCTCGCAGCGCGCGGCGTATTCGTCCTGCTCCATGCGGTATTTTGGCCGGAATACCATCACGAGGCCGTTCACGGTGTTGGTCATGTAGTCCGTGGTGGAGATCTGGAACAGCAGGGGTTGATCGAGCACCAGGGCGGAGAACACCCGGCTCATGGCCTCGGATTCCAGGCTTTTGATGCGCACGCTCTCGGGGAAGCCCGGCAGGCGCGCCAGGATGTCGTCGTAGGCGGCTTTCTCCTCCGCGCTCAAATTGCCGTAGTGGAAGCGCAGCTGCCCCGCGCGGCCGAACTGCGCGGGCAGGGGCACGGGGGCCAGGGTGGGCTGCTCTATCACAGCCTGAAAGGGCAGCAGGTCAAGCAGGCCGAAGCCGCCGTGCAGAATCGAAAGCCCGGCAAGCGCCAGCGCCGCCGAAACCAGCAGCAGCAGGAGTGCCCAGGGGAAGCCGCGTCTTCTCATGCGTTATTCCTTCACATCAATCACAAATTGGTCGCCGTTTGCCAGGATGTCCAGGAGCATCTCGCGGCGGGTGTAGAAATCGTTGACGGTGACGTCGGTATCCAGGATGTTCATCAGGCTGTTGAATAGCGCCTCCAGGCGCGGCGCGTCCGTCTCCATGGCGATGTAGGTCTCCAGCACACGGGCCAGCAGCTCGCCCTGCCGCAGCGCCGCGTAGTTCTCCGGGCTGCCCGGCAGCTCCGAGGCGTCCGCCGGGGGAGGCTTCAGGGTACCTAAGTATCGGAAGTAGCGCAGCAGCATGTCCCCCTGCAGGCGCTGCGAGCCCTCCGCGAGGGTCAGCGTGAAGGAGGAACCGCTGTAGCGCACGCGCTCGGCCACCTGCACCGTGACGCTGCCCAGCAGGTTGACGATTTTGACAAAGCCGCCGTCCGTGCAGCAGATGTACCGGTCGATCCCGTCCTCCTCCTCGATGAGGGCCTCTATCGCCGTTTTGAGCTCCTTCGGCCCGCCGCCGCGCAGGGCCTGCTCCAGGGAGCGCTCTCCGGCCTCAAATGGGGTCATGGCCCCGGGGGACAAAGGGAACACGTGCAGCTGCCGCCGCTCGACGTCCGCGCGCACCAGGGCGCAAAAGCGGATGTTTTGCCGGGCATCGTCGGTCTCGCAGAGTAAAAACAGCGCGCTGCCGGTGTGGAGCCAGGCGTCCGGCGGGGGCTCGGTGGTGGGCTGCGCGGGGAACAGCGCGCCGCGAAGCTGCTCCATCAGGTCACTGCGCAGCACCACCACCGCCGAGACGATGCTCAGCAGCAGCACGATGGCGCAAAACCCCCCCAAAAAGCGCAGCACCTGGTCCCGGCGGCGGCGCTCCCTGGGCTGGAATTCAAGGCTGTAGGGTTGTTTGGGCATGGGTTCCCTCCTTTTTAACGAGGGCATGTTATCGAACGAAGAACGCCGCTGCGGCGGGATTTGTGCTCCGCACTGCTCCCTCACCGCCTGCGGGCGGAGCTCCCTCACGAGGGAGCCAGGGGCTGGAACGCTGCGCTCTCCGCCTCCACCTCGACCACTCCATTACAGTGCAGCCCAGGCGGCAGCTCATATGTGATCGCGTGTGGATTCGCGTTGGCGATTACGATCATATCTCTTCTCACATAGGCGATGCAGCCGAGCGCGGCGCTGAGCAGGCGAAAGTCAACCCCGGAGAAGGCCTCCCTGTGCTCTGCTCTCAGTGCTCCTAAGGCGCGATAATAGGCCAGCAGGTCGCCGTCCTCACGGCCCCAGGGGTAACATGCCCGGTTGAGGGGGTCCTTCCCGCCCCGGAGGCCGGCCTCGTCGCCGTAGTAGACGCAGGGGTTGCCCGGCAGGGTGTATTGCAGAACAACACATAGCTTTAGCCTGCGCCGCGCGCTCTTCAAATCAGATGAAGCCTCCAGCAGGCGCGTGAGGGCGCGCGGGGTGTCATGGGTGCCGATGTGGTTCATCAATCCGGCGATGGCATAGGGCGGGTAGTGCTCCAACTGGGATTCGATCACCCTGGCCAGCTGCTCGGCCGCATCCTCGCCTTCCAGGCAGGCGAAGCGCAGGATGGCCTCTGCGAGGGGGTAGTTCATCACGCTGTGCAGCTGCCCGCCCAGGAGGTAGCGCCGCCGCCCGCCGTGGCTCCACTTGCGGCTCGCGTCCTCCCAGACCTCGCCCAGGAGATACGCCTCCGGCTTTTCCTCGGCGCAGGCTTCATACAGCCTGTCCAGGAAGACGTCCGGGAGCTCGTCCGCCACGTCGGCGCGCCAGCCGTCCGCGCCTTGGCGCAGCCAGTGCCGGGCCACGCCGGTTTCCCCGGCGAAGAAGTCCAGCACCGCCGGGTGATCCTCGCGCAGCTCCGGCAGGATGTCGATTCCCCACCAGCACTTGTAGTCCTCCGGCCAGTGCTCGAATGAATACCAGTCGAAATAGGGCGAATCCTGCGATTCATAGGCCCCCGGCCCCGGGAATGTGCCGCGCCGGTTGAAGTAGACGCTGTCGTCCCCCGTGTGGCTGAACACCCCGTCGAGAATAAGCTTTATGCCCATCCCATGCGCTTGTCTACATAAGCTTGAAAAGTCTTCCTCGTTACCCAGCAGGGGGTCTATCCTGAAATAATCCGCTGTGTCGTACCTGTGATTGCTTCTCGCCAGGAAGATGGGGTTCAGATATATGCACGTGACGCCCAGCGACTTGAGATACCCCAGCTTTCCACCTATACCTGCTAAGTCCCCGCCGAAGAAGTCATATTGCGTTATCCTGCCGTGCTTGTCGGGCTTCCACTGTGGCTCTCCGAACCAGTCATCTCTGAGAATCCTGTCCTCAGGTACACCCTGCTTTGGCTTGCCGGAGTTGCAAAACCTGTCCGGGAAAACCTGATACAGCACCCCGCCGGGCACCCAATCGGGCAGGCGCGCCGCCGGGTCATACACCGTCAGCCGGAACCAGCCCTCTTCGCCGATTTTACCCACGCCCTGGCCCGCGTCGCCTATACTGCCTGTGCCATCTTCACTCTCATAGGCAAATCGATAGCGCAGCAGCCCCGGCTCGTGTAATTCTAGGCAGCACCGCCACCACTCCTCGCTTTCGCCCTCCATGGCCTCCCACTGGAATGGCAGGCTCTGCTCCCACGCCCCGTCGTAGTCCCCCCAGCGCAGCGTCACCCCGCGGCATTGCATATGCCGGGGCATGATCACCCGCAAGGCAATCTCCTCCCCGGCGGCCACCGCGCCGAAGGGGCTTTTGTGCAGGAGGGAACGCGAGCGGTAGGGGATGAACATAATGCTTAATTCTCAATTCTGAATGCTGAATTTTTTACAGCCAGCGCATCCATAGCCAGCCGAAGAGGATGTATTCGAGGGCCCATTGGGCTATCGGAGGCCAGGTGGACCAGAAGTAGGTGGGGTTTTGAGGGTAGAAAAAATATTTGCGCCCGTAGCTTATATCAATTGCCCGCCATATACCCGTGAAGCCTTTGACGTCAGAGCTGCTTCGCATATTATTGAATCTGCAATCAAGTTCACCCAGCTGCAGGCCGGTCACGTCAAGGCCTGAAAGCTGGTTAAGGCTGCAATCCAATTTCCATAACCCGGTGGGCAGCGTGGGCAGCGATGTCAGTTGGTTGCTGCGACAATAAAGGATTTTTAAGTCGGCAGGCAGCGCGGGCAGCTCTGCCAATTGGTTGTGGCCGCAGTAAAGGAATCTCAAACCATCAGGCAGCGTGGGCAGCGCGGTGATCTGGTTTATAGCGCAATGAAGGGTTTCCAGGCCGGGGGGCAGCTCCGGCAGCGCGGTCAGCTCGTTGTCAGCGCAATAAAGACTTTGCAATGCGGTGAAGTACGCAAGCCCCGCGAGGCTCTTTATTTTATTTGGATCGGTATAACGGCTTACATCAAGATAGTTTATCCCCGCCACATCCGTATCCAAAATAATATCTTTTTTAATTATCTCCTGCACCGCTGCCCTGAACACGGGATCCGTGAATTTATCGGTGATGTCAACGCCCTGCGCACCAACAGCCAGGAGCAATGCACCGCACAGCAGCAGCGCTGCCAGCAGGGTAGTAAGCAGGCGGGCGAATGGTTTTTTCATGGTGGGAAGCCCCTTTCAAAGAAAAATTGCCTCATTGTGATGAGGTGTTTATTATAGCGTATTTTCACGGGATAGTCAATACGGAAAGCGCAATAATTCACCAATTTTGGGCTGCGCGAAAATTTTTCTTGACATCCCCGCGAAACCCTGCTATACTATTTTATGTTCTGCCGAAGACAGCCGGTTCCAACGCCAAACAAGTTTGACGTAAGGGTAATTCCTGCCGAGGTACAGTTGACAGTTGACAGTTGACAGTTGACAGTTATATTGTGTCCTTTTGCTCTTGGGCAGAGGGCATATTTTATTTTCCGGAGGTGAATCAAGCAACATGCCAAGCCAAGCAATCCTGGAGCAGAAGAAGGCGGCCGTGGCGGACCTCGCGGAGGTCCTGCGCGCCGCATGCGCGGGCATCCTGGTGGAGTACAAGGGCATCAACGTGGCGGACGACACCAGGCTGCGCAGCGACCTGCGGGCCGCCGGGGTGCGCTACACGGTGGTGAAGAACTCCCTGCTGGAGCTGGCCGCGAAGCAGGCCGCCCTGGAGGCCCTGGCCCCCCACCTGGTGAACACCACGGCCCTGGCAACCAGCACGGACGACTACACCGCGGCGGCGCGCATCCTATCGAAATTCGCCGCCAAGAGCAAGACCTTCAAAGTGAAGACCGGCTTCGTGGACGGCCGCGTCATCGACGAGAAGAAGGTGGACGCCCTGGCCAAGCTGCCCTCCCGCGAGGTGCTGCTGGCCACCGTATGCAACGCCTTCCAGGCCCCCATCGCGGCCTTCGCCCGCGCCGTGCAGGCCCTCGTGGACCAGCAGAACCCCCCCGTGGAAGAGGCAGCCCCCGAAGCGATGCCCGAACCGGCGTAGAACCCATCCCCGAGAGCAGGAACTGACGTGACCTGCGTCTAATGTCTAACGTCTACCATCTAACAACTAGTACAGGAGGAAAGTTATTATGGCATCCGAAGCGATTCAAGGCATTATCGAAACCCTGAAGGGCCTCACCGTATTGGAGCTCTCCGAGCTCGTCCACGCCGTGGAGGAGGCGTTCGGCGTATCCGCCGCCGCCGCCGTGGCCGTGGCCGCCCCCACCGAGGAGGTCGCCGTGGAGGTGGAGCAGACGGAGTTCGACGTGGTGCTCATGAAGGTGGGCCCGAGCAAGATCCCCGTGATCAAGGTGGTGCGCGAGCTGACGGGCCTGGGCCTCGCCGACGCGAAGAAGCTCGTGGACGGCGTCCCCGCCGCCATCAAGGAGAAGATCAGCAACGAGGACGCCGAAGCCGCCAAGGCCAAGCTGGAAGAGGTTGGCGCGGAAGTGGAGATCAAGTAAGGGACGCACAAAAAATGCGGCGAGGCCGACAGCCTGTTCGGCCTCTCCACATTTATCGTGCGCAAGCAAATGTAAATTTTTATCCAAATGCTCCCAACGCATTGACAAGAAAAATGGGACATGCTATAATTAAAATATAATAGTGTATTGTCGAATGCAGTCGAAACATTTACAGCAATTCTTATCGGCATCCTGAATAAACTAAAATGAAAGGAGGAATTTCATGGCAAAGTTAACCACTCCTATGTATGTAGAGCATATTAGGAGAGACTTGAATCCCGAAACAGGCACACGAATTAGCCGAGAAAAAATCGAGGAAGCTGTTAAACGCATACTGTTCGAAAATATGATCACTTCCCCACCAGTAAATGTACAAAAGCTTGCTGGGAGCCTTGGCTTTGATATTCTGGGTATGGATTTCACACCGGATAGCGGAATAATCGGATGGATGGAAGATAGAGCAGAAGAAAATGAATATGTAAAGTCGCAGCGATTCATAGGTATTGAAAAAAATAGTGATTCGTACCGCAAAATAAATACAGTAGCACATGAACTCGGTCACTTCTTTATTGATTGCAGCAGTCAGGAGGATTATGCAAATATACGATTTCGCTGCGATCAAAATATACCGGAGGAGTTAAGGCCAATAGCAGACTGTGACTATTGCCGCGAAGAGAATGCAGAGGCATTTAAAAATGAATTGTTGATGCCCTGGCACTTCATGCGCAGTTTCTTGGAGCAACGTGCTAATATGAAATGGGGCGAAATTCTGAATGCTGTAAAAGAGAACTTTTTCGTTCCTCGTCATACTGCAAAGTATCATTTGGAACGCAAGTTGAAGCTGACAATTTCCCACGAGGATAGATTTGAGGTGAAGGCTCTTGGATAACTTTCCCTCTATCAGCAGCTATGTAGCTGACGTAAAAGTTCCACCGCAAAAATTGGATAATGAAGATTTTTATGAACGACGCGAAAAAGCTAAAGAAGACAACGAAAAGAGAAATCTAAAGGCTGCTCATTGGTATGTCGGAGGTATTCTGATTGCCATTGGACTATCTTACATATTTGTCATTTGGTTCTCCGCATATGGAAAGAGCGGAACAAAAGTAGAAATACCAAATGAAATTTTGTCCATACTGCAAGCGGCATTGTTTACGCTTCTCGGCTTTCTTTTTGGCGAGAAAAACTCAAAGCGGTAATAGAAGGGAAAAAGAGATGCGAGCAGTGTAGCATGAATGGCTAATTTAACGCGCCTCTCCTCGTGTGCGAGGGGAGGCTTTTTGTGTGGGCGGCGCAGGTTGCCCCTGTGTTTTTTTGATTTCCCTTGACCCCGCCCCCCGGTTGTGATAAAATATATCTGTAAGGGCGGCATTCTTGCCGCCCGCGCACTACAATCACACGGAGGTAACCCATGTACCCAGATCTGATGGACACCATAGGCTTCGTCTCGCAGTCCGATCCGGAGATCGGCGCGGCAATGGGCCGGGAGCTCGCCCGGCAGCGGCGCAACATTGAGCTCATCGCCAGCGAAAACCTCGTCTCCCCGGCGGTGATGGCCGCCATGGGCAGCGTGCTGACCAATAAATACGCCGAGGGCTACCCCGGCAGACGTTACTACGGCGGCTGCGAGTGCGTGGACGAGGCCGAGCGCATCGCCATCGAGCGGGCCAAGGCGCTCTTCGGGGCTGCGCACGCCAACGTGCAGGCGCATTCGGGGTCCCAGGCCAACCTGGCGGCCTATGCCGCCCTGCTGCGGCCGGGGGACACCGTGCTGGGAATGAACCTCTCCCACGGCGGCCACCTGACCCACGGCTCTACGGTGAACATGAGCGGCATCCTCTACAACTTCGTGCCCTACGGCGTGGACGGGACCGGCTATCTCGATTACGACGCCCTGGAAGCGCTCGCTAAGAAAGAACAGCCCAAAATGATCGTGGCGGGGGCCTCCGCCTATCCCCGCGTCATCGACTTCGAGCGCATCGGCGCCATCGCGAAATCTGTAAATGCGTATTTCCTGGTGGACATGGCGCACATCGCGGGGCTCATCGCCGCCGGGCTGCATCCCTCCCCCGTGCCCTTCGCGGACGTTGTCACCTCCACCACCCACAAGACCCTGCGCGGGCCGCGCGGCGGGCTGATTCTCTGCACGTCCGCGCTCGCGCCCGCCATAGACAAGGCGATTTTCCCGGGCGCACAGGGCGGCCCGCTGATGCACGTCGTCGCGGCCAAGGCCGTGTGCTTCGGCGAGGCCTTAAAGCCCGCGTTCAACGCATACCAGCAGCAGATCATTGACAACGCCCGGGCCCTGGCGGACGGCCTGCTCCAACGGGGGATAAATCTCGTATCCGGCGGGACGGACAACCACCTCATGCTCCTGGACCTGCGCTCCTTCGCCCTCACCGGCAAGGAGCTCTCCCGCCGCCTGGACAAAGTCTACATCACCGCCAGCAAGAGCACCATCCCGGACGACCCCGAGACGCCCTTCGTCACCAGCGGCCTGCGCCTGGGCACGCCCGCCGTCACCTCCCGCGGTTTTAAATGCCCTGAAATGGAACTGATTGCAAATGCGATCTATCTCACGATGACGGACTTCAAGGCCAGCGCGGACGCCATTCGAGCAAGCGTGAACGAGCTGTGCGGGCGGTTCCCGCTGTACGAGTAAAAAAAGCCGCCGCTGAGAGATCAGCGGCGGCGGGGTTCATTTGCAGGGCTTTTTGCAGGACATTATACGGATTTGCGGTTCAAATATGACATGGCGGCGCATTTGGCGGCTCCTTTCTTAATCGTCGTAGTGGTGGCGGCAGGCATAAATGAATACCGTGTCGCCTTCGATTCGGTAGGATGATACGGTTCTCCTTGTCGATGCGGCGGCTCCATTTGCCCTGGCTGTGTTTCAAAGGCTCGGGTTTGCCTATGCCCTTATAGCCATTGCGCCGGATATCCGCCAGCAGGCGATTGACCTTCTCCAACGTTTTGCTGTCCTGCTCTTGCCAATACGTGTATTCTTCGAAGCTTTTCCCGCGGAATAAAAAATCGTCAGGCATCACACTATCCCCAATTCCTCAAAAGTTTTACGTACGCCCGGTACGCCGTGCTCCTCCTCCCAGACGGCACGATTGAGCCGCCGCAAATCGGCTTCGGTATAGAATGGGTCCGCTGCCAGCGCGAACGGGATTTTTTGCTCGCGCAGGGTGGCCTTCATGAACATATTGATGGCCGTGGACATGCTCATGCCGACGGCGGCGCAGAAATTGTCGAACAGTTGCTTGTCGTTTTCATCCACCCGCACATTGATGCTCGTCATTGCCATGCTTTTCTCACCTCCTTTACAATGCATATACAGTATACGCAATATTCTTTACATTGTCAACCCTTTTATGAGAGGAAATTTCCCCATGAAGCTAGGTATCGTCGGACTGCCCAACGTGGGCAAGACCACCCTGTTCAACGTGGTGACGGGCGCGGGCGCGCACAGCGCCAAGCACGCCTTCTCCACCAGGGAGCGCAACGTGGGCGTGGCCGCCGTGCCCGACGCCCGCCTGATTGCCCTGGCGGCGCTCTATCACCCGAAGAAGGTCACGGCGGCCACGATAGAGTTCGTGGACATCCCGGGGCTCGTCAGCGGTTCCTCGAAGGGCGAGGGGCTGGGGAACAAATTCCTGGCGAACATCCGCGAGGTGGACGCCGTGGCGCACGTGGTGCGCTGCTTCGAGGACGACGACGTGCTCCACGTGGACGGCAGCATAGACCCCGCGCGGGACATAGAGACCGTCGACCTGGAGCTCATCCTGGCGGATATGGAGGTGCTCGAGCGCCGCGTGGAGCGCCTGGGGAAGCAGGTGAAGGTGCTGGGGAAATCCGCCGCGGCCGAGCTGGCGCTCTGCAAGCGCCTGCTCGCCCATCTTGAAGAAGGCCTGCCCGCCCGCTCATTTGCCTGCTCTGACGACGAGCGTTTATTGATCGCCGAAATCACCCTGCTGACCAGCAAGCCGGTACTCTACGTGTGCAACTTCGGGGAGGGCGACTTCGCCGCAGGCAACATCGAGGAGCATCCCCATTACAGGGCCGTGGAGGAGATCGCGAAGCGGGGAGCCGTACCGCAGGTACTGCCCATCTGTGCCGAGCTCGAAGCACAAGTCGCTGAGCTTGCGCCCGAGGAAAGACATGAATTCCTGTCCGAAATCGGCGTGGAAAACGGCGGGCTGGACCTGGTCGTCCGGCGCAGCTACGCCCTGCTGGGCCTGATGAGCTTCCTCACCGCCGGGACCCCCGAGGTGCGCGCGTGGACGATCAAACGCGGCACGAAGGCCCCCAAGGCGGCGGGGAAAATCCACAGCGACCTGGAGCGGGGCTTCATCCGCGCGGAAGTGATCGCTTTCGACGACCTGATGGCCTGCGGCACCATGGCCGCCGCCAAGGAGAAGGGCTTGGTGCGCGTGGAGGGCAAGGAGTATGTGATGCAGGATGGGGATGTGGTGCTGATTAGGTTTAATGTGTGAGGGGATAGCAGTAACGGCATTCATGCCATCCAAATTCGCACAGGAGCCGAAGAAAATGAAACTTCTCAAGCACCTCCAGACGCTCGCCAATCTCTTCGCTTTCAAAACCCTCACGGACGGAAAAGGCAACGAGTACGTCGTGTACCGCAACAGCACCATCGATTTGACGGGCTTTTCCGACTTCGCCGATCTCAAGGACAAGATCGGCTTTGAGGCCGTGGAAAACCATGTCCATCTGCTGTTTGGTGTAAAGTGCAGGGAGTTCGACCCGCTGCTTGCTATCGGAAGCGACCTGGCAAATGCCCTGTTGGCAGATGTGAGAGTGATTATGGTGCAGGGATGACAGGAAACCTATAGGGGCGGCATTCTAGCCGCCCGAACACAAACAACACAGGCGGCATTCTCTGCGCGAGAGTGCCGCCCTCGCCAGCTCGATTAAGATTTCTTAACATATGCCCCCCCCAACCCATTTTCTGATAAAATAAACCTGGAAAACAATGAAGCCACATAGGGCAAAATGCTTATCAAGGGGGAGATTAAAACATGAGACACGCGGGCAGATACCTGGCTTTTTTACGGGGCCCCCGGCGAATCCGCAGATTCGCTGGGATAGTTTTGGCGGCTGCGCTGCTGCTGGGGTCCCTGGCGCTTGTGCCCGCCAGCGCGGCGGAGGCGGTCATCTCCAGCGTGGAGGTGACGCAGGTGATGGGCAAGGGCGTGGACCTCGACAGCGGCAAGTTCTACTTCATGAACACCTTTGTGGCCGAAAAGCCCACCTCCATCCAGGTGGTGCTGGCCGAAATGACCGACATCACCTCCGCATTCCTGAGCATCTCCTACGAGGGGAGCCATCTGGCCACGGTGACGCCCAAGGAGAGCGGGCGCAGGCAGCTGCTCACCTTTACGCCCGCCAAAAACGCGGTGAACGGCTGGCGGCCGGGGCGCTACAGCTTCACGGCCACCATTAACGGGGTGAGCAAGACCACGGAGGCCATCTTCAACGCCTCGCGCAGCTTCTCCGTTTTGATCATCTCGGCCTCGGTGAAGCACGGCGGGAAGGCCTATCCCGCGCCCGACCTGACGGCCGCCACCATCCCCCTGCGCAGCCAGGCCCTGCCCGTCTCGGAGAGCAGGCTCAAAGCGAAATACAGAAACGCCAAAATCGCCTTCGGCACGGGCGCGGAGGGCTACGACATAGGCGAGCCCGGCGGCGCGATGCGGCTGCTCTCGGACATCGAGAGCTACCGCACCAAGTCGGCGCAGAACTACGACGTCGTCGTGGCGGCGGTGAACGCGCCTTTGAACGACAACGACAGGCAGGGCGGCGGCAACACAACAGGCTACACCAACTGCAACCACGCCGCCGTGCTCACCCTGGGCCACAAACCCACCGCCGAGGCCCTGGAGGCCACGCTGCTGCACGAGCTGGGGCACATCCTGGGCAACGGCGACGAATACACCGGCGGCTCGTTCTCCGTCAACGTCAACGGTGCCCCCTACGGCGTGAGCGGCCGGGAGAACGGGCAAAGCGTCACGGGCCAGCGCGAATACTTCTGCTGCGTGGAGGGCAACAACTACAGCGGCATCACCATCGCCGAGGCGCAAAACCCCTACAACCCCAAGGCGGATGTGCCCATGCTGGGCCGCAGCAGCTTCATGGGCTCCAGCCACCGGCACTGGCCCACCAGCATGGTGTGGGAGGAGGCCTACCGGCATCTGATCCCCAACTATTTGAACGTGCTGCCCAGGGTGTATACCGACGGCAGCATCGTGGCGGCGCGGCCCGCCGACGACGAGCTCTCCAATAAAGACCGGGAGGCCCTCATCGCGGAATTTAGAAAAATGCTGGGAGAAGTACGGGCGGCTAAGGGCTACGCCCCCTACAAGAATGACAATATTCTGGCCTCGGGGCAAAAGCACCTGCACTCCCTGGCGCTGGACATCATGGCGCGGCGCGACTTCGCGAAACAGACCTCCCTGGACCCCGTGCTCAACGCCATCAAAGCCGATACGCACAGCCATATCGGCCAGATGGCCATGACCAGCGCCCTGTACGAGTACGACGGCCTCCAATACTGGCGGGACTTCTTCACGCAGTCCCCCTGCGGCGACGGCTGGATCAGCGAGGACTACTTCTTCGTCGATTTCGTCAAGTGCGACGGGACTGTTTATTTCATGTATACAACTATAAGCAACGTGACGCCCCTGCCGGACGAGGAGGAGCCCTTGGAGCCCCAGCCGGAGTCCCTGCCGGTTCCCACGATCAACCCGGTGAACGACGAGCCCATCGACCCCGGCAAATTCGCGGACAGGGGTTACGAGGAGCCTCCGACCACCCGGGCTGCCACCACAACCACGAAAACAACTACAACTACAACTACGACAACAACAGCTCCGCAGTCAACAATAACGAGGTCTCAGTCCACCACCACCGCCGCCCCCAGGCCCGGCCAATCCGTCGGCACACCCGCCTACGCCGACCTCACAAAGGCCCAGCGCGTCCGGCTGATGAACTACGACATTTTCGACTTTGGGATCATGGAAAGCTCGCGGGACCTCGACGCCTATCCCTTCCCCAAGGACTATGTCTACGGCTTCTACGCCTGGTACGCCAATGACCGCTACGGCATGAATATCACAGCGAACGGCGCAAAAATCGCAATAGACAAGTTTGACGCCATGGGCGAAGGCGAGACCGCGCGCTTTGACCTCGTATGCGCCGAATACGGGCTCTACCCGCCCCAGGAGCTGCGGGAGCACGAATACGCGGGCCTCTCTGTGCTCTACCCGCAGTGGCGCTACGGCCGTACACCCAAGCGCTCGCGGCTCGACACCGACCGCATAGACCCGGACTACGGCAAGAAGATCAACGACGCCGACATCAACGACCCCGACGGCGGCTGGTAAGGAGGAGATATTCATGAAAAAATTACTTACACTTACGCTTGCCCTGGCACTTGTGCTGTCATTTTCACCGGCCCTGTTCGCCAGCGCTGCCGATAATCAACACTACTTTCTGGTGGAGGGTTATGTCACGCCCGACGGCGGGGGCGAAATTGTCCGCATCGAGCTGGTGGACGACATTCTCATAGTGAAAAGTACGCCTGGCACGGAATACGCCATCAGCGCTATCAATGGCGGCAGGGGGGCGTACAGGGAGGCGATTGCCAATTACCCCTTCGGCGTCAGCTTTGAGACCGCCCCCGACCTGCCCTTCGCCCAGCTGGATGAGGCGCGCTTCGCCGTGCTGGTGCCCCTTGTCGGCGTAATCTTTGAGTTCGACCTTGTGGATAGGGCGGGCCGGGTGATCTCGAATGCGCAAGTGTATGCGCGGGAGGGGGAAGTGTCGCTTGATGTCCGGGAAACAGAGGCGGGCTTTGAGCTGCGCTGGGACGACAACAGCGCCGATCCCTCCCTGCTGGATTTCGACGTCTACGCCCTCTCGGAGATCACAGGCGAAAAAAACGTGCTGGCCTACAGAACGCAGGAATGGGAGCTGTTCGTGCCATACGAGTGGCTGGAGCCCGACGACCTGGTCGTCTTCGTCCTCAAGTGCAACGACGGCACGTCCACCCTCACCGCCGAGAGCGAGGCGTTCTATACGCCCGCCGGCGAGGCGAAGGACATCCTGGACGACGAGGCGTGGGAGCCGGGGGATTTGCCCGAGGAGGACGATATACCCGATTGGCTCGTCAACCTGTTTTTGATTTTCCTGTTCCTCGTGCTCCCGGCGGGGCTGATTGTGCTGCTGGTTGTGTTTTTGAAGAAGCGCAAGCGGAAGAAGCTGGCGCAGTGATGCAATGCAGAGACGCACTGCCGTGCGTCTCTGCATCATGGCCTGAACAGCCCACCGCTATGCAGCGGCTCGTTCAGAACGTGAACCGCATCACGCGATCACCAGCCGCCCCTCCACGTGGGCGTCGGGCTGGTGGTGGGAGGAGAGGTATTCCTCCAGCACGTCCAGCAGGGAGGTGACGGCCACGATCCCCTTGCCGTCGGCCAATTGCGCGCGGGGGAGGCCGAAGAAGGCGTCGAAATTCTTGTAGTGGTACTCCTGCAGGCCAATGCTGAGCATCCTGTCGTCCGCGATGGGCTCGCCGTCGAACTCCAGGCGCGCGATGCGGCGATTGGCGCGGTCGTAGGTGACGTGCAGGCCCTCGGAGAACTGGTAGAATTCGCCGTGCGCGCCGCTGAGGTTGTCCTCGCGCAGCACGTGGGCGATCATGCGCCGCAGCTGCGCCCCGGTGGCTTTCACCAGGTACACGCGGTCGTCGAAGGGCGTGAGCTCCAGCATGTCCGCCCGGGTGAACAGCGGGCCCGCCTGCGTTTTGCGTATCGCCCCGGAGCCGAACAGCACGATGTCCGCGCCGAGGCACTCGCGCAGGGCGTCGCTGAACAGGTTGCCGAGCTCCGTCTCCTGATAGCGATCCGGGTGGGTGAGCGCCCGGGGGAACCTGCACAGCACACAGTCGTACTTTGCGTCCACCTGGTCCTTGAAGTGTGCGATGGTCTCCTCCAGCTGCAGGTCCCGGGGGCAGTGGCGGCTGTCGATGGGGATGAGGTTCCACTTGTAGCTGTGCACGTCGTTGTTGTCCGTATCCACGACGATGTCGAAGCGGCCGATCTGCTTTGTGCCCACGCCCGCTTGGGTGATGAGAATGTTGTTGACCAGCGCCGGCTGCTCCAGCACGGTGTGGCTGTGTCCGCCTATAATCACGTCCACCCCCCAGTCGGGGTCCAGCAGGGCGGCCAGTCGTTTATCCTCTTCAAAGCCGATGTGGGTGAGCAGGATGGTGAAATCGATGTCCACGTTGTTGTAGGCGTTGCAGATGCTCCCCACCTCCTGGGCGGCCTCCTCCACGTCGATCAGGCTGCCCAGCAGGTTATCGAGCTTGATGCTGCTCATCACCTCCTGGGTGATGATGCCGATGAAGAGAATTTGCATGTCGTCCATCTCGATGATCTTGTGGGAGCTGAACAGGCGGGTATAGGGGTTTTTGATAAACAAATTCGCGTTGACGATGGGGAACTTCGCGCAGCGCTCCAGGAACAGCAGGTGGGCCAGCCCGTAGTCGATCTCGTGGTTGCCCAAGGACACCACGTCCGGGCCGAGCATGTTCATGATCTCGATCGTCGAGATGCCCTTGAACTCGCTGTCGATCAGCGAGCCTTGGAGCATATCCCCGGCGATGCAGTAGATGGTGTTCTCCTGTTCCGCCTTGACCTTGGCGACATAGCCCGAGAGCATGGAAATACCCCCGAGCAGCTGCTCGTTCTCCTCCCCGGACATGAAGTCCCCGTGCAGGTCGTTGGAATGCAGCAGCGTCAGGGGCCTGTAGCGTTCCGCCATGATGCGCCTCCTTATGATAGATTTTTTTCGCCGTTCTTACCGTGATAGATTTCTTCCATCTCCCGACGAAGGCACTCCATGGCCTGCGCCTGCGGCGATGGGCGGCTGTCCGAACCGAACAGGTACTTTTCCGGGCTGATCTCTTTAAGCAGCATTTTCGTGTGGAAGATGCGCGCCCGCGGGAGGTTCACGTCCTCGGCGCGGTACTTTTGCAGCATGGATGCATCAATATAGTCCTGTACGGACCGCATGTCGTGGTCCATATATATTTTTTCGCCATCCGAGGCGCGCGTAAACCCGCGCACTTTGTAGTCCATGATGACGATGCCCGCGCCGAAGCGGCCGATGAGGTAGCCGAGGGTATCCAGGGGCGTGAGTTCCCCGCAGGTGGCCACGTCGATGTCCGCGCGGAAGCTCGCGACGGGCGAGCCGGGGTGGCATTCGGGGTAGGTGTGCACCGCGATGTGGCTCTTATCCAGGTGGGCGACGACGGCCTCAGGGATGGGCTCCTCCGCGATGAGCAGCGTGACGCTGGCCCCCTGGGGGTCGTAATCCTGCCTGGATACGCTGAGCACCGACGCCTTGATCATCGCGGCGACGTCCATGAGGATTTCGGCCAGGCGCTCGGCGTTGTAGCGCTCGTCTATGTAGGCGATAAACGCCTTTTTCTCCTCTTCCGTTTCGGCATAACAAAAATCATAGATGTTGAAGCACAGCGACTTCGTCAGGTTGTTGAAGCCGTGGAGCTTGAGCTTGTTTTGCATTGGTTTTTCCTCCCCCATACCTCACTTCGCCAGCACCATCGTCCAAGCCCTGTCGAACTCCCCGGCGAAATCGCCTAAATCCATCAGCAGCTCGCAACGGTCGATGGCCTCGTCGGGCGGCCAGTAGGCCGGGTTCTCCAGCAGCTCGGGCGGGAGCATTTTAAATGCCTCGGCGTTCACCGTGGAGAAGCCTATATACTCCGTGTTTTTCAGGGCGATGTCCGGCCTGCAGAGGAAATTGATGAAGAGCTCGGCGGCCTCCTTGTTTCTCGCACCCTTGGGGATGGCCACGGCGTCGAACCACACGTTGCTGCCCTCCTTGGGAATGACATAGGCCAGGGCGGGGTTCTCGTCTATGCAGTAGACCGCGTCGCCGGAGAACATCAGGCCGATGGCCGCCTCGCCGCTGATCATGCTGTCGCGCATGATGTCGCCCATATAGGCGTGTACCAGGGGCTTCTGCGCAATGAGGAGGTCCCGCGCCTCCTCCAGCTCCCTGGGGCTTCGGGTGTTGATGGAGTAGCCCAGCTTGATCAGGGCGGGGATGAAGCTGTCCCTCATGCTGTCGTACATGAGGATCTGGCCCTTGTAGGTCTCGTCCCAGAGCACGTCCCAGCTGTCGATCTCGCCGTGCACCATCTCGGTGTTATAGATGAGCCCGTTGGTCCCCCACATGTAGGGGACGGAGTATTCGCTGCCCGGGTCGTAGACGCGGTGCGTGAACCGGCTGTCTATATTGCCGAAATTGGGGATGTTCCCGAAGTCGAGCTTCTCCAGCATGTCCTCGGCGATCATCCGCTCGATCATGTAGTCCGTGGGGACAATAATGTCATACCGGGAGCCGCCGCGCTTTAGCTTGGCGTACATCTCCTCGTTGGAGGCATATTTTTTGTAGTTGATTTTGATGCCGGTCTCCTCGGTGAACTGTTTGAGGATGCTCTCGTCTATATACTCCCCCCAGTTGAACACGCGCAGGTCGTCCTGCCCGGCGTGGACGAACAGGAACAGGCCCACGAGAATGGCGAGGCACAGCAGCACCGCGATCGTTATTTTCATTTTCATTTGAGGTTCCCCTTTTTGCTGTTTTTTTGATTTATCTGCTCTCTCCTGTTGACGATGAACAGGAGCGTCATGACGAGGATGAACATCAGGGTGGAGACGGCGTTGATCTTCGGGTTGATCCCCCTGCGGGACATGGAGTAGATCACCATGGAGAGCGTCTCCACGGAGGAGCCCGCCGTGAAATAGCTCACCACGAAGTCATCGATGGAGATGGTGAAGGCCAGCAGCGCGCCGGTGATGATTCCCGGCAAAATTTCCGGGAAGACGACTTTTATGAAGCCTTGCAGCGGCGTCGCGCCCAAATCCAGCGCGGCCTCATAGATTTCCCTGTCCATCTGCCGCAGCTTGGGCAGCACGGATAATACAACATAGGACGTATTGAAAGACAAATGCGCAAGCAGCAGCGTGGCGTAGCCCATCTCCAGCCCGAAGGGGAGCACCCTGAAGATAAAAACATACAGGATCATCAGGGAGACGCCCATGACGATGTCCGGGTTGATCACGGGGATGTTCGTAATTGTATTCAGCGCCTTTTTGCTAATGGGCTTCATGGCGTTGATCCCTATGGCCGCCGCGGTTCCCAGCACCACGGCGATTAGGGTGGAGAACAGGGCGATGGTGAAGGTGTTGCTCAGCGCACTGAGGATGCTCTGGTCGCGGAGCAGCTCGGCATACCATTTGAGGGTAAAACCCGTCCAGTGCGCGCGGGACTTCGATTCGTTGAAGGAGAAGACCATCAGCAGGAGGATGGGCGCGTACATGAAGACCAGGATGGCGGACAGGTAAACTTTTTTCAGAAGCTTCAATATAGCAGGCCCACCCCCTCGTCCTTGTCGATCGCGGAGAATATCCCGAAGGAGGCCAGGAACACCAGCATCAATATCACTGAAACGGCCGAGCCGAAGTGCCAGTCGTTCACCCGCAGGAACTGCTGCTCGATGAGATTGCCGATGAGCATGTTCTGCGCGCCGCCCAGCAGGTCGGAGATGATGAACGTGGAGGTGGCGGGCATGAAGACCATCGTAATGCCTGAGACGACGCCGGGCACGCTCAGGGGGAAAATCAGTTTTGTGAAAACCTGCCGGCTGTTTGCGCCGAGGTCCTGGGCCGCCTCGATGAGGCTCTGCTCCCGTTTTTTCAGAACAGAGCAGATGGGCAAAATCATGAAGGGCAGGAAGTTGTAGACCATCCCCAGCAGCACCGCCGCATTGTTGAAGAGCAGGTCAGCCGTGGGCAGGCCTATCGCCCGCAGCGCCGTGTTGATCAGCCCGTTGCGCTCCAGGATGGAAATCCAGGAGTAGGTGCGCAGCAGAAAGTTCATCCACATGGGGATCAAAAACAGGAAGAGCAGGAAGCTTTTGTGGGCGTACTCCCTGGAGGCCAGGATATAGGCGATGGGGTAGCCCAGCAGCAGGCAGATGGCCGTGCAGGAAAGCGACAGGCTCGCCGAGCGCCGGAAAATGGTCAGGTACACCGGGTCGAAGGCTCTTTTGTAGTTCTCCAGGGAGAGCAGCAGATGCCCGTCGGCCTCCACGGTGAGGCTGTAATAGACGATCAGCAGGATGGGCAGCACGATGAAGACGCCCGCCCAGGCCAGATAGGGCAGGGTGATGAACCGCCTGTAGGCGTTTGGCATTTTTTGTTCTCCTCCCCTTTTTTGCGCTATTCCACTTCTGCCTCCCGCAGCAGCGCCTCCACATAGCTCGGCAGGGCGAACACACCCTTGTGCAGGCGCGTGTTGTAGTATTTCAGTTGCAGCCCCAGGGCGTCCCAGCGGGCGGCGTCGAGGTCGCGCACCGGGTGGAAGCGCTTCGAGGCGAAGCCGAACAGCTGCCCGCAGGGGTACGACGGGATGTGCAGGTGGTAGACCTTGCTGATCGGGAAAAGCCTGTAAAGATGCCCGTGAATTTCCCGCGTGATGCCGGCCTCCTCTTTGTAGAAGGCGTTCTCGTGCTGGTTGATCAGGATGCCGCTTTCATTCAGGGCCCTGTGGCAGCTTTCGTAGAACTCCTTCGAGAAAAGCACCTTGCCCGGGCCGATGGGGTCCGTGGAATCCACGATGATGAGATCGTATGCCCCCTCATAGCGACGCACGTATTCCACGCCGTCCTCGTGACGCACGCATACCCGCGGGTCGTCCAACCCACAGGAGACGGCGGAGAAAAATTCCCGGCACACCTCCACCACCTTCGGGTCGATCTCCACGAGGTCGACGCGCTCCACGGTGGGGTAGCGCAGCAGCTCGCGCACCGCGCCGCCGTCGCCCCCGCCTATCACCAGAATTTTTTTGATCGCCGGGTTCACCGCCATGGGTACGTGCGTGATCATCTCATGGTAGATGAACTCGTCCCGCTCGGTGATCATCATCCAGCCGTCCAGCACCAGGAAGCGCCCGAAATCCCGCGATTCGTACACGTCCACGCTCTGGAAATCGCTTTGCCCGCTGTAGAGCAGGCGCTCCGCCTCGATGGAAAACGACACCCGGTCCGTCTCCCACTCCGTGTAGCGATAGTCCGCCATTACCTTGCCTCCTCCCTTTTCATCACATGGATCGCGCCCGGGCTTATTTCCAAGCCCGCCATGCTCTCAACTTCGATAAGCTGTGTACTATGCGCCTTCCACAGCTGCGCCGAAGTTTCAATCAACATCTCGTAGTGCGGGCCCTTGAACATGGCCGCCTTCACTGTCCCGGCGAGCATCCCCCGCGCCGCGTCGACAAGCCTTACGTCCTCCGGGCGCACCATCACGTCCACTTCTTCACCGATTTGAAAATCCCCGGCCCGGCAGGGAAATTCCGTACCCCCGAAGCGCACGAGGCCCTCGCCGCGCCATTCTCCGCGCAGGATGTTGCTCTCGCCCACGAAGCCCGCCACGAAGGCGTTTAGGGGCGCGTTGAAGACCTCCTCCGCGCCGCCCACCTGCATGAGCGCGCCCCCGCGGATCACGGCGACCCTGTCGGACATCGTCATCGCCTCCCCCTGGTCATGCGTCACATAGAGGAAGGTGACGCCCGTGGTGCGCTGGAGATTCTTCAGCTCCGCCTGCATATCCTTGCGCAGCCTGGCGTCCAGGGCGCCCAGGGGTTCGTCCAGCAGCAGCAGCTCCGGCGCGGTCACCAGGGCGCGGGCGATGGCCACGCGCTGCTGCTGCCCGCCGCTGAGGCTCTTCACTTCCCGCCGGTTAAAGCCCCGCAGGTTCACCAGGCGCAGCATCTCCTCCACCCTGCGCTCGATGGTTCCGGCGTCCTCTTTGCGCAGCCGCAGGCCGAAGGCGATGTTTTCGGCCACATCCATGTGGGGGAACAGCGCGTAGCGCTGGAACACCATGTTGATCCTTCGCCTGTAGGGGGGGACGCCGACGATGCTTTTGCCGTGGAACAACAGCTCGCCCCCCGTGGGCCGTTCAAAGCCCGCGATGATGCGCAGGAGGGTGCTCTTGCCGCAGCCGCTGGGCCCGAGCAGCGTAACGAACTCGTTTTTTCGCACATCGAGATTGATATTTTTTAATACTTGCGCTTTGTCAAAGCTTTTGCAGATATTGACAAGCCGGATCAATGGCTCCTCCATGCAAACCCTCCCCGGCACATTTAAAAATTCGGGGGCGTTGTGGCCCACAGGATTTCCGTCTCGTTCCCGAAGCTGTTCTCCAGGTAGTGCTCGTAATCGGCCGAGTGGTAGAAGCTCTCGCCCTTCTTCACCTTGAACTGCCGCCCCTCCATGTGGAGGATCACGCTGCCGCGGATTACATAGCCGAAGACCTCGCCGTCAAAAGGGGTATACACCTCCGAGCGCCCGTTTCTGGCCAGGATGATCAGGATGGGCTCCATCTCGTTTTTTTGCGCGTTGGGAATCAGCCAGCGTATCCTGTACCCCAGCTCCGTGTTCTCCTGCACGAAGACGTCCTCTTCCCGGAAGACCACAGAGCCGCTCTCGTCGTTGAAGAAATCCCTGGCCACTGTACCCAGCGTCTCGAGGATGTCCATCAGCGTGGCGATGGAGGGGGAGGCCAGGTTGTTCTCCACCTGGGAAATAAACCCCTTGGAGAGGTCGCAGCGGTCCGCGAGGTCCTGCTGCGTCAGTCCGTTTTTGACGCGCAGGCGCTTGAGCTTTTCCCCTATATCCATGCGGCCCCTCCCGGCGGATTGAAATTACGAAACTTCTTGTTTGCCTATACTAAACACGAAGGATATGATAGCACAAATGCACCGGGCTGTCAAGAGGTTTTTTGGGGCTTCCAGGAATTTTAGCAACGAAAGCGAAAAAGGAAGCCCTGATCGGTCAAGGCCTCCTGATAGCATTCCATTCAGCGCTATACCTCTGCCCCCTCAGTAGGACATCCGCCGGTGATAGGCCATATCCCAAAACAGGTATTCAAATTCCACGCTGCCGATAAAGATGTCCTCTATGCGCCCGCGCTGCTCGCCGGTCATGTTGGAGACGAGCTCGTCTAGGGCATCGTAGAACCATTCAAACGACGCCGAAAACTCGTGGCTTGCGTACAGCTCTATCCATGACTTATAGAAATTGCCTTGCAGGCAATCGGCGTATTGCGCCTTCAGGCGTTTGGCGTAGTCGGCGTAGGTCCACGCGCAGGGGAACACGGCGGTGAGGAGCTCCGCCAGGCCGCCCGTCTGGCCCAACGCGAGCATGTTGGCGGTGTACGCCCTGTTGAACAGCGAGGGCCGGGCGGCCAGCGCCTCCTCCCGCGTAATGCCGAAATCCGCCATGTACGCGCGGTGCAGGTCCATCTCATCGGCCAGGATGGAATGCTGGAGGGCGGTGAAGCGCGTCATCAACTCCTCTGTGTCCGACTTAATGGCGGCGATGGCGAACACCTTGGCGTATTGCAGGAGATAGAGGTAGTCCTGCAGGAGATAAAACTTGAATATCTCCCGGTCCAGCGTGCCCGCGCCGAGCGCCTGCACAAAGGGGTGGTTGTACCCCGCCTCCCACACTTTTGCGGCCTTTGCTTTCAAGCCTCTTGAAAATGACATAGCGAATCCTCCTATTTAAAATAAAATAATTAGAGAAATGCTGTTATTTCCTTATAGCCCCCATACGACACCCACAACAGCCCCCACAGCGATATACACCGCGGGGTGGATTTTCCTGAGCTTTTTCCAGGCGACGAAGGGCAGCAGCGCGCCATAGAGGGCCACGCAGCGCCAGTCGAACCAGGCCAGGGGGGCGTTCCAGTTCCAGGCCGTGCCGCTGGCCAAAGAAATCTGCAATAGAGCCAACGCCGCTGCGCAGATGAGCCCCGCGCTGGCCGGGCGCAGCACCCGCATCACGCGCTCCCACCGGGCGGAATCCCGGAAGCGCTCCATGAGCCTGGCGGCAAAGAGGTCCACAACGATGGTGGGGATCATCAGCGACAGCGGGCTGAGGGCCGCGCCGGGGAAGCCGCCCACCGTGTAGCCCACGTAGGTGGCCATGTTGGTGCCCAGGGGCCCGGGGGCGCACTGCGCGGCGGCGATCATGTCGGCCAGCTGCGCGGCGCTGAACCAGGCGGGCCGCCGTGCGCCCATGCTCTGCAAAAAGGGGATGGTGGCCAAGCCGCCCCCCACGGCGAATAGCCCCGTGAAGAAGAATTCATATGCCAGGAGGATGAGAGTTTGGAGCATGACTATTTATCTCCGTAATGGCCTTTGCAGGCTAAGATTTCCAACTGTCCCTCCCTGATGCGGAACAGCAGCCGGTTTTTCTCGTCGATGTGAACGCTCCACCAGCCCGCGTAGTCGCTGGACAACGCCTCCGGCTTGCCGATGCCGAAATAGCCGTTG
Source organism: Oscillospiraceae bacterium (assembly GCA_009779995.1). Lineage (GTDB taxonomy): Bacteria > Bacillota > Clostridia > Oscillospirales > Acutalibacteraceae > WRMQ01. Next base: position 2,183 of record WRDW01000020.1, on the reverse strand, counting down.
CGCTCAATGTCCTTCAGCAGTTTATTGATCCGATTGGTGGTTTTTCGGTCTTGCCGCAGCCAGTATTCATACTCATCCCATGCCCTGTCATTCCACAGCTTCTTCATCGTCTTCCACCTCAATGATGTCATGGTAATGCACATTGCGGCCCGCTTCCATATCCGCTATGCGTCTCAAAAGCTCCGATTCCCCCGTTGTGATCTCAAAGGGTACCGTGCCCGTGCGGATTACCTGCTTGAGCAGCATGTTGACAATTACCGGGATGGTCAGCCCCAGCGCGGCAAGGGTCACCTCCGCGTTGCGCTTTGTCGCGTCGTCCAGACGAATATTCACTTGTGCCATAATCGCACCTCCTTACTCTTTGCTATCATTATATAGCATGTGCTAGCATTTGTCAATATAATTATTGCCAGCATTATTTCTCTTTTTTCTTCCCAAATGATCCGAACGACCCGAACAGCCCCCCCAGCCCCGCGCCCAGCACCACCCACGCCGGGTTCTGCCCCAGCACGGCCACGACCGCGAACGAGGCCAGCGCCACGCCAAGCTGCCACCAGCGCTTCACGCTCTCGCGCAGGATGTTCACCAGGGAGACCGTGATCAGCGCGCACACCGCCACGCGGATTCCCGCGAAGGCCGACCGCACCGCCGGGACATCCGCCACCTGCTGCAATAAAGTGGCCATCAGCAGCACCAGGAGCACCCCCGGCAGCACCACGCACAGGGGGGCGACAATCGCCCCGAGGGTCTTCTTCTGCCGGTAGCCGATAAAGGCCGCCACGTCCACCGCGATGACGCCCGGGGTGCACTGCCCCACGGCGTAGTAGTCCAGGATCTCCTCCCGGGTGCACCAGCCGCGCCGGGTGATGACCTCCCGCTCGAGCATGGGAAACATCGAAAGCCCTCCCCCGAAGGTGAAGAGCCCGATTTTGAAGAAGCTTAGGCAGAGGCGGAGGAGGGTGGTCATGGGGTGGCCTTTCGTCAGGGGAGGGTAATCTCGAAGACATATCGTTTGATTTGCACCGATATGACGTTCGAATCGTTGTCAAAATATTGATCTCCCGAAATGAAATAAACAGTGTTCGTGTCACGAAACACGGTTTCGGAAAATCCTTGACCTTCGGGGAAAGGGATTCGCCAAGCAGGCTTTGTCTCTTTCATATCGCAAATCAGCGCGCCTCCATCCATATGCGTTATGTAATGGCGCTCATCAGGCGAAAGCTCACACCAGCCCAGCCATTGCACATCTATGTCATCTGTGTTTGGATAATCATTCAGCAACTCAACCGCAATGAGAATTTCGCCCATCTCCGATGTGACAACCGCTCTTTGGAGCGACAATGAACCATAATATCCCCCGTCGTCGCCGGGGGTATTTAGGTAAATGTGATTGCCAATTGTCCGAAAATAATTGCCCATGTATCCCGTGTCATTTTTGACGGGGACTTCTCGCATCTCCTTTATGTCATAGACACTTACCCCACATTGCCATGACCAACCTCCCCAAAGAACCACTATATATCTTTCATCGATTGTATCAACAGGGATTGGCCTTTTCCAGCTCGTTTCGTCATCAATTGCTTTAGCTATATCGCTCTCGCCATAATATGTATCTTCCAGAAGGAGAGTTTCTTTGCCGGTAGTCTCATCACGCAAAATTAATTTGCCCTCGCGATACGCATCTTCCTTGCGATATACCGTTTTGGTTTTTGAGAGCTGTATGGGTTTCGGAGTTGAAAATGGATATGGCTCCCACTTCAAATACCAATCGTCCAGCCAAGCCTTGATTTCCGCGTTTTCCTCATCCTCCAAATCCAACGTGCGCCACTTCACCCCATTTTCTTCGCCGCTCATGGGCACAAAGACGGTGGTTGGCGCTTCTGCTGTTTCGGCCTCTGTGGTTGTTTCGATTTCTTCGGTAGTTGGCACAGTGGTCGTCGGCTCAGGCTCTGTTCTCCCGCAGGCGAACAGGCCAAGCATAGCCAGGGCAAGCAAAATTGCTATGGTTCGATTCATAGTCAGCCTCCTTGAATTATGATGCGGGTGGCAAGAATGCCGCCCCCTACTACCCTGTCCGCGCTAATACTTGACAATTGGATAAAGGTGTTTGAGTTTAGTTCGAGCGTCTTGGGTAGAGAACTGCCAGTCGACACCGCGTTGTGTAGCGTTGCGGTTGGTATGCC
>WRDW01000019.1 GCA_009779995.1 Oscillospiraceae bacterium | reverse complement strand
GTGATGGAGAATATTACGCTGCAAGACTTTATCGGTCTGATGCTGATGCTCATTGCATTCGCTACATTGGTGCTAAAGCTGTTTGACAGCAAAAAGCACTAAGCCGCTCTCCCACTTCCAATAGTAGAGCGGCTTAGCATTTGCGGCTTAGTTTTACGGGAGGGGAACCGCCTGCAACAGCAACCCCTTGCTTCTGTATTATACACCGGCTATGATGCAGTTGTCAAGGGGATTTGCCATTTCTCTGAAAATTTCCCGCAAACCCCTTTACAATTCGCCTGCACCCATGTATAATGTTTATACTGGGTGTTTATTTTTTGAAACTGGAGAGCTTTTATCCCGATGCGCTACGAGAACGAGCCCTGCACCGGCTGCGGGCAGGCATTGCAGCCCGAAACAGAAGACGTGGTGGTCTGCCCCGACTGCGGCGCGCCCCTGCACCGCCGCTGCTGGAAGGAGACCGGCGCGTGCCCCTATGCCCCGCGGCACGGGGGGGACTTCGTGTGGGTTCCCACCATCGCCCCGCCCGAGCCCGAACCGGCGCAGGCCGACGGGGAGCGGCTGGGGATCATCTGCCCCAACTGCGGCGAGAACTGCCCCTCCGACGCCCTCGCCTGCGACAACTGCGGCACGGACTTCGAGGAGTTCACCGTCGCGATGCGCCTGCGCTTCGAGCAGGAGCAGCTGCGCCGGGAGCAGTATATGCGCGAGCACTTCCCCACCTACCGCGTCAACGGGCGCGACCTGACCATGGGGGACACCCTGGCCGGGCAGCCGGTGGAGGAGATCGCCCTGCAGCTGCGCGGGCCGCGCCGCGCCGTGGCGCGCTACCTCGCGCGCTTCGAGAAGGACGGCCCCATCGGCTGGAACTGGGCCGCATTCTTCACGGGGATCTTCGGGCCCTACTGGTTCTTCTTCCGGAAATTGTATAAGCCCGCGCTGCTGCTGGCCGCGCTGTGGATGGCGGCCATGCTGGCGTTCATGCCCGCGGCCAACGCGATGTTCGACCGCCTGAACCCCCTGTTTGAGCAGGCGACCGCCGCGCAGGAGGGCCCGGCTTATGAGGCGGCCTCCAGGGCCCTCTCACAGGAGTGGCTCGCGGTGCGCCAGGAGTACCGCTGGCACATGGCCGCCTTCGTCGCGGCGATACTGGCCATGGCGGCGGCCTCAGGCCTGCTGGCGGACCCCCTGCTGCGCCGCAGGCTCTGGGAGAACATCGAATACGTCCGCGAGGAGGGCGTCGCCGCCGACGGCCCCGGCCAGCGCTTCGGGCGGCATCAGCTGCTCATCCGCCTGGGCGGCTTCTCCCTGGTGGCCCCGGTGCTCTACTTCTGGGCCTCCTACCTGCTGCCGGGGATGATCATCGACGCGATCGCGTGGTTCGTGAGATAATTCATCAGGAGGTTCCCCATGAAGAAACTGCTCGCGCTCTTCATAAGCGCCATTTTGCTGCTCTCTCTCGCCGCCTGCGGCTCACCCGCCACCAATAAATTGACCACAAGGCCGACCCCGGAAACAACGACAGCCGCGCCGCCGGTATCGGAAACATCAAAGGAAGCTTCACCGGCCGCGGAAGGCCGGGAGGAGCTGCTGCGGGAGATCGGCAGGCCGCTTGGGGAAATCAGGAACGAGCACCCCGGCGGCGAATTCCTCAGCCTTGTGCTCCCGGGCTTCGCCGGGGAGTGCTTCGGCGACCCGGCGGCGGGCTATACCTACTACTTTTTTGGAACGCAGTACCTGGATATAGGGGAGATCGGCGCGGAGTTCCGGGACGGGCTGCCCTGCGCGGGAATCGCGTCCACCATCGGCGTCCTGTTCCCCGAAGCCGCCGACGGCATGGGCCTGGAGGCCTTCGCGCAGGCTATAGCCGCGACAGAGTGCGCCAATCTGGACTACCCCTGGAACGACTACATCCGCTTTCAATGGAACGGCCTGGAGGCCTGGGTCGGCCCGACGCCCAAAGACGCGGAAACCATCCGGCTCGGCGACCCGGTGCTCTTATCCGATCGTCAAATAGAAATTGACAACATGCAGCTGACCGACGATTGGGCTTCAGAGAACCTGCATCGTAAATTTCAATAGAGGAGGCCACAAATGGACAATCAAACAACCCTGCTCATCATGGCGGCCGGCATGGGCAGCCGGTTTGGGGGCTTAAAGCAGATGGAGCCCGTGGGGCCGAACGGCGAGATCCTCATGGATTATTCTGTCTATGACGCGCAAAGGGCCGGGTTCGACAGGACGGTCATCATCATAAGGCGTGATTTCGAGCAGGAGTTCCGCCGGCTCGTGGGCCGGCGCATGGAAAACATGATGGACGTCGATTATGCGTTCCAGACCATGGACGACATGCCCCAGGGCCGCACAAAACCCTGGGGGACCGCCTTTGCGATTTTGTGCGCCGAGCCACAAGTGAATACCCCGTTTTGCGTGATCAACGCCGACGACTTCTATGGCCGGGACGCCTTCGCGGTGATGCACAGGCATCTGCGGGTGAGCGGCGACTACGCCATGGTGGGCTACCTGCTGGAGAACACCCTCTCGGAAAGCGGCACGGTTTCGCGCGGCATCTGTGAGGTGGAGGACGGCTGCCTCAAGGGCGTAACCGAGCATTTAAGTATCCCGTTTCGCAACGAGTTCCCAAAAGGTACGGTCGCTTCCATGAATATGTTCGGGTTCCAGCCGAATTTGTTCGCCTACCTCCGCGAGGGCTACGCGGCGTTCATGCGGGCGCACGGGCTCGAGGAAAAGAGCGAATACCTCATCCCGCGCGTGGTGGACGAGTTGATCAAAAGCGGCAGGGAGCGCATGAGGGTGCTGGAGACCGACGCCAAATGGTACGGCGTCACCCACCGTGAAGACCTGCCGGGCGTGGCGGCCGCCATCGGGGCGCTTGCGTATTCTTTTTGAAAATTTTAAAATTTTCTTGATTTTTACTGAGGATTTTTCCCGGATGCGGCGACTAACAGAAGTACAATCCCTGCTAAACTAAAAAAGGAGGCAAATCATGGATTTCACCAATCTCTTCAATTGGCTCATGGGCGTCACGGACTGGATCGAGAGGGTCCTCATCAACGGGCTGCTCGCGGCCGGCTTCGGCGTGCTCATGAAGGTTCTCTTCGCCATCGTGGATTTCGGCCCCGCCATCCTCGAGATCCTCTCCCGACTGATGGGAACCTAATCCCGGCTGCCGGAAGTTGGCACCAAACCCAAAACCGCCGGAGTTTCAAGTACAAACCTCGGCGGTTATTCTTTGTTCCGCGTACTTTATTTTCGCTGCTTCTTCACCGGCTCGGTGAGCGTGTTGGCCTGCTCGAGCAGGGCCAGGCGCTGCCCCGGCGTACCGGAGCGGTAGAGGATCACCAGGTACTGCTCGTCGCGGCTAAGCTGCGTGAAGCGGGAAACGGACTGGTTGACCAGCACGGCATCCAGGTTCTCCTCCGGCGTGCCGCTCTCCAGCTGCTGCGCGGGCAGCTCCTCGCCCACGAGCATGGCCAGGCTGATCTGGAAGAAGTTGGCCAGCCGGATCAGGATATCGATGTTGATCTTCGTGCGCCCACTCTCGTAGTATGCGTAGGAGGAGCGGTCCAGGTGCAGGTAATCGGCCACCTGCTGCTGGGTCAGGCCGTTTTCCTTGCGCAGTGTTTTGAGAAGCTTGACATAATGCATTTGTCTTTCATCCCCTATTCCTAATCGTATATACAGCATTGGTTTACGTGTCGTATTATACCATACTTGTTCGCATTTTGGAAGTCCAGGTGTCACAATTTCACGCGAGGAAATTTTATCCAATTTTCGGGCCCCACCCGTTGGTCAGGATCCCATGGAGACCACTGCGCGCACGACGTAAACCAGGCCGTAGAACACCGGGATATGCAGCAGGTAAATCCACAGGGCGCGCCGCCCCAAAAAGTTAAAAAACGCGCTGTGCGGCCTGTAACAGAATTCCGGCAGGCCCTCATCGTACCATCCGCTTGTTTCTCTGCGCCGCCATCTTACATTTACCCATATCTTTGAGCTTGGTCTTATTATCCCGCCCATAAACGTGCCGAACAGGAAGATGAAGAAATAGGGCAGCAGAGGGTAGTGGTCAAAGGCCTGAAATTCCGGCGTGTGGAAGCCCAGGAAGGCCAGCGCGTTGCTTCGGTACAGGGCCTCCGGCATATTCCAGTGGAAGCCGAACATGCCCAGATACCCTTGGCCCACTGGTGCGAACAGGAAAAACAGCGCCAGGCAGAGCACCAGGCCCACGAACGAAGGAATCGCATCGAAGACCCTTCTGCAAAAGCTGAACAGCAGTGTGGAGGCCGCCAACAGGTGGATGATTCCGAACCACACCCGCATTTCCCCAATGCCGAGATAGGGCAGCAGCAGCACCGTGACGCCGGTGATAGCCAGTGCGATCACCGTCAACAGGTAGCCCCGTTTTCTCACGTTACGGGAGAAGCGCGTACTGATGCCGGCAATCAGGATGAACATCCCCGCGCCCAGGGGCTGCGCGGGCCCGAGGAACTCGTAGAGGCTCATGCCCCAGGCATAGCCGAACTGGCTGCCCAGCACGTAGAGCCAGTGATAGCCCACCATCGCCAGCACGCACAGGCCGCGCAGCTCGTCGATGACCGTCACGCGCCGCAGCATAGGCGGTGTGCTGTCCGGATCATTTTGCCCGCCTGGATTTGGCCCGATTGTTGAATACACAGCCGGAGGTTGCCCGCCCGAGTATTGACCGCCTCCTGCGGCCGGGCCATTGATCTCGGCATTCAATCTCGCTGCCGCCGCGTCCACTTCCGCTTCGGTTTTCGCGTTCGCCAATTGCGTCACGTCAATCGGTCCGGCCAACTGGTCTCCCTCCCATCCCCTGTCATTTCCGCCTGCGGGCCGCGCAGGCCTCCAGCGCTATGTATGCGTATATGTCGTCGTCGAACAGCGCGCTGGCCTCCCTGTAGCGCTCCAGGGGCAGCGTCTCCAGCGTGGAGCCGTCCGCCAGGCACGCGGCCACCAGCGCCCCCACGACCCCGTAGGCCTCGCGGAAGGGCAGGCCCTTGCCCACCAGGTAGTCCGCGCAGTCCGTGGCGTTGATGAAGCCCCCCGCCGCCGCCGCGCGCATGTTCCCCGGCAGGATTTTCATGGTCTCCGCCATGGGGATCGCGGCCTCCAGGCAGGCGCGGACGGTGTCGAAGGCGTCGAAAATCGCCTCCTTGTCTTCCTGCATGTCCTTGTTGTAGGCCAGCGGGAGGCCCTTCATCATGGCCAGCAAGCCCATGAGGTCCCCGAACACGCGCCCGCTCTTCCCCCGGATGAGCTCGGCCAGGTCGGGGTTCTTCTTCTGCGGCATGATGCTCGAGCCCGTGGTGTAGGCGTCGTCCAGCTCGATAAACTTGAATTCCCAGCTGCACCAGAGGATGAGCTCCTCGCTCAGCCGCGAGAGGTGCACCATCACAATCGAGAGCGCCGCCGCCAGCTCCATGCAGAAGTCCCGGTCGGAGACGCCGTCGAGGGTGCTCACTGTAAAACCATCGAAGCCCAGCGCCTGCGCCGTGAACGCCCTGTCGATGGGGTAGCCCGTCCCAGCCAGGGCCCCGCTGCCCAGGGGGCAGACGTTCATGCGCCTCTGTGCGTCCCGTATGCGGCCTATATCGCGCGCGAACATCTCCTCGTAGGCCAGCATATGCTGCGCGAAGAGCACCGGCTGCGCGCGCTGCAGATGGGTGTAGCCCGGCAGGATGGCCCCGGCGTTCGCCCCGCCCTGCCTGTGCAGGACATCGATAAAATCGCCCAGCAGCTTGCATATCTCCCCGCATTGTTCGCGCAGATACAGCCGCAGGTCGGTGGCCACCTGGTCGTTGCGGCTGCGGCCGGTGTGCAGGCGCTTGCCCGCCTCGCCGATGCGCCGGGTCAGCTCGGCCTCCACGAAGGTGTGGACGTCCTCGGCCCCCATGTCGACCGCCAGCGCGCCGCTCTCCAGGCCTGCTAGGATGCCCTCCAACCCTTCACGTATAGCCTCCCCGTCCGCCGCAGTCAAAACCCCCTGGCGGGTGAGCATTTCGGCGTGGGCCAGCGAGCCCGCGATATCCGCGCGGGCTAAACGGCTATCCACCGCGATGGAGGCGTTGAAATCGTCCGCCGCCCGCGCCGTCTCCTTGCCCAAACGGCCTGTCCAAAGCTTCATGCGGCATACTCCTTTTGTTTATTAATCATATCACAGATTTTGCCGGAATGCAACAACATATTGTATAATAATTAAAATTATTTGGTTTTCATCCACAATTTATTCTTGCGCGGCCGCAATTTCCACCAGCGCGGCCTGCGCCTTGCGCAGCGAGAGCGAATACCCCCGCACCAGGATTTCGATGGGATCGCCCAGGGGCGCGGTTTTGCGCACCCGAACGGGCGTGCCGGGGGTCAGCCCCAGCTCCATGATGCGCAGCCGCAGCGCCCCCTCCCCGAGGACGCGCACCACGCGGGCCGGCTGGCCGGGCTTCAAATTTTTTAGCGTTTGCATGGTATAGTATATCACGGGTTTCTTGGGAATACAACCGGGGGCGGGGGATTTTTGAGGTTGTGCGGGCGTCGCTGATAGCCGCAAGCGTCGTTGACGGGCACAAAGACGTGACGCCTTCGGCGTCAGTGCCCTGCACTTCCCCCTCGGTGCTTCGCACCGGCCCCCCAAGGGGGGCATCCTGACGAGGCTACAGCCTTTGCTTAACTGCTTGGTCTATGCTTTTTCGAACATGGTCAAAGCACCGATCGACCTCGTCATTGGTGAAACGCAGGACCGTCAGGCCAAGCTGCTCCAACGTTTCTGTGCGGATTTGGTCATACTCCTTGGCGTCTGCCTTCTGGTGCTGCCTGCCGTCGATTTCGATGACGAGCTTTGCCGCGTGACAATAGAAATCGGCAATGTAGTGATAAATCACCGCCTGCCGCCTGAAGTGCAGAGGATAGCCGCGCAAGAAGCCAAACCAAAGGTGCTGCTCCTGCGGCGTCATATTATCGCGCATTTCGCGGGCACGGGGTATCAGGTTGCGATTGTATTCATGCGGCACGAGAATACTACTCCCGTTCTTAACGAACTCACTGCGATGTATCTGCCTCCGATAGCGGTCAGCCGCTCCGCGGAACCCCCCTCGGTGCTTCGCACCGGCCCCCCAAGCGGGGGCATCTTGACAGATCGATCATATATAATTTTTATTGCAAAAACATCCTGCCGCCTCGTCAAGATGCCCCCTCTGGGGGGCCGGTGCGAAGCACCGAGGGGGTTCCGCGGAGCGGCTGACCGCTATGCGCCGAAGGGGCAATGCAGTGCCGTTGGCAGTTGCGGCCCCCCAACGCCATAAAGCCCCCCAGCAAGCCGGGGGGCCATGTGCCGTTCCTTGGCTGTCACCTTCAATTGCTCGCGGTGTCCTTGGATGCGGACGTTGGGTGCTTAGGCTTCCTTCTTCTTCAAGGTCACGAAGGCGGCCGCCGCCGCAGCGGAGAGCGCGGCGAAAGCGCCGATCGCGATCAGGGTGGAGTTGTCGCCGGTGATGATGGTGGTGGGCTCCGGGATGCAGGTGTACCAGCCGACGATCCAGGCGATGAAGTCGACGCTCATGGCCTTCTGGAACGTGTCGGCGATGCCGCCCTCCAGGCCCCACTTCTCGGTGAGGTAGGCGGCAATGTCGGCGTCGGCGCCCTCGGGGATCTTGTCGGGGTCCGCAGCGTCGGCGAAGCTCAGGCCGAATCCGGCCAGGGCCTCTGTCAGCCCGTCCTTGACTTCATCGACACCTACGGTGCCGGACAGCTCGCTGAGAACTGCCTTCATGTCGTCCACGACGGCCGCGTTGGCCATCAGTGCCATGGAGAGCGCCAGTGCGAGTGCGAGTGCGAGTGCGAATACCTTTTTCATGGGGATCCATCCTTTCCTGTTTGGCGTAATATTTAGTTTGCCGTTCAAGACAACTATGCCCTATAATGATACCACTGATTTGCCGGCTTGTCAAGCATATTTTTGTGTTTTTTGCGATTTCGCGCGGCTTTGGCGGGTTTTCCCATATCGGGGCGCTTTTCCCGGTTTTTTCGGGGATTTTGCACTAATTCTTCGAGATGTTCGCGTCCTGGTCGATGAACTGCCAGCAGAATTTGCAGCTGTTCCCGTTGGTGGTGATGGTCTCCGGGCTGTCGCGCCCGGGGGAGCCGTCGCGGAAGCCCGCGGCCTTCATGCCGTTGTAGAACAGGCGCATCATCTCCTCGGAGGGGAAGGTCATGTTCACCACGGCGATGATCTCGTCCTTGCGGTTGAACTCGTGGAAGGTGCCCTGCACGAAGCCGGTGAGCCACCAGGCGGATTCCGGCCCGCGGGTGAACAGGTGCTTCTTCGTGCCCGTTTTGAAGTTCTGCTGGTAGACGTCCATGGCCATCACCAGCTCCTCCTCGGCCACGGCGCAGTAGTAGTGCTCGGCCGTCTGGGTGCTGGGCTTGGTGTAGACGCCGAACTCCGCGCCGAGCATCACCAGGCCGTAGCGGCCCTTCCAGCACTGGATCATCCAGTCCTTGGGGATGGGCTTGCCGTCCGCGCCGGTCTCGTAGATGGGGTTGCCGGTGATGTCGTACATGACCTGGCCCTTCTGCGGGTGGTCGGCGGGGTAGAGCTTGTACACGTAGCCGTAGCGGAACTTGATGCGGATCGTGCCGTAGACCAGCTGGATGAGGGGGGAGGCCAGGTCGTAAATCTGGTTGAAGCCGAACTGCTTCTGCCAGGGCTCGTGCTCCACGTAGAACACGCCGTTCTCGTCGAGCATATAGCTGAGCAGCTTCAGGGCCTGCGCTTTCTCCTTGGAGGACATGTCGCTGTTGATGATGCGGTCTTTTTCTTCCTGGAAGCGGTCGGTGGTGGTCACGGGCTTCTTCGTGGTCTGGATCTGCACGGCCGTGCCAAGGGGCTTGGTGGTGCTTGGGGGCTTGTTCGTGCCGCTCTGGCCCGGCGCGCCCGCGGTGGGCAGGGTGGTGAGGTCGCCGAGATCAATGGTGGTGGTCGCATCCGTGCCGGGGTCGCCCAGGGCGGCGTAGAGCACGCGCGCGTCGGGCCTCTCTTCGATCATCACGGAGATGGAGCGGCCGTCCACGGTGATGCTGGCTACGGTGCCGTCCAGGTCGCTGATGTTGGCGACCGCCCGGCTGTTGGGGTCCACCCAGACGGATTCGCCCGAGGCGGCGCGCAGGCAGGTGAGGGTTTTCACCGTCACGTTGTTGTCGCCGTCGATGCTCCCGAAGGCGACCCAGTCCCTGGGGATGTTCACCGCCGCCGGGACGCCGCCGCCGTCGGTGGTGTAGACGTTGGGAACAAATTCATCCTCGTTCTTTTTACAGGCGGCCATCGCGCCCGCCAGGAGTATGGCGCACAGCGCCAGGGCTATCGTTCGTTTCATAGTCGTTCATCCTTTCACAAGTTGTTTCTAAAATAGCGAGGGGTTTCCCGCAGCAAATTGTAAAAATCCAGGGAATTCCCATTGCAAACTTAGCATTATTATAGCAGAGCCAAGGGGTCGTGTCAATCACAAATTCTGGCAGGCGGTCTCGCAGTAGGCGCAGCGGTACAATGGGGGCGTTTCACGCACAAGGCGGAACACCTGGTCCACCTCCTGCTCCGTGGTGGTGATGCACCGGGGGTTCTTGCAGCGCAGCACATTTACCAGCTTCTCGGGCAGCCGCAGCTGCTTTTTTTCCACCCGCACGCCTTCCCGGATCACGTTGATGGTGATGTTCTGGTCGATGAAGCCCAGGGCGTCGAGGTCCAGGCCGATCATCTCGTCGATCTTGATGAGGTCCTTCTTTCCCATCTTACGGCTTTTCACGTTTTTGATGACGGCCACGACGCAGTCGAGCTCATCCAGCCGCAGCGCGGCATAAATCTGCATGGCCCGCCCGGCCTGGATATGGTCGAGCACAAGGCCGTTGGTGATGCTGTCGATGTTCATTGATTTACCCTTTCTCAGTCATGCCACGTCAAGTCATATCTTTCGATAATTATCCACACTCCCAGGTTGCGTTGCACTGCATAGAGATAATCAGTCCCAGATGCGTTGTTGGACATACTTCTCGTGCCTATGGAACGCACTGTTCTTGACCCCCACTCACGCACATAGAATCCCAACATCATCCCGTCTGGAAAGTGCCAATATTCATATGGTTCGCCATCATCGGTTCTGGTCTCAACCTCGATGTATCCCTCTTCGACCAGCCAATCGAAGTCATAGGGCAGCAGCGTAATCTCGTGCTCATCGCAATAGGCCTGAATTACTTTTTCCAGTTTCGTCGTGTCATCCAACTCTACGCCGCTTAAATCAACCGCGAGATACTCGAGATTCTGGAACTCAAGCGCTGACGCAAGCGCCTTGAAAACCGTAATATAGGCGTTTTCCTGTTTGAAGCCTATTGTGGCGAAGGGGAAGAGGAGTTGCAGGAACGCCAGGATTGTTGCGAGAATTTTCATTGGTGGGCCTCCTTATGATGTTATAGCAGTGTCTGTAGGGGTGGCATTCTTGCCACCCGGATTCTCGGCGATACCGGCATTGCGGGCGGGTTTTGTGCACGGGCGGGTTTTGTGCACGGGCAGGGTTTTGTGCACGGGCGGCAAGAATGCCGCCCCTACAGCCTTCCTGGACCTACGCCCCCTCCAGCAGCCACAGTATCAGCGCCATGCGTATGAACTTCCCGTACAGCGCCTGCTGGAAGTACCGGGCGTGGGGGTCGGCGTCCACCGTCACGCTGATCTCGTTCACGCGCGGCAGGGGGTGCATCACGATCATCTCTTTTTTCGCCGCGGCCAGCTTCGGCACATCCAGGATGAAGCTGTCCTTCAGGCGCACGTAGTCGGCTTCGTTGAAGAAGCGCTCGCGCTGCACGCGGGTCATGTAGAGCACGTCGAGCTCCGGGATGACCTCCTCCATGGCGCGCACCTGCTCGTAGCTGCGGCCGGATTGGCAGATCATGTCGGTCACGTAGTCCGGGGGGCAGAGCTCCTTCGGGGAGATGAGCACGAAGTGGGTGCCGGGATAGCGGCACATGGCCGCCGCCAGGCTGTGCACCGTGCGGCCGAATTTCAGGTCGCCGCAAAGTCCTATGGTTAAGTTGTCAAGGTGCCCGAATTCCCGGTGGATGGTGGTCAGGTCCGTGAGGGTCTGCGTGGGGTGGTTGTGCCCGCCGTCCCCGGCGTTGATCACCGGCACCGAGGCGTGGCGCGCGGCCACGACGGGCGCGCCCTCCTTGGGGTGGCGCATGGCGATGATGTCGGCGTAGCACTGCACCATGCGGATGGTATCCGCCACGCTCTCCCCCTTGGAGGCCGAACTGCTGCCCTGGTCGGCGAAGCCCAGCACGTGGCCGCCGAGGTCCAGCATGGCCGCCTCGAAGCTCAGGCGCGTGCGGGTGCTGGGCTCGTAGAAGAGCGTGGCCAGCTTTTTGCGCGCCGCGCTGTCCCGGAAATCCGCCGGCCTGGCGATGATTTCGTCGGCCAATTGGAGCAAAATGGCGATCTCTGCGGGGGATAAATCCTGGATTTCGATCAGATGCCGCATGTGCATTCCTCCTTTAGTCGCACGAGAACGAAAAAATCCTCACCTATTTTGGAAAAAAATTAAAAAAATTTTTTTCGCGCCGCTTGTAAGGGTGGCGGCCCACGGCCACCCGCCCTTTTTTCGTGATGCGCACCATGTAGGGGACGGCCTCGGACACTCCCGGACGTCCCCGGCCCATGAAAACAAGGCTTGTCCTTAACGCCCAGGGACGTCCGGGAGGCCGTCCCCTACATGGCTGCGTTGCCGCGAACCGGCATTTGCGCAGGGGATGAGTCACCCCAGCATCCCCAGCCAGCCCGCGTCGCCCGGGTTGTCCCGGAAGGCCTTGAGGGCCGCAATCGCTTTCGGGTCAAGGTATCCCGTCTGCGCCGCGACCTCCACCAGCGCGCCGAAATCCGTCAGGCTGGTGTTCTCGATTTGCGCTTCGGCGAGCCTGTCTTTGCCTTTTTGCATCTCGTATGTAAAGATGCTCACGATGCCCAGGACGTCCGCCCCGGCCTCCCGCAAAATCTCCACGACTTCAATCACGCTGCCGCCTGTGGAGATCGTATCCTCCACGACGACGACCTTCTGGCCGGGCGTCACCCTGCCCTCGATCTTGTTGCCCCGGCCGTGGGACTTCGCGCCGCCGCGCACATAGCCCGTGGGGAGCTCCATCAGCCAGGCGGCCAGCGCCGCGTAGCCTATCCCCGAGGTGCTCGTCCCGATGACGGCCTCGCAGGCGGGGTATTTCTCCCGGATGACCTGCACATAGCCCTCGGCGATGCGTCTGCGTACTTCAGGCTCGGCATAGGTCACCCGATTGTCGCAGTAAATCGGCGACTGTATGCCGCTGGCCCAGGTGAAGGGCTCCTCGGGCCGCAGGAAAACGGCCTGGATTTGCAATAGATCGGCGGCGATCTGGCGGGATAGGTTGGTCATGATCTTATCCTCCTAAAAATTCTTTCACGCATTTTCTGTACGCCCCCAGCGGGTCACTCGCCGCGATAATCGGCCTGCCCACCACAATATAGTCCGACCCGGCCTCGCGGGCCTTCGCAGGCGTCATGATGCGCGATTGGTCATCTTTTTCGCTGTCGGCAAAGCGGATGCCCGGCGTCAGGGCGATGAAATCCTGCCCGCAGGCGGCCTTCACCTGCGCGGCCTCGTGGGGGGAGCACACCACGCCGTCCAGGCCCGCGATTTTCGCGTTTTTGGCGTAGTGAAGGACTGTTTCTTCCATCCCGCAGGGAATTAAAAGCTCATCATTGAGCTGCGCCTGGCTGGTGGAAGTCAGCTGCGTCACGGCGATAACCTGTGGCCTGCTGCCGTCGGGCCGGGTGAGGCCCTCCAGGGCCGCGCGCATCATCTCGATGCCGCCCGCCGCGTGCAGGTTGGTCAGGTCGACATAGTGCCCGGAGAGCGACGCGAAGGCCATTTTCACCGTGTTGGGGATGTCGTGCAGCTTCAGGTCCAGGAAAATCTTGTGGCCCCTGCGCTTGATTTCCCGCACGATCTCGGGCCCCTCAAGGTAGAACAGCGCCATCCCTATCTTCACATAGGGCTTTTCCCCCGCGGGGAACAGGCCGAGGAAATCGTAGGTCTCCTGCACGCTGGCGAAATCCAGTGGGATGATGACGTCTTTTTTCATGTGTGCGCTCCTCCGATTATATCTTTCAAACTAGTAATATCAAGCTGTTGCATTACAGCGGGCAGCTCTTCGATGATCTCCTTGCAAACGTAGGGGTTCACCAGGTTCGCGGCGCCCACCTGCACGGCGCCGGCCCCGGCGAGCATCATTTCGATGACATCGCGCGCATTGCTCACCCCGCCCATGCCCATGATGGGGATTTTCACAGCCCCGAACACCTGGTACACCATGCGCAGCGCCACAGGGAAAATCGCAGGCCCCGACAGTCCGCCGAACTTGTTCGCCAGTACAGGCTTACGAGCCTTCAGGTCGATGCGCATCCCCAGCAGGGTATTGATCAAGCTAAGTCCATCGGCCCCGGCGGCCTCGCAGGCCCTGGCGATTTCGCATATATCTGTGACATTGGGCGAAAGCTTGACGTACAGGGGCTTGGCGGAGACTTTTTTGCAGGCGGCGGTCACTTCGGCGGCTGACTTGGGGCATACGCCGAACGCCATCCCCCCGCCGTGCACGTTGGGGCAGCTGATGTTCAGCTCGATGATCCCCACCTGTTCGCACTGCGAGATCATCTCGCAGCATTGCGTATATTCTTCAAGCGCAAACCCGGATATATTTGCGATTAAAGGCTGATGGAAGTGCTCTTTCAGCCGGGGCAGCTCCTCGGCAATCACGGCGTGAATGCCCGGGTTTTGCAGGCCCACGGCGTTGAGCATCCCCGACGCACATTCCGCGACGCGCGGCAATTCGTTGCCGAAGCGGGGCTCCAGGGTCGTCCCCTTGCAGGAGAACGAGCCCAGCATGTCGATGTCGTAGAACGCCCTGAACTCCTGCCCGTAGCCGAAGCAGCCGCTGGCGGGGATGACGGGGTTTTGCAGCTTTACGCCGGAAAGGGTTACGCTCAGGTCCATATAATCTCCTCCTTTGTGAGGACGGGCCCCTCTTTGCAAATTCTCTTGTAGCCTGTGACAGTCTTACAAGAGCACACCATGCAGGCCCCGAAGCCGCAGCCCATGCGCCGCTCGAAGCTCAATTGCGTGTGCCCCGGCGGCAGCTCTTTCGCCTGCTCGTAGATTGCGCGCAGCATGGCCTCCGGCCCGCAGGCGTAAATCGCGTCGTAATTTATTCCAGGCATCGCGTGGGTGACAAAGCCTTCCTGCCCATGAGAGCCGTCCTCGGTCATGACGACTGTCTCGCACAGGGCCCTGAAATGATCTTCATAAAAGCTTTCGTCAGCACATTTAAAGCCCAGCACGGCGATGGGCTTTTGCCCGGCTTTTGCCAGCTCTTTCGCAAGATAATACAGCGGCGGCACGCCCACCCCGCCGCCCAGCAGCAGGGGCCGTTCGGCCTGCACGGGGGTATAGCCATTGCCCAGGCCCACCAGGGCGTTGATGGTCTCCCCGGCTTCGTATTGCGCCAGCCTGGCAGTCCCCTGCCCCACGATTTTGTAAATCAGCGTGAGGGTTTCGCCATCCCAGCCGCAGATTGAAATTGGCCTGCGCAGATAAAACCCATCGATTTGCAGGTTGACGAACTGGCCGGGCGCAATTGACAATTGATAATTGACAATTGACAATTGCAGCTCGAACACGTCGCGGGCGATTTGCTCATTTTTTACTACCGCAAAATCTGTTATTTGCATCTGCCGTACACCTCCCAGCCAGTAAATGGGCTTGATTTCCCCATGCTCAAGAATTTTTCCGGGTCAATCACGTATTTTTTCTCCAAATCCCACGCGCATGTGCCCTCGATTTTATGGCCTGTCCAGCTTTCCAGCAGCCTTCTGGGGTTGTCGGCCATGACCCCCGCGAGCTTTTCCAGCGTTATAATCCCCGGCAGAACAAGCTTCGTGTACAGCACCGGGAAGGCCGTCTCCAGGCCCACGATGCCGTTCGCGCTGCCCGCAAAGCCCAGTGATTTTTCTTCCCTGGTGTGGGGCGCGTGGTCGGTGGCTATGCAGTCTATCGTGCCGTCGAGCAGGCCCGCCAGCAGGGCTTGTCTATCTTCTTCCGTGCGCAGCGGCGGGTTCATCTTGAAGCGGCCGTCGTCCTGTACATCTTCATTTGTTAAAAGCAGGTAGTGCGGCGCGGTCTCGCATGTGACTGATATGCCATCGCGCTTTGCCCGGCGAATGAGCTCCACGCTCTCTTTCGTGGACACATGGCATATGTGATAGTGGCAGCCGGTCTCCCGGGCGAGCGCCAGGTCGCGCGCCAGGGGAACGTACTCGCTGGCCGGGGAATCCCCCAGGCGCGTGTCCTCGCAGTGGGAGAGAATGGGCTTGCCGCAGGCTTTCGCCCGCTCCATGGCCTCGCGCATGAGGACGCCGTCCTGTATGCCCAGGCCGTCGTCCGAGAAGCCGCACACGTGGGGCGCCAGGCGCTCCATCTCGCCAAGGGTCCCCTCCCCCTTCTGCCCCACGGTGATGCAGCCCACGGGGAACACGGGAATTTCGGCGTTGCGGGCGATGATGCCCAACTCGACCTGTAAATGCGCAAGGGTGTCAGGCGGGGGGTTGAGGTTCGGCATGGCGCACACGGCGATATAGCCCCCACGCCGCGCCGCGCGGCTGCCGGAGGCCACGGTCTCCTTCGAAGAAAAACCGGGCTCCCGGAAATGCACATGCAAATCCACGAAGCCCGGCAATATTGTATATTTATCACGTCGCTCGAACATTGAGGCCTCCCTCCCGTCCTTCCAACGATTATAGCACAGGGGCGGCGAAATGTCAAAGAAAATTTTTTGCGTGAAGTTTTTGTGGGTGAATTTTCACCCCGCCGCCGTATTCATCGCGATCACAACAACAAAATATCCCAGCGCCAGCGCCATGGCGAGGCTCCCGAAGAAAAAATATGACGCGCGCCGATACGCTGGCATCTCGCAGATGACCCGGCGAGGCTCCCGGCGGCGCAGGCAAAGCATAAACAGGCACAAAACACCCAAAATTGCAAGCGCAAGCGCGTACAGGCTCGCCGCGCCCTCCGGCAGGACGGAGAGCAGGGTGGCCGCCGCGTTGTTCCATAAGTGCACGGCCACGGGCACGATCAAACGCCCGCTGCGGATGTATACCCAGCCCAGCGCCAGCCCGGCCACGAAGGCCATGGGGGCCTGCTCCATGTTCTGGTGCAGCAGGGCGAACAGCGCCGCCGTGCACGTCACCGCGAAGCCGTCGCCGAAGCGGCGCAGCGGCGGGAGGATCACCCCGCGCAGCAGCCACTCCTCGGCTACGGCGGGCAAAACGCTCACCGCCAGCAGAGTGAGCAGGAACAGCGGCAGGCTCTGCGACCGCGGCGGCTCCACCCCCCCATGGAATTCGACCCCGGCCCGCCCGGCGACGTTCTCCACGAGGGCCCCCACGGCATTCCCGGCCATGCACAGCGCCGCCCCGGCGGGCAGGAGCGGCAGGCATTCCGGCAGGGACGCGCGGTTTCGGGCGGGAGATGCGTTGCCGCGCGTCTCTGTACCCAGCAATTTGCGCCCGGCCAGGGCCCCGGCCAACAGCGTCAGCCCGCTCAGGGCGGTGACGAGGACGAACCACAGGCTTTCGTCCATGGCCCCCCACAGCCGCGCCGCCGCGAAGGACAGCCCTAGCTGTAAAGCGCAGACGACCAGCAGGGCGCAGCCCACCCTGGCGGATAGGGCACGCAGGGCGCGTTTTTCCATATAAGCCCCTTCACAAATATTTTACTTGTATTTTATTCGCGGGTATGTTATGATTATACAACACTCTTCCGCAATCGTGCAAGCATTGTAGGGGAAAAGAACAAAATTTTATTTTTTGGGAGGAAAAGCCATGTCGGAACCCATCCAGGTGGATGCAGGGGGCAGGAGGAGCCGGGGGCCCAAGCCCATCGTCATCCCGCCCGAGCGCGCGGGGCTGCGCGTCATTCTCAGCGTCATAGGCGCGGTGATCACGGCGGGGGTGGCCTACTACGTGATGCTGCCGCCGCTGAACCTCAAGGCGCAGGAGTTCTATATGTACGTGGCGCTGGTGTTCGCCTCGTTCATCGCGTTCCTGTTCCTGCTCAGCCAGGCCAACACCAAGCCGGAATACATGCCCTTCGTGAAGGAAAAATCGATTATTCCCTTCATCGCCGTGGCGGTGACGGCGCTGTTCTTCGGCGTGGCCTGGGTGGTGTCCTCGCCCTTCTTCAACGCCGTGCGCTACAGCGAGATTATGGCGGTCAGCGAGGACGCGGACTTCGCCGAGGACATCCACGAGGCGAACTTCGCCTCCATCCCGCGGCTGGACGAGGCCTCCGCCAAGGCGGTGGCCGAGCGCACCCTGGGCTCCCTGGCGGACTATGTGTCCCAGTTCGCCATCAGTGAGAGCAACACGATGATCTACTATAATGGCAAACCCGTGCGCGTGGTGGGCCTGGGCTACGCGGACCTCATCAAGTGGCTCACCAACACCCGCGACGGCCTGCCCGGCTACGTCATCGTGGACATGGCCAACGAGAAATCCGAGTTCGTGCGCCTGGATGAAAAAATCCGCTACACCGACGCCGAGCACTTCAACCGGCTGCTGAAGCGCCATCTGCGCTTCCAGTACCCCACGTATATGTTCGGCACGCCCAACTTCGAGATCGACGACGACAACAACCCCTACTGGATCGCCCCGCGCATGGATAAGACCATCGGCCTGCTGGGCGGCGAGGACCTCATCGGCATCGTACTGGTGAACGCCGTGACGGGCGAATGCGCGGAATACAATATGGACGAGCTGCGGCAGGGCTTCGCGCTGGACGCGAACGGCGAAAAGATCGACCTGCAGTGGATCGACCGGGTCTACAGCGCCCTGCTGCTCACCACGCAGTACAACTTCCACGGCAAATACGCCGGCGGCTTCTGGAACTCCCTGCTGGGACAGCGGGGCGTGAAGCAGGCCACCGACGGCTACGCCTACATCGCCAAGGACGACGACGTGTTCATGTACACCGGCGTCACCTCCGCCACCAGCGACCGCTCCATCATAGGCTTCCTGCTGGTGAACCAGCGCACTAAGCGGGCTGATTTCTACCAGATGGAGGGCGCCATGGAGAGCTCCGCCGAGGAGGCCGCGGAGGGCCTGGTGAGCGCCTACAAGTGGCAGGCCACCTTCCCGCTGCTGGTGAACATCTCGGGCCAGCCCACCTACTTCCTGTCCCTGAAGGACGACTCCAAGGTGGTGCAGAGCTACTCCATGATCAACGTGGCCCAGTACAACCGGATCAAGGTTGTGGGCAAAACCCTGGCGGAGTGCAGGAGCAACTATATCGATGCCCTGCGGAATAACGGCCTCGCCATCACCGATATGGAGCCGCCCCCGCCGGACAATACCGGCAACGATAACCCGCCCGACGGCAGCCCCGCCACCGGCGCGATCAGCGAGATCATCTCGGGCGAAGTGAGGAACGGTAACTCTATCTACTATATCCAGCTGGCTGGCAGCGAAGTGTTCTACGAAATCTCCTCCGCGCAGACCGCCGGCCTTGCCTTGCTGAAGAAGGGCCAGACCGTGACGATCGACTTCACGGCAGGCCCCGCAGGGGAACCCCAGAAGGCCAGCGCCGTCGTATGGAAGCAGGCGCGGGTTGAGGTTCCTGTGGAGCCGGAGGAATAATTGCGGCATTGGCATAGAAACTATAAAGCAAAGCGGGCGGCTGTGGTGAGCAGCCGCCCGCTTTGGATTTTTCGCTTGTGTTTGTGATGCCTCTGCCTCCGAAAGCGCTCAGCCGCTCCGCGGAAACCACCCCGGCGCTGCGCGCCACCCCTCCACGGAGGGGAATTGTCTTCTTTTCGCCAGCTATCTTTCGCCAACCAACGGTCACAGATGATTCCCCTCCGTGGAGGGGTGGCGCGCAGCGCCGGGGTGGTTTCCGCGTGAGCGGCTGACCGCTTTCGGCAGCAGAGGCAGAGCAGTGGGCTCTTTCACAGCGGGAATAGTTCTATCCCAGCTTCGCCCCGCCCGCCACATAGTCCGCGCCGAAGGTCTGGCGGATGGCCCCCACGCGGTAGGGGCAGTCCTCGTCCGCCTGGGCGTAGAGGGTGATGAGCATGGTCTTGGCCGGGACCGTGGGCTCCACGTAGAGGCCGCGGGCGTCCAGCTGGTAGTCGTTGTAGGCCAGGTAGTCCACCGTCAGCTCGATGGCGCCGCCGGTCTTCTTGATGGGCAGCCGCACCCGTGGCAGGTAGATGCTCAGGGAGCCCGTCACCGGGATGCGGTAGATCTTCTCCTCCGGGTCGTAGACAAAGTCGAAGTCGCTGCCCTCTATGCTCGCGTGGATGGGGGGCGGCTCGCCGAAAATCTTCTCGAACTCGGCGGCCACCCGCTCCTGCCCGAGGAGCAGCTCGCCGGTGTCGGGATCCCAGGGGATCCTGCCGGGCGCGGCGTCCGGCCCGCGCAGGATGGACCAGATGCTGATATCCAGCAGCTGCGGGATGCTGCCCACGGGCACCGCCCCCACGGAATCGAAGGGGTCGGGGCCGTGCACCACGATCTTCGCCAGGAACGCCTCATAGGCCTGCTTCTCTTTCGGGTTCTGTATCTGCTGGCGTATGCCCCCGGCGGCCAGGCGCGCCAGCGTCACCGCGCCCACCACCGCCAACGCCGTGAGCAGCACCCCCAGGGGGAAGGCCCACCTGTGCGCGCGCCTGTGTTTATCCATGGATCAAAACCTCCTTTGTTCGGGCGGCAAAAATGCCGCCCCTACAGTTTACCCTCAAACGGCCGCAAAGATCGTTTTAAAATTCCCTGGAGCCAGGCGATGCATACGCCGTAGTTCGTGAAGGGCACGCCCTGCGCGGCGGCGAGGTTGGCGCGGGCGCGCATCGCCTTTTCGTTCAACATGCAGCCGCCGCAGTGCAGCACCAGGGCGTAGGGGGAGAGGTCCTCCGGGAACTCGTTCCCAGAACAGTACGAAAACGCGAATTCCCGTCCCAGCTTCTCCTGTATCCAGCGCGGCAGCTTCACCGTGCCGATGTCGTCGCACTGCCGGTGGTGCGTGCAGCCCTCCGCGATGAGAATTTTCGCGCCTTCGGGCAAATTTTGAAGAGCCTCCACGCCCTGCGCCGCCTGCTTCAAGAAGCCCTTGTACCGCGCGAACAAAATCGAAAACGAAGTGAGCGGCACGTCCTCCGGCACAATCCCGGCCACGTATTGGAACACCTGCGAATCCGTAATCACCAGAGCCGGCGGCTCTTTCAAACGAGCCAATGCCGACGCCAGTTCTGTCTCTTTCGAGACAAGGGCGTATGCCCTGGCGTCCAGCGCGCCGCGCAGCGCCTGCTGCTGCGGCAGGATAAGCCTGCCCTTGGGCGCTGCGGCGTCGATGGGCGTCACCAGCAGCGCGCAGTCCCCCGGCGAGAGCAGGTCGGCCACCAGCCGCCTCTCCTGCCTGTGCGGCGCCAGCCGCGCGATGGCCTCCTTCAGTTCATGTATATTCCGCCCGGTCTTGGCTGAGACTTCAAGGAATTGACAATTGACAATTGACAATTGACAATGGGGTAGATCGCACTTGTTCAGCGCTATGATAAAAGGCGTATTATTTTCTTCAAACAGGGCAATCAGCTCTTCGTCAGATTGCTGTATGCCCTGCGCGGCGTCGATCACCAGCACGGCGGCGTCCGCCTCCCGCAGGATGCCGCGGGTCTTCTTCACCCGCAGCGCGCCCAGCGCCCCCTCGTCGTCGAAGCCCGGGGTATCAATGATCGCCACCGGGCCCAGGGGCAGCAGCTCCATGGCCTTGCGCACGGGGTCGGTGGTGGTGCCTGGGGTCTCGGAGACCACGCTGAGGGCCTGCCCCGTCACGGCGTTGACCAGGCTGGATTTGCCCGCGTTGCGCCGCCCGAAGAAGCCGATATGCACGCGCTCGGCGGATGGGGTTTGTGAAAGGCTCACCCTTCCAGCTCCTTATCCATTTGCTTTTGTCTTAAATATTCCTCGGTTGACATTTTACCGTCGGCAAACATGCCGAACAGAAGGCTGCCGGGGAAGTCCTTTTGGTCAGCGCCTGCCTCCATGGTTTCGTCGTCCAACATATCATTATCCACCCTCATTCAATCCCCTCCAGCAGCCGCGCCACTGAGAGGTAGAACTCCTTTATGCCCGGCGCGCCGCCGAGCTGCAGGCCGCCCGCGAAGTCCATGTGGTCGTATTCCTCTATCACCGGCATTACCTGCCACACGCCGGGGCGCACATCGCCGGGGTCGTAATCCCGGTGCGGCTCGCCGAAGGGGTATAGGGCCGAGATCACGTTCACCAGGCCGTCGTTGGGCATCCAGGCCTCGTCGATGCGCGTGCCTCCGGGCGTGGTGTAGGGCTCGCGGCGCAGGCCCATGGCGGACGAGGGCTTCCGGAACAGGAACCACATGCCCTCCTTCGGCGCCTGATTCCCATTGCCGTCGTCCAGGGATTTACATGCGTAATAGCTGAAGTAATAAATGTCCGGCAGGCATTGGATGCCCCCGTTCACCGCGGCGGCGCCGTCCACCGTCAGATCGACCTGCGCGCCGTCGGGGTTTTCCTCAAAGGCGCGTTTGACTTTAAATACATTCCAGGGCGCGCGCCAAAACCCCTTCGGCGACATGTTGAAATGCCCCAGGCGGAAGGGGTAGAGCCGACTGAAAATCCAGCTGATGTTGGAGGCGAAGCCCAGGACAGTCAGCCCCTTATACAGGGTATCCGAGCCGCCGCCGGGCTCCAGGGCGGTGCTGCCGTTGTGGGGCGCGCCCAGGGTGGTGATGGAGGCCACGCGCCCGCCCAGCGTACCGCCGAACAGCGGGGAGAGCTCACCCGCCGGGGTGGCGGCCTGTTCGTCGGCGTCGCCGCGGGCCAGCAGCTGCGCCAGCAGCCGCGCGGTCGCCCCGCCCATGCTGTGGCCGAGCAGGTGAATCCTGCGGTCGCCGTCGTTCCAGCCCGGCACGAGGGCCTTCTTGTAGGTCTCCCCGTAGCGCTCGTGGCCGAACTTCGCGGCGTGGGCCGCGCCGTAGTCCACGCGGGTGCCGTTCAGCTGGGCATAGAGCTCGCAGGCCCTGTCCCACACGCTGGAAACCGGCCCCACCGAGGCTGCGTAACACTCATAGCCGTACCCTCTCAGATATTTTGGGATGCTCCCCGCGAACTGGCCCCAGCCGGGCGCGATCCGGTCCAGGCCGGCGCTCTCGCCCCAGCCCGCCAGGCCGTGCACGAACACGATGGGATATGTCTTCGCCTCCGGCGCGGCGGCCTGGGCGGGCATGGCGGCGCAAAAGACAATGCTGAGGCAAAGCAGCAGGGCCGTGATTGATTTTCTCATAAGCAGACCTCCCGAGTTGACTATCTGTAGGGGGCGGCGTCCCCGACGCCCCACGCACAATTCGTTTTCAGGCCAGGGACGTCCGGAGGCCGTCCCCTACCGGCATCATTATACCACACTCCCGCGCCGATTGCAACCTCACACGATAAAATCCCGCTCGCCCTGGCGTATGGCCTCCAGGTGGCCCAGGGTTGCTTCGCGAATCTTCTGATTGGGGATTTCAATCATCTCCCGGGCGATGAGGCCCTCGCCGACCAAGCGCGTGGCGGGGCTCGCGTAGTCCATCAAAAACTCCTGCAATGTCATCAGGGCGTTGGGCTGGCAGCAGTTCTGTATCTGCCCGGCCTTGAGCAGCTCCATGAATCTATCCCCCGTGCGGCCCTGGCGATAGCACGCGGTGCAGAAGCTGGGGATATACCCCAGCGCCATCAGCCAGCGGACGACCTCGTCCAGGGTGCGGTTGTCGCTGATGTCGAACTGGTCGGTATCGTGCTGGTTTGACGTATAGCCGCCCACACCCGTGCGGCTGGCCCCGGAGATCTGCGACACGCCGAGCTCAAGCGCACGCGCGCGTACTTGCTGATTCTCCCTCGTGGAGATGATCATCCCCGTGCAGGGCACGGCCAGGCGGATGCAGGCGATGAGCTTGGCGAACACCCCGTCCGGCACGCCGTTGGAGAACGCGCCGGGGTCGATGCCGTCGGCGGGCTTGATGCGCGGCACGCTGATCGTATGCGGTCCCACGCCGAAGGCGGCCTCCAGGTGCTCGGCGTGCATGAGCAGGCCCGCGAACTCGTATTTATGGCCCTCTAGGCCGAAGAGCACGCCCAGGCCCACGTCGTCCACGCCGCCGCGCATGGCGCGGTCCATGGCCTCGGTCTGCCGGGCGTAGCCGTGCTTGGGCCCCGTGGGGTGCAGCAGTTCGTAGCTCTCTTTGTGGTAGGTCTCCTGGAACAGGATGTACGTCCCTATGCCAGCCTGTTTGAGTTTTCTGTAATTCTCCTCTGTGGTGGCCGCGATGTTCACATTGACCCTGCGGATCGCGCCGTTCTTATGATGTATATTATAGATAGTATCTATGCTCTCCAAAATGTACTCGATGGGGTTGTGCAGGGGGTCCTCCCCGCACTCGATGGCCAGGCGCTTGTGCCCCATGTCCTGCAGGGCGATCACCTCCCGCGCGATCTCCGCCTGCGTGAGCTTCTTCCGGGGGATGTGCGTGTTCTGGAAGTGATAGGGGCAGTACACGCAGCCGTTGACGCAATAATTCGAGAGATACAGCGGCGCGAAGAGCACGATGCGCCTGCCGTAGAAGGCCTCTTTGAGTTTCTTTGCAAGGCGCAGAATCTCCTCGTTCCGGTCCGGCAGCCCGCAGGCGAGCAGCACCGAGGCCTCCCGGTGCGAAAGGCCCTTGCCCTCCCCCGCCCTGCGCAAAATCGCGTCGATCAGCGCGGCGTTGGCTTTATTCTCTTCGGCGTATTGCAGTGCCGCGAGGATTTCCTCATGTTCGATGAACTCCTCTGCCTGGGGGGACGCTGGGTTGTACATGGCTTCCAATTTTCCTCTTGCTTTTCTATTATATATATGTTAAAATACAAACGATGCGCTCATAGCTCAGGTGGACAGAGCAACTGCCTTCTAAGCAGTGGGTCCGGGGTTCGAGTCCCTGTGGGCGCGCCATGTGCCGTAAATCAAGGGTTTGCGGCACTTCTCATTTGCCTCGCCGACGCTTTAGAAGTCGTTCCTCCAGTGAATACTCATTGCATAATTCGTTGTCGCTCATGAATAGAATCTCCTTTCAAAGAGGACAAGCACAATGACCTAATTCCATTATACCATCTGGGTTGTCCGCCTGCAACAAAAAAATGATTTTTCTTTCCCTCAACGCCCCCGGCTGCGGGACTGCCAGAATAGCCAGTTCTGCATCCCCGGAACGGCTCATGGCGGACACGGGAGCCGCCCGTGTTTATGTGCTCATGTTCTGCTTGCCAGGCAGACGGATAGCCGCTTACCGTTCAAGGGATGTATTGAGGGGGGGATATGAGGCGATAGCGCCTGTTTGTCAAGGTGCGAGGAACCGTGGTGTGGTTCCTTGGGATGCCTTCATAAGTAAAGTGAAGAATTCTATTCAATTTCTTCCCCCTGCGAAAAAAATATTTTTATCCCCTTGAATTTGGGCGTTTCCTGAATCGCCCGCAGCAGTATGTACTGATAGCAGTCTTCATCGAGCTCCCCTTCAATCATGCTGCGGCTGCGGAACAAAGGATCGTATTCCTGCAATACCGCCTGCATGGCGGCGTTGTCGCCAGCCACAGCCCGCGCCAACTGAGCCGCAAAAATCTTATTGTCCACGATAATTGTCCTCTCTTGTTTCTTTGAGTTTTTGCAAAGCCAAGCACTTTTGCTTATAGACATAACTTACAGCGCAGCCCAGGCGTGCGGCGATTTCCTGGGCCGTCAACTTTTCAATGAATGCCATTTTCAGCACCTGCCGCCGGAGCAGCGGCAGATTATTCATCGCCAGAGATATCCGGCCTTCGGCAAGGTCAAATTCGCCCGGGAAATGCCCTCAACCAAGGCAAGCGTATCTTCCGATTGTTCTTCCAAGGGTGTCTCCTGCACACGGTAGCTCAGGGTACGCAGATATTCCTTGCGGGCAAAGTCCGCCACCCGTTCTATGTAAGCCGTATGCAGGTTCTTCGCAAGATTGCATGGGTAAGGCAAATATGGTATACTGTTAATCGAGGTGATTGACAGTGGAAAAGAGTTGTTCAGCGCGGCACTGGGAATCGAAGAGCCAGTGTATATTGAGGCGATTGCGTTTGCGCCGAAGCTCTCGAAAAATGGCTCCAATGGGCTGACCGCTCCAAATTGCCGCCGCTGCGCAAGTTCGCTAAAATGGTCAAACGTCACAAAGCCGGCATCCTGCGATTTTTCTACACCCGCCTGACCAGCGGCCTGATGGAGGGCATCAACTGCCGCGTCCAGGAGATCAAACGCCGCGCCCGCGGTTTCCGAAACATCCGCCGCTTCATCGCCTTGATCTATCTCGAAGCTGCTGGGCTTGATTTGGCATTACCCACTTGATTCAGCGAAGAACCATATGGGAGCAATACAGAATGCGGTGATGTCCTATGCCAGACCCCATATACTTCCACGCAGATTGCAATTCCTTTTTCGCAAGCGTGGAGGAAACCTTTCATCCTGAATACAAGAAAGTCCCCATGGCGGTGGCGGGGGATCCCGCAAGCCGTCACGGGATTATCTTGGCCAAAAATGAGCTGGCCAAGGGCTATGGCATCAAGACCGCAGAGACCATCAGTAGTGCAAAACGCAAGTGCCCGGAGCTGTTGCTGTGCCCGCCCCGCCGCGGCGAGTACGGTGAATTCTGCGATAGAATCAACGCAATCTATGAGACTTACAGTAATTTCGTTGAACGATTTTCAATAGACGAGAGCTTTCTGGACATGACCTTTTTCCGGGGCGATGAGCTGACCATAGCCCACGAGATACGCGAGCGCGTGGCCCGGGAAACCGGCATTACGATTTCTATAGGGGTCAGCTGGAACCGGACCTTTGCCAAAATGGGCTCGGATTACAAAAAGCCCAACGCCGTGACGCATATCACCCGAGAGAATTACCGGCGAATCCTGTGGCCGCTGCCGGTGGGCGAGCTCTTTGGCGTGGGCCGCAAGATGGTGCCGGAGCTGGATAAGTACAGCATCAGGACCATCGGCGATCTGGCAAACACAAGCGAAGCCTTCCTGCTCCGGCAATTTGGCAAACAGGGCGAATACCTGCACGCCAGCGCGAACGGCCTGGACGACAGCCCCATCGCCCGCACAGGCGAGTATGACCCCGCGAAGTCCATCGGCAACGGAAAGACCTTCCGCCGGGACCTGACCAGCGAGCAGGATATCCGCACCGGGCTGATTGTGCTGGCAGATAGTGTGGCAGCCCGGATGCGCCGCGCCGGCGTAAAATGCACTACCGTGCAGGTGACTATCAAGGACTCTGCCTTGAAGTCCATCACCCGGCAAAAAACCGTGCGGCCGACATACCTTGCCGCCGACCTGGTGCAGGCATGCCTGGATCTGATACACGCCTCCTGGCCCAAAGGCAAGCCCATCCGCCTGCTGACGATCACCGCGCAGAACCTGTTGCCCGCCGAGGATGCCGTGGAGCAGCTTTCGCTGTTCGACGCGCCGGGTGCCTCGAAGGATATAGAGCAGTTGGAGCGAGCCGTGGACGGTATCCGCGAGAGATACGGCGGGAATGTCATTCAGCATGGCAGTGTTCTGCGCAATGACCTGGGGATTTATTCTGGGGAAGATGAATGAGCGTGTTATCCCTGTGATTATATCTTATGCTTAGATTAAGCAGATTATATTTCATGTATGCTTTATTGTCAAGCCTAATTGCCAAGCGCATATCAAGAGAACACATCCTTTTTCCTTGCCTGCCATAGGATAACATAGGAAAACTGGCTTATCAAGGGTACTCCAAGAAAAAATTTTTGCTTTGAATCCTGAAGGCAAAATTTTTTTCTTGGACGCTACGCGCCCTTGACAAGCCAGTTTTACTATGTTCGGCTGTAATCAGGCAAGTAAGGGTTCCTGCACCGCAGGGCTTGCGGTGGGAGCCGGTACGGTAAGCCGAAAGATTTTCCTTGCAATCCAATCGGACATGCTGTACAATGAAACACCAACGCCGAATAGATAAGGAGTTTTTCGGTTTGGTTTTTTCAAGGGCCAGCATATGCGGGGCACGTCCAAAGCGTTACTTCGCAAGGGTTATGACCGTCCTGGCGTGGCTGTGCTCCGGGGTGTAATCCCGCCTATCGAGCAGAGCCAGCCCCGCCCGCGCCGCCCATTCGGTCAGCCCCTCGGGGCCGCAGTGCATTCTTGCGCGTTTGAGCAGGGCGTCGCATTCATCCGGGGCGATGCCAAAGGGCTCCATGAATTTTTTCTGGCGATCCCATGGGTTTACGCGCGCGCACAGTATAAACCTGCCGCCGGGCCGCAAAACCCGCGTCATCTCGTCCAGAATCGCGGGCACCTCCCGGGCCTCGTCCAGGGCGTAGTGCGTGCACGCCACATCAAGCGAAGCATCGGCGAAGGGCAGCCGCCGGAAGTTCGCCAGCAGGCCGGTCATCCTGTCCTGGAGACCCAAATGCCGGGCGATGCCGTCGGCATTTTTGACGCACAGGGGGTCGAAGTCCGTGCTGACCAGGACGCTGCCGGGCCGCAGCTGGCTCGCCACGGCCCAGGTCCCCATGCCCGCGCCGGTGCCCAGCTCCAGGATGGCGAGATTATCAGCATAGTTGACAGCCCGGCCATAGTCCCGCAGGTGCATGGCCCAGCCGCCCGCGATGCCCTCGGCCATTTCGCGGCGGGCCGCGCCGTTCTCGGCCGTGCCGTTGCGCAGGGCCTCGAACACGTCCTCCCGCCGCAATGGCACAAACTCCGTCACGTCCGCGCCGCCGTTTTGCGCGTAGTCCTCCATGCGGGCGATGAAGCCTTCCCTCGAGCCGATGCGCTCCAGGCGATACGCCTGCGCGGCGGCTGCGCGGACCTCATAGCTGCCGGGATATTTTGCGTCGAGCTCCTCCTTGAAGCGGACATAGGCCTCGTGTTCACGGAAAAAGAGGACATCCTGGAGTTCTGTGGTGAACAGCATGTGTTTGCTCCTTTCGCAAGTTGTTTTGGGCTGTTCTCCATTATAGACGAAATCTTTTTCATTACAAGTCTTGCATTTAAAAAAGTTTTGTGGTATAATAGATGTAGAAGAAAAGCCCCGCTTCGGTGTGAAGCGGGGCTTTGTGCATACAAGAATGCTATTCGCCCTCAAAAAACGCCGCGCAGGCCCAGAACAGCATCGCGATATCAGTCTTGGCCGCCAGCTCGAAGGGCGCGTGCATACTTAGGATGGGCACGCCCACATCCACCACGTCGAAGCCCAGGCGGGCCAGCTCCGAGGCCACGGTGCCGCCGCCGCCCTCGTCCACCTTGCCGAGCTCCCCGGCCTGCCAGAGGACTTTCGCATCGTCCAGCACGCGGCGCAGCCAGGCGAGGTATTCCGCTGAGGCGTCGCTGCTGCCGGCCTTGCCCCGGCTGCCGGTGTACTTGGTGACCACCACGCCGAGCCCCACATAGCCCGCGTTCAGGGGATCGAGCACGCTGGACCAGGTGGGGTCGAAGCCGGCATTCACATCAGCCGAAAGGCATTTTGTGTTGCGCAGGGCATTGCGGGGGTTCGCGCCCTGGGCGAGAGCGAGCTCGGTGATGAAATTGACGAGATAGTTCGCGTTGAGTCCCGTGTTGCCCTCGGAGCCTATCTCCTCCTTGTCCGCCAGCACAACCATGGATGTATAGCCGGGCATCTCACATTTAAAGATGGCCTCCATGCAGGGGTAGGCGCACACGCGGTCGTCGTGGCCGTAGGCGCCGATGAGGCCCCTGTCCAGGCCGATGTCGCAGGCCTCGAAGGCGGGCACGGCCTCCAGCTCGGCGCTGACCAGGTCCTCTTCCACAATGCCATAGGTGTCATGCAAAATTTTAAGAATATTGAGTTTAAAGCCCTCGGGCTTGTCATCGAGCATCAGGGGGCGCGAGCCGATAATTATATTCAGCTCCTCGCCCTTCACGCCGTCGCTCAGCTTGCGGTCGGCCTGCTCTTTGCCCAGATGCGGCAGCAGGTCGGTGACGCAGAAGCGCGGCTCGCCGGGGGCCTCTCCTATGGAGATTTGCACGGTCGTGCCGTCCTTCTTGCACACCACGCCGTGCAGCGCCAGGGGGATCGCCGCCCACTGGTACTTCTTGATGCCGCCGTAGTAGTGGGTTTTCGCCAAGGCCAGGCACTTGTCCTCGTAGAGGGGGTTGGGCTTCAGGTCCAGGCGCGGGGAATCGATGTGCGCGGCGGCCAGGCGCAGGCCTTTTTCGAGGCCCTGCCTGCCCAGCACGGCAAAAATCGCCGCCTTACCCCGGTTGTTGACGTAGACCCTGCTGCCCGGGGGATAAATTTTGCCCTCCTCATAGGGCGCGAAGCCCAATTTTTCTGCACGAGCAATGAACCAGTCCACGCACTCGCGCTCTGTTTTGCACAGGTTGAGGAAGCCCTTGTAGCCCTCGCAGAACTCGTCCGCCTCGGCGATTTCTTCAATGCTAATTGCTTCGCAAGCGTGCTTCTGCCGCCGGAACAGGGTTTCGCGCAGTTGGTCGGCCTGGGATTTTTCGGTTTCGGTTGACATGATTACCTCCTAATGCTTAATTCTTAATGCTTAATTCTTAATGAAACGTGCGAACAGATCGTTCCCCAATTAAGCATTATGCATTAAGAATTAAGAATTTCTTCATATTTCCCATACGCCCGCATCACTTTGTTCACATAGTGCCTTGTATCGTTCGTAGGGATATGCTCCAGCCTGTAGCCATCCGGAGAAACTGCCGGGTCGCGCAGCCACTGGTTCACGCGGCCGCGCCCGGCGTGGTAGGCTGCCAGGGCGGTCTCGGGCGCGCCGAACTCGTCCAGCAGGAGCCGCAGCAGCAGCGCGCCGTAGCGCAGGGAAACCTCCGGCTCGAACAGATTGTCGAAAAACAGTTTTTCGCGGGTTTTCAGCAGCAGCCAGTCAAAGGTCTCGGGCATGATCTGCGTCAGCCCCCGCGCGCCCACGCTTGACACCGCCAGCGGGTCGAAGCTGCTCTCGGTGAACGCCAGCGCCATGAGCAGGGCCGGTTCCAGGCCCTGTGCTTCACAGGCCCCTTCGATCAGCGTGCGGTACTCCACGGGATAGAACAGCTCCTGCAGGGGCTCCTCAATCCTCGGCCACAGCAGGAACACCAGCAGAGCCGCCAGCAGCACCGCCGGAACCGCCAACCATCGCATGGAAAGCTTTCTCAACCGCAAGCCCAAACGCCTCCTCGCTGCCATCGTTCGTGATTAAAATATGTCCCGGGCCGGTAAAACTCATACCCCGCTGCGCCTCCACGCGCCGCCGGGCGGCCAGCTCCGTCACGCCGCCGCGCGCCAGGATGCGCCGCAGGCGCAGTTCCTCCGGCGCGTCAATCACCAGGGTATGTGCGCACAGCCCCGCCAATTCGCTCTCCAGCAGCGCCGCCGCGTCAATCGCGACGGCCCTGGCTCCCTGTAAAGCTTTTGCCCTTTCCAGTGCTAAAGCGTTGATGGCCGGGTGGGTGATCAAATTCAAGTCCCGCCTTGCTTCGGTGCTCTCGAAGGCCCGCTCGGCCAGGAGCGATCTGTCAAGGCTTCCGCCTTTACAGATGTCCTCCCCGAAGCGCTCCGCCAGCTTACGCAGCACCGGCGAGCCGGGCTGTACGACCTCCCTTGCGAGGGCGTCGCCGTCAATCACCGCGCAGCCCAGGGAGGCCAGCACCCGTGCGGCTGTCGTCTTGCCGGCACCGGATGGCCCTGTCAGTCCTATGAAAATCTAACCCACCTCCCGGAAGCTCGCTGCTCTCAGCAGCCGATTGTACACCGCCAGGCCGAGGCCCTCCTTTGGCGGGCAGCGCACGAGAACCGTTCGCCAGCCCAGTTCGTCGACCTCCCGCAACCGCGCGAATAATTGCCGTGCCTGTTCCTCCGGGCTATCGCCATAGCGCAGCACGGGTAAATTCAGCGAGATTTCATCGCTGCCGAACACTAGCAGGCCATCAGGCTTTTCACGCACGGCATAGTCAAAGAAAGATCGCAAATCGCCCCGCACCAGCGTCAACTGCGCCCTGGGCGCGTAGTGCCTGTATTTCATGCCTGGGGAGGGCGCGGCCTCACGGGTCGGCAGGGCATGGGCGAGGGCTGGGGAGAGCTCTATCCTTCGCCCAAGCACGCTTTCGAGCTGCTCGACAGATACGCCGCCGGGGCGCAGGAGTAAAGGGATTTCCCTTGTCAGGTCAAGCACCGTGGACTCAACCCCAATGGCACAGGGGCCCGCGTCCAGCACGGCGGCGATTTTACCGTTTAAATCGTCAAGCACATGGCTTGCCAGGGTGGGGCTGGGGGAGCCGCTTCTGTTCGCGCTGGGGGCCGCCAGGGGGATCCCCGCCGCCCACAGGAGGGCCTGCGCCGCCAGGTGGGAGGGCACCCGTAAAGCCAAGGTACTTAACCCCGCGCTGACAATTCCCGGCACACGTTCTTCACGCTGAAGTATGAACGTCAAGGGGCCGGGCCAAAACGCTTCGGCAAGGCGCTGCGCTGTAAAGGGCCAGGCCTTTACAAGTGATTGCGCCTGCTCCCGGTCATACACATGCACGATGAGGGGGTTGTCCTGCGGCCTACCCTTGGCGGCGAATATCTTCGCCACGGCGGCTTCGTCCAGGGCGTTGGCGGCCAGGCCGTAGACGGTCTCTGTTGGGATGGCGACGAGCTCTCCCGCGCGCAATAGCTGCGCGGCCAGTTCAATATCGGCGAAACTGGACGCTTCGAGCATCAGTGTCCTCATAGACACCTCCGGGCAATCACCAGCATTTCGACGTCCTCGATGCCCATTGGCTCATCTGAGAAATCGCCGTCGGCGCAGGACAGGACATCAATATCTTCAAGACCGGTCAATGAAAGCAGCAGCTTTATTTCAGAGGGCGTGTATTGCCGCTGATCCTCGCGCAATTCTTCTCCGTCCAGCTCGCATGACCAGCGCATGACGCCGTTGATGTAATCGAAACGCGGATTTTGGCCTCTTGAAAGAATATATCTACGCAGGGCATTGAAGCAGGTGATAACAAAGCAGGCGCCCGGTGCCAATAAGGCATGTACCTGTTGTAAGAACGCAAAATCCCTCCCCGCGCCGCCCAGGACGCCGATGCCCGATTCGCACAGGCATATGGCTCCCCGAAATATGCCGAGCTTTAATTCACTCAACCCGGCCAGGTCAGCCTGTACCAACTGAACATTGACGCCTTCGGCTTCAGCGCGTTCTTTGGCGTGGCGCAGCATTGTCTCGGAAATGTCTATGCCCGTTACGCGCAGGCCCCGCCGCGCCATCGCGATGGCGTGCCGCCCGGCCCCGCAGCCCAGATCCAGCAAAGCGTCGCCGGGCCGCAGGCCCATCTTTTGTATGAGCCAGTCAACCTGCCGTTCCGTCGCGGGCAAGAACTTTTCGTCTATATTCGCCAGGGATTCCTCCGCGAAGCATTTGTTTTCCCAGGGGGATTTCTGCATTTGATAACAACCTCCGGTTGTTTGTTCTCTATTTCTCATTTAGCCTAAGCTTCTCCGCCGTGTCGGCGGTGATCAGCGCGTCGATGATCTCGTCCAAATCCCCATTCAAAATAGCCTCTATTTTATATAGGGTCAGGCCGATGCGGTGATCGCTCACGCGGCCCTGGGGGTAGTTGTAGGTGCGGATGCGCTCGCTGCGGTCGCCCGTGCCCACCTGGGCGCGCCGTTCCCCCGCGATGGCGGCGGACTGCTTCTCCCGCTCGGCCTGGAGCACGCGGCTGCGCAGCACCTTCATGGCTTTCTCCCGGTTCTTGTGCTGGCTGCGCTCGTCCTGGCACTCGGCCACGGTGCCCGTGGGAAGGTGGATGATGCGTATGGCCGACTCCGTCTTGTTGATGTGCTGGCCCCCGGCGCCGCTGGCCCGGAACGTGTCGATCTGCAAATCGGCCGGGCTGATGTCTATGTCAACTTCTTCCGCCTCGGGCAAAACAGCGACAGTCACTGTTGACGTGTGGATGCGCCCCTGGCTTTCGGTCTCGGGCACGCGCTGCACCCGGTGGACGCCGCTCTCGAACTTCAGCCGGGAGTAGGCGCCGTCGCCCTCGATCGAAAAGCTCACTTCTTTGTAGCCGCCCAGCTCCGTCTCGTTGGCGTAGAGCGTCTCGCAGCGCCAGCCGCGGGCCTCGGCGTACATGGCGTACATGCGCAGCAGCACCCCGGCGAACAGCGAGGCCTCCTCACCGCCCGCGCCGCCGCGTATCTCCACGATGACGCTGCGGTCGTCGTTGGGGTCACGGGGCAGCAGCAGCACTTTTAGATTTTCCCAGCTCTCTGCGGCCAAGGCTTTTGCAAGGTCAAGCTCCTCCTGGGCCAGGGCGCGCAGCTCGGGGTCGCTGTCGCGCAGCAGCTCTTTGGCCTCGGCCTCCTGCCGCAGGGCCGCCTGGTGGCGCCGGTATGTCTCCACGACGGAATCCAGGCGCTTGCTCTCGCGCATCGCGTCCCGGTATTTGGCAATATCCGCGATGCAGTCCGGGTCGCAAAGCTGCGCCTGCAGCTGCTCCCAGCGCTGTTCCACCTGCCGCAATTTTTCCAGCATGGCAATTCCTCCGTGAATCACATGAAGTTCTTCGACATTTTTCCCCATATGCATGTTCTTTCAAAATTTTTCTAAAAAAAAGTACCTTTTTTCCTAAAATAGGGTTGACGGCCAGGAAAACTTATGATAATATATTGTTGACGACCCATATCTTGCGCACAGACGAGACTTTTTCGCAATTTATCATGTTGCACTTTTACAGTATTACAACGTTTTCTGTGCGAAAAAACGGCTTGAAGGGGACGCGGCAATATCGCAGGGCAATTATACCATATCGGCGGGCAATTGTCAAACGCAGGAATTTCAAGAATTTTACGCATGCCGAAAGCAAACAACGAATATTACACCACCTTCGGCCATAGAGATTAGGCGAGGAGTTAAAAAGCCGTTAAGGGAAAGGAATGAATGTCTATGATCAGCTTCCCACCGGAAGGCCAGCTGCTGGCCACGCAGGAGAACCAGCGTTGCCTATCCTCTCAGGCGGGGCTGCGGGAGGCCCAGGCCTCCGGCGCGGTGCTGGAGGGGCGCGTGTTGCTTTGCGACAACGAACATAACCTGCACGTGGATCTCGGAGCCATGCAGGGCATCGTGCCCCGCATCGATGGCGCGCTGGGCATCGCGGAGGGGGAGGTGCGGGACATCGCGCTGATTTCCCGCGTCAACAAGCCCGTAATGGTGCGCGTGGTCGGCTTCGACACCAAGGAGAACGGCGAGCCGGTGGCCCTGCTCAGCCGCGTGAGCGTGCAGCGCGACTGCACGGAGAGCTACATCAACAAGCTGGAGCCCGGGGACATCATCGACGCGCGGGTGAGCCACATGGAGAACTTCGGCGTGTTCGCGGACGTGGGCGCCGGCGTGAGCGCGCTGCTGCCCATAGACGCGATTTCCGTCTCGCGCATCCCCCACCCCAACGCGCGCTTCACCGCCGGGCAGATGATCCGCGCCATCGTGAAGGGCCGCGACGACCAGGGCCGCCTGCTGCTCTCCCACAAGGAGCTGCTGGGCACC
>WRDW01000018.1 GCA_009779995.1 Oscillospiraceae bacterium | reverse complement strand
GACGGCAAGCTGGAACAGGCGGTGGACGGCGACATCACCCTGCCCGAGTATTGCCCGGATATCCTGCGCATCCTGCGCTGCGGCATGGAGCCCTCGATACACGCCGTGCAGGCCACGGGGGAGCGCGTAAACATCGACGGCAGCGCGCGCATCACCGTGCTCTACGCCGCCGAGGACGGCACGCTGCAGAGCTTCGAGCAGAGCTACCCCTTCAGCCGGGGGGCTGACGTGGGTAACCTGACCGACCAGTGCGCGGTGACAGCCAGTGCCCGCGCGGAATACGCCAATGCCCGTGCCGTCAGCCCGCGCCGGCTTGACATCCACGGGATGCTCACCATCCCGCTGCAGGCGCGCCGCCGCCGGGAGGACGCCGTGCTCACGGGGCTGGCCGGCGGGGGGATGCAGGCCCTCGCCGAGCAGGTGGGCCTCTCCAGCCTGGAGGCCCTGCACGCGGTGAGCTTCCCATTGAACGAGGTGATCGAGATCGACGCCGGGGCCCCCGCCATCGACCAGGTGGTGCTGCGCCGCGCCTCGGCCGTGGCCACGGAGGTCAAGGCCATCAAGAACAAGCTGCTGGTGAAGGGCAGCCTGGAGCTGCGCGTGATGTACCAAAGCCGGGGCGCGAAGGAGCCCGTGCAGGTGCTGCATACCATGCCCATCAGCCAGATTATCGAGGCCGCCGGGGTATCGGAGCTCACGGCCAACACCTTGCGCCTGCGCATCAGCTCGCTGGATGCCGCCCCGAAGGCAGACGGCAGCGGCGAGGCCCGCCTGCTGGAGGTCAGCGCCAGGGTTGGCGCGGAGGTGCGCGCCTACGCGCCGGTGGAGCTGGCCGTGGTGAAGGACGCCTATTCCACCCAGTGCGGCGTGGCCCTGGAATCCCGCCGCCTGGAGACCCGTTCGCTGCTGGAGAGCTTCCGCGAGGGCTTTGCCGCCCGCGAGAGCTTCGACATTCCGGGTAAAATACAGGGCCTGCAGCTGCTCACCGGCGAACTGCTGCCCGTGGAAATCATCGTGAAGGACGGCGCGGTCGCCGCCGCCGGCAAGGTCAAGGCCACCGCCGTGTATATCGACGGCGAGGGCAAGGCGGCCGTGATCGAGAAGGAGCTGGGCTTCTCCTTCCGGCGCGCGCTGAAGAAAAACGCACCCGGCGCCCTGGCAGAAATAGAGATCGAGCTGCTGAGCGTGCAGGGCGGCGCCTCCGGCGATTCGCTGGAGATACGGATGGAGCTGGCGGCCTTCGGCGACGTCTTCTCGGTGGAGAGCCGCACGGTGGTGGGCTCCGCCGCCCGGGACGAGGCCTGCGACCCGCCGCGCCGCTCGCCGCTGACCATCTACTTCGCCGCCGACGGCGAGCCCCTGTGGGAGATCGCCAAGCGCTACCGCACCACCGTGAGCGCCGTGCGCCAGGAGAACGAACTATCCGCCGACGTTGCCACTGCCGGGCAGATGCTGCTGATCCCGTGTGTGTGACACCCCATGGCCCTTTGTACCCCCGAAGGGGGTGGGGGGTGTCCCCCGAAAACATCATCATTAGGAGGAGAGCATCATGGAAGAACGCAGCATATACAACGACATCGCCCAGCGCACCCAGGGGGACATCTACATCGGCGTGGTGGGGCCCGTTAGGACGGGAAAATCGACCTTCATCAAGCAGTTCATGGATACCCTGGTCATCCCCAACATCCAGAGCGAGGCCCGGCGCGGGCGCGCCCAGGATGAGCTGCCGCAGTCGGCCTCCGGGCGCACCATCATGACCACGGAGCCCAAGTTCATCCCCGAGGAGGCCGTGGAGATCGCCCTGCCCGGCAACGCGCGCTTCCGGGTGAGGATGATCGACTGCGTGGGCTACATCGTGCCCAGCGCCCTGGGCTACATCGAGAACGATCAGCCGCGCATGGTGATGACACCCTGGTTCGACGAGGAGATCCCCTTCAACATGGCCGCCGAGATCGGCACCCGCAAGGTGATCACCGAGCACAGCACCATCGGCCTGGTGGTCACCACCGACGGCTCCATCAGCGAGATTCCCAGGGACGAATACGCCGAGGCCGAGGAGCGCGTGGTGAAGGAGCTCCAGGAGCTGCGCAAGCCCTTCATCGTGCTGCTCAACTCCGCCAACCCGGAAAACCCCGCGACAATTGCCATGGCACAAGCCTTAAGCGCGAAATACGGCGTGCCCGCCCTGCCGGTGAACTGCCTGCAGCTCACCGAGCCCCAGATCAAGCAAATCATCTCCCAGGTGCTCTTCGAGTTCCCCATCCGGGAGGTGAGCGTGAACCTGCCCGGCTGGATCGTTTCCCTGGAGAGCGAGCACTGGCTGCGCCGGAGCCTCTACGCCAGCGTGCGCGCCTGCGCCAAGGGCCTGCGGGTCATGCGCGACACCGAGAGCTTCGTGGCGGGCCTGCGGGTGAGCGAGCACGTGAATTCCACGAATCTGGGCGCGCTGAACCTCAGCGACGGCTCCGCCGTGGTGGAGCTGAGCGTCATCGCCGAGCTGTTCTACAAAGTCCTGGCAGAGTCCACAGGTCTCGACATCAGCGGCGAGCAGGACCTGCTGCGCTGGCTCACGGAGCTCTCCCGCACGAAAGCAAGCTACGACCGCATCAAGAACGCCCTCGACGAGGTGGACGCCACGGGCTACGGCATCGTCATGCCCTCCCTGGAGGAGCTGCGCCTGGAGGAACCGGAGCTCATGCGGCAGGGCGGCAGGTACGGCGTGCGCCTGCGGGCCAGCGCGCCCTCGCTGCACATCATGCGGGCCAACATCACCACGGAGGTCGCCCCCATCGTCGGCAGCGAGAGCCAGAGCGAGGAGCTCGTCATGTACCTCCTCAACGAGTTCGAGGAGAACCCCGCCGCCATCTGGGAGAGCAACATCTTCGGCAAGTCCCTGCACGAGCTGGTGAACGAGGGCCTGCACAACAAGCTCTACCGTATGCCCGCCGACGCCCGCATGAAGTTCCAGGAGACCATCGAAAAGGTCATCAACGAGGGGTGCTCGGGGCTGATATGCATCATCCTGTGATAGCCCAACATAGCACAAGCGGGCGGCCGGGTGGCCGTCCGCTTGTTTGTGTACTTTTCTTCTTGTAAAAGAACAGGCACTGCTATGCCTCTTCTTCCGAAAGCGGTCAGCCGCTCCGCGGAGACCACCCCGGCGCTGCGCGCCACCCCTCCACGGAGGGGAATTATTTTCTTTTCGCCAGCCACCAGCCAATGGCTACAGATACTTCCCCTCCGTGGAGGGGTGGCGCGCAGCGCCGGGGTGGTTTCCGCGTGAGCGGCTGACCGCTTTCGGCGGAAGGGGCATAGCAGGGGGCTCATATGGAACGGGATTGCGTTGCAGTGCGCTATCTCATCCAAAGCCAGCCGAAGAAGAACCAGCGCAGGATGAACTGGAATAAGCTTGGCAGGCGCTGCCACCATGTGAGCGGAGGAATGGGAGGAATGGAGACGCCATCGACATCGAAGTTGGCCTCAGGAAAGCCCTCCTCCGGGGCCCAGGTGAAATGAGCGTACTGAAATTCGGCATTCTGCAAAGCGGCTATGTCGAAAGAAAATATGGCGATCCTCGCGTTGTAGGCCAGTACAAGCACCTGGAAGCCGTTCGCACCGGCAATCACCTGGCCCTGGTCGTTCACCGTCACGCGGGCAAAGCCGTTGTGGTAGCGTAGAGTGGCATTGCTCACGCTGAGCAACATACCGGCCTCGGTAAGGTCAGCGACGACCTCCTCTCTGGTGGCGACAGGGCCGATGCGGGCATGAGCGCTGCTCAGCCCTTTGCCGGGATTGGTTTCTTCCGGAATCAGCAGCTCAATGATCCAGTTGTCACCGTCTTTTTTGCTGTTGATAGAGAGAATGTCCTCCAGGCGCAGGTCGGAAGCGTTTACGTTTTCGGAAAAGAACCAGCCCTGGTTGGATTGCGCCGTCTCAAAGGTGCGCAGTCTCCACTCGGCAGGCATCAGTTGCTTGACGACCTCGTTGATCAGGCCGTCCATCGCGCCTTCTGCGAGAGAAGACCGAAAGCCCGCAATTTGCACCAGCTCTCTAGACTGAAACCCCGGCCTTTCCGCCCTAACACGATTCACAACAAGATTGAAGTATGCCAGCTGCTGGGCCTGGGTGAGCTGGTCCAGGTTGGCCGGGGGCTCGTAGGGGTTGACTTCCGCTGCGGCGGGGATGGCTGTGAACGCGGCGAAGCTTGCCGTTATGCACAGCGCCAGCAGGATAGAACACAGTTTTTTCATTTGGGATTGCCTCCTTCAAAAAATTTTTTTTAGCCGTAGTAGTTGTAGCTGTTGTTGATCGCGTTGGTCGCCTGGAGTAGCTTGTACAGGTAGATGAACGGGCAGATCACGGTGAAGCCCAGCAGCACGCTGAAAATCCAGTAATCCGCCGCGCCGAAGGCGACGCCCGTGTTGCGCCGCGCGGCCTCGTAGCCCACGCGCTCGCTGAACTTGTGCGTCCAGATCAGGGTGTAGATGC
Source organism: Oscillospiraceae bacterium (assembly GCA_009779995.1). Taxonomy (GTDB): domain Bacteria; phylum Bacillota; class Clostridia; order Oscillospirales; family Acutalibacteraceae; genus WRMQ01. The sequence continues at coordinate 31,006 of WRDW01000018.1, read as the reverse complement.
CGAAGGTGATCATGCCCAGCAGCAGCGCGCCGATGTAGTGCACGGTGTGCTTGCCGTCCGCCTTCGCGGTGAGGTTGATCTCATTGGCCAGCTTGCAGTGGAGCACCAGGGAATAGATGCCGAGGGTGACGAAGCTGAGCAGTATCACCACAACCACGTTGCGGTCGGTGGGCAGCTTCTGCGCCGGGGGCTGGAACACCGGCTGCTGGTAGGGCTGCTGATACGGCTGTTGGTAGGGTTGGTTGATGTTGACATTGACGTTGTAAGGGGGCTGGTCCATGGTGGAAACGCTCCTTCCTTTCGCTTGGTACTCTGAGTATACTATAAAACGCGGCGGAGCGCAAGGACTTTTTGTGGAAATATAGCATAAGCGAAAACGGCTGTCGGGTGTGGCGGCTGTTTTTCATTGACAAACCACAGCCCACAGGGTATAATTCATACATAAATAAAAAATTCGGAGGTCGCCCCATGAGTATCCCCCGCCCCGAGCACCCCAACCCCCAGTGGCAGCGCGAAAACTGGCTGAACCTGAACGGCCAGTGGGAATTCGGCTTCGACGACTCTTTCGGAAAAGAGATCACCGTGCCCTTCTGCCCCGAGAGCGCGCTTTCCGGCATAGGAAACACAGATTTTATGAAGGTGGTCTGGTATCGCCGCAAGATCGAGCTCACGCCCGAGCAGCTGCGCGGCCGGGTGCTCCTGCACTTCGGCGCGGCGGATTACCTCGCCACCCTGTGGGTCAACCATGCCGAAATCGGCAGCCACGAGGGCGGCTACACGCCGTTTTGCTTTGACATCACGCGGCACGTGCAGGCGGGCGAAAACGAGCTCGCCCTGTGCTGCGAGGACGACTGCCGCAATCCCCTGGTCTGCAGCGGCAAGCAGAGCGAAAGACAAGAGTCCCACGGCTGCCACTACACCCGCACCACGGGCATCTGGCAGACGGTCTGGCTGGAGTTCGTGCCCCGGGATTACATATACAACGCGGTATATCAAGGAGACCCGGAGAACGGCCTGTTGCATATCAAAGCCTCGGTTGTAGGGCAGGGGACAGGGGAGCTCCAAGCCAGGGCCCTCTGGGAGGGCCGCGAGGTCGGCTTTGCCAGCGCCCAGGTCGTCGGCAGCGACGCTCAGCTCACCCTCGAGCTGAGCGAAACCCACCTGTGGGAGGTGGGCGTCGGCGGCCTGTACGACCTGGAGCTCAGCTTCAATGAGGACAAAGTGCACAGCTACTTCGGCCTGCGCGGCATCGCGATGGACGGCTACAAATTTCTTCTCAACGGCAGGAGCGTCTTCCAGCGCCTGGTGCTGGACCAGGGCTTCTACCCCGACGGCATCTACACCGCGCCCACAGCCGAGGCCCTGGAAAATGATATAATGCTGAGCATGGCGGCGGGCTTCAATGGGGCCAGGCTGCATCAGAAAATCTTCGAACCCCTGTTTTTGTACTATTGCGACAAGCTGGGCTATCTGGTCTGGGGGGAGTTCCCCAGCTGGGGCGGCGATACCGCCGACCCCGCCCTTTTGGGGAAGCTGCTGCCCCAGTGGTGCGAGGAGATCGTGCGCGACCGCAACCACCCGGCCATCGTGGGCTGGTGTCCCTTCAACGAGACCCACGTGGGCCAGTGCGAGAGCACCCTGCGCACCGTCTACAACACCACCAAGCGCCTCGACCCCGGCAGGCCCTGCATCGATACCAGCGGCTACGTCCACGTGGTGACGGACGTCTTCGACGTGCACGACTACGAGCAGAACCCAAGTCGCTTCGCTGCTCACTATGAGGACTTGGGGAAAGGTGAATTCCACGAGAGCCGCCGCGGCTGCGGGTATATCCCCGGCCAGCCCGTGTTCGTCAGCGAGTACGGCGGCATCGGCTGGAACACCGGCGAAGGCTGGGGCTACGGCAAGGGCCCGGAGACCGAGCAGGAGTTCAAAGACCGCTACGAGGCCCTCACAAACGTGCTGCTGCAAAACCCCTATATGTTCGCCTTTTGCTACACCCAATTGACGGACGTGGAGCAGGAGCGCAACGGCGTATACACCTACGAGCGCGAACCCAAGTTTGAGGTTGCGTTCTTCCACAGGGTGAACACGCAGAAGGCGGCGGTGGAGGAATAGAGCAATCGGTAGGGGACGGCCTCCGTGACGTCCCTGGGTCAAAAAAGCAAAGGTTTAGCTTGGGATGTCACGGAGGCCGTCCCCTACCGAAAGGCCATGCAATGGACGAAACCTGGGACCTCTACGACGCCAATCGGAAGCCCACCGGCCGCATCTGCCGCCGGGGCGACCCCATCCCACCGGGCGATTACCACCTGGTGGTGCACGTGTGGATACGCAGCGGGGATAAATATTTCATCACCCGGCGCGCCCCCGAGAAAGAAGCCTACCCGCTGATCTGGGAGGCCACGGGCGGCGCGGCCCTCATTGGGGAAGACAGCCTGGCCGCCGCCCTGCGCGAGGTGAAGGAGGAGACCGGCCTCACGCTGAAGCCGGAAAACGGCCTCATGTTCGAGAGCATACGCCGCGAGGGTGAATTTTGCGACTTCGCCGACGTGTGGCTGTTCCGGCAGGAGGTCTCGCTGGATGATTTCATCTCCCAGCCCGGCGAAACCATCGACGCCCGCCTTGTCACGCCCGCGGAGCTGCGTGCCATGCTGCACGAAAAGACCTGCTTCCCCTTCGCGTACATGGAGCAACTGTTCCTCTTCGCCGATATACTCGAGCGCGAGGAGCTGCTCATCTGCCCCCCGCCGGGCACATGCCGGGAGGCCATCGAGGCGCTGTTGGCCGAGGATTTCGTCGAGGTCGGCTCCTCCGGGCACATCTGCGCCCGCGCGGCGGGGATAGAATACCTGCTGCAACGCAGCGAGGCATCGCAGGAGCCCTGGAAATTTGAGGGCTTCGCCGTGCGCGCCTTGAGTGAAAGCGTCTGCCTGGCGACATACATTCTGCACTGGCGCGGGGGCAAAACCAGGCGTTCCACCCTCTGGCGGCGCGAGGGGGAAATCTGGCGCGCGGCGTATCACCAGGGGACGAAGCTGCAAAACTAACTGTCAACTGTCAACTATCAACTGCCGGAGGCAAAAATGCCCTTCACCCACTTACACGTACATACCGAATACAGCCTGCTCGACGGCGCCTGCCGTTTGGGGCGGTTGCTGGACCGTGTCAAAGAGCTGGGGATGGACTCCCTGGCTATTACTGACCACGGGAACATGTACGGCGTGATCGATTTCTATCGCCTGGCGAAGGAGAAAGGCGTCCGGCCCATCATCGGCTGCGAGTGCTATGTCGCATCGCGAACGCGCTTCGACAAAGACAAGAATTTTGATTCTCAGCGCTATCATCTGGTGCTGCTGTGCGAGAACGAGACTGGCTACAAAAATCTGATGGCCATGGTTTCCGAGGCCTGGGTGGACGGCTTCTACACCAAGCCGCGCATTGACAGGGAGCTGTTGGGAAAGTATCACGAGGGGCTCATCTGCCTTTCGGCCTGCCTGGCGGGGGAGGTTCCCCAGGCCCTGCTGGAAAATGACTACGACAGGGCCAAAGAAGTTGCTTTGTGGCACGAAAATCTCTTCGGCAAAGGCAATTACTTTATCGAGATACAGAATCACCACCTGGCCGAGCAGGAGCGCATCCTGCCCCAGCTCATTCGCCTGGCCGGGGAGACCGGCATAGGGCTTGTCGCGACAAACGACGTGCATTATGTCGAAAAGCAAGATCACAAAGTCCAGCAGGTGCTCATTTGCATCCAGACAAATCACGTCCTGGGGGAGAGCACCGGCCTGGAGTTCGAGACGCAGGAGTTCTACCTCAAAAGCGAGACCGAAATGGCCGCATTATTTCCCCCGGAGGCCATAGAAAACACGGCAAAAATCGCCGCGCGCTGCAACGTGGAAATTGAGTTCGGCCACACCAGCCCGCCCTACTTTGAAGTGCCGGGTGGCAGGGATCACTGCGAATGGATCACCCAGCTGTGCGAGCAGGGCCTCGTACATCGTTATGGCGAAAACCCGCCGGAGGCCTACAAAGCACGCCTGCATTATGAGCTGGGCATTGTCAACAGCATGGGCTATGTCGATTATTACTTGATCGTGCACGATTTCATCAGCTACGCCAAATCGCAGGGCATCCCCGTGGGGCCGGCGCGGGGCTCCGGTGGGGGGAGCCTGGCCAGCTACTGCCTGGGCATCACCGATATTGACCCCATGAAATACAACCTGCTGTTCGAGCGCTTCCTGAACCCGGAGCGCGTGAGTATGCCCGACTTCGACATCGACTTCTGCACCGAGCGCCGGGGCGAGGTGCTCGACTACGTCATAGCGAAATACGGCGCGGACCACGTGGCGCAGATCGTCACCTTCGGCACTATGGCCGCCCGCAGCGCCCTGAGGGACGTGGGCCGGGCCTTGGGTATGCCCTACGGCGTTGTTGACCGCATCGCCAAGCTGGTGCCCTTTGAACTGAAGATCAGCCTCGAAAAAGCTCTGCAGGCCTCAACCGAGCTGCGGGCCGAGTACGCCGGAGACGACGCCGTGAGGGAGCTCGTGGACATGGCGCGCATGGTGGAGGGCATGCCCCGCAACGCGGGCACCCACGCGGCGGGGGTGGTCATCACCCGGGAGCCCGTGCGCAGCTACGTTCCCCTGGCACGCAACGACGAGAGCATCGTCACCCAGTTCACCATGACCACGTTGGAGGAACTGGGCCTGCTGAAAATCGACTTTTTAGGCCTGCGCAATCTTACGGTGATCCACGACGCCGCGGAGATGGCCAGGGCGGTCAATCCCGGTTTTTCGCTGGAAGCCATGCCCTACGACGACCCCGCCGTGTTCGAACTGTTCGCGAAGGGAGACACCACGGGCATCTTTCAGTTTGAGGCCGGCTGGGTACGAAATGTGCTGATTGACCTCAAGCCGGAGAGCATCGAGGACCTTACCACAGTGACCTCTCTCTGCCGCCCCGGGCCCATGGAGTTTATCCCGACCTGTATTGAGAACCGCAGGCATCCCGATAAAATCAAGTACCTCACCCCCATGCTGGAGCCGATTTTGCGCGTCACTTACGGCGTCATGGTCTACCAGGAGCAGGTGATGCAGACGTTCCGGGAGCTGGCGGGCTACAGCCTCGGCCGCGCGGACATCGTGCGCCGGGCCATGAGCAAAAAAAAGCACAAGGAGATGGAGCGGGAACGCCCCATATTCATCGAGGGCTGCGCAAGGAATGGAATTGCCCCGCAAATCGCCAACAAGATTTTCGACGACATGTCGTCCTTCGCCAGCTACGCCTTCACCAAGTCCCACGCCGCGCCCTATGCCCTGGTGGCCTACCAGTCCATGTTTCTCAAATGCTACTACCCCAGGCAGTTCATGGCCGCGCAGCTGAGCAGCTGGATGGACAGCAGCGGCAAGGTGGCGGAATACGCCGCCGAGTGCGCGCGGCTGGGGATCAAGCTGCTGCCGCCAAGCGTGAACAGCGCGCACGAAAAATTTGCAGTTGAGAACGACAGCATACGCTTCGGCCTATTGGCCATCAAGAATCTGGGCAGCGGCTTCATCCGGCAGATCATCGCCGAGCGCGAAGCCAACGGCCCCTTCACCGGCTTCTACAATTTTCTCAAGCGTATGCACGATAAAGATTTTAACAGGCGTGCGGCCGAAAGCCTCATCAAAGCCGGGGCTCTCGACGGCCTGGGCGCGAACCGGCGCGAGATGATGATGGCCCTGGGGGCCTTCATAGGAGAGCTGGAGGACGACGCCCGCCGCAACGTGGAGGGGCAGATCGGCTTTTTCGATTCCGATATGATCGGCATGCTCGCCGCCGGGGCGCAGCGCGCCGCCGAGCCCCCAGTGCCAAAACAAGCAGAATTTTCCCACGAGGAGCTACTGGCAAACGAGAAGGAGACGCTGGGCTTTTATTTATCAGGGCATCCATTGTCGAAGCTGGACGACCTGGCGCGGCGCCTGGGCAGCGCGAAGATCTCCGACCTGCTGGACCCCGCCAACGAGACCGGCCAGGGGCCCTATCAGGACAACGAAGACCTGCGCCTGCTGTGCGTCATCGCCGGGGTGAAGAAAAAGACCGTGAAGAACGACGCCGTCATGGCCTTCCTGACTATCGAAGACCTCTACGGACAGATGGAGTGCCTGGTGTTCCCCAGCACCCTGGAGCGCTGCGCCAACCTGTTCCAGGAGGGCCGCACGGTGCTCATTTCCGGGCGATTGAGCTTGCAGGAAAATAAAGAAGCGAAGCTTCTGTGCAACACGATAGAGGACATGGGCGAGGCGTCTGACCAGCAGCCGACAGCGCCTGCGCAAAAAAAGGGCCGCAGGGGCGTGTTCCTGCGCCTTGATTCCAAAGACGACCCCCGCCTGCCGGCAGTGCTGCGCTTCCTGGAGATCTTCGAGGGGCAGCTGCCCGTTTCGATTTACTATGAGGACACGAAGCAATACGAAAAACGCCCCGGCGCGGACTGGAACCCCGCTCTGTCACGCGAGCTCACGCGGCTGCTGGGGGAGGGGAACGTGGTGGCGAATGTTTCTTGACACAATCACATAAATCATCTATAATGAACACATCGCCCAAAAGAAAGGGGAATCCCCATGACATGCACACCCACCAAGCAGGACCAGCACGGCGTGAAGACGCCCTACAATCTCAGCCCGCGTGTACAGTGGCTGCGCGACTACTACTTCAAGGGTAACGGCCGCAAGTGGAACAACGCCTGGCAGTCCTTCACCACGGGCGAGCCCTGGGACAGCCAATTCAACGAGCAGACCTTCTACATCACGCCCGAGACCTACCCGTTTTTCCGGCCCATGCTCAAGTGCTTCCACCAGAACGCCTGCGAGATCGCCCCTCCGGCGGGCTTCTATGCGTGGAGCCTCCCCGAGCGCCGGGCCTGGTTCGTCAAGGAGGCCATGGTGGCGTACATGCCCCAGGAGGTCCTGCCGGGGGATTTGCTCGCGGGCGGGCGCTTCAACCTGCTGACCTCGCGCTGCTTCACGAAAGAAGAAGCGCAAAAGCATGACGAGCTCCTCTGGGGCAAGAAGAACAAGGGCGGCGGCCTGCGCAGCGACATTATCGAATACGAGGAGCGGGGCTTCGGCAACTGCGGGGCCACCTCGGGGCATTTGATTTCAAATTACCCCAAGGCGCTGCGGCTGGGCTTCGAGGGCATCAAAAAAGAAATCAAGGGCTATTATGACGCCCTGGGCGACAAAACCGGCTCGCAGGCCGCGCAGCTGCGGGCTATGATGACCGCCTGCGACATACCCATAGAACTCGCCAAGAAATACGCCGCCAAGTGCCGTGAGCTGGCCGCGAACGAGAGCGGCGAGATGCGTGAGCGGGAGCTGCTGGACATGGCGGCCAACCTGGACGTCGTCCCGGCGAAACCGGCCCAGAGCTTCTGGCAGGCCGTGCAGAGCCTGTGGATCACCCACATGCTCATCATGAGCGACGAGAACTACCCCGGCCCCGGCGTCAGCTTCGGCCGCCTGGACCAGTATCTCTACCCCTACTGGCAGGCCTCCATCGAAGAGGGCATGAGCAGAGAGTTCGGCAAAGAAATTTTGAAGTGCTTCTGGGTGCACTGCAACTATGCCTACGACGCCATGATCGCCACCGGGGACCAGGGGATCACGGCGGGCTACGGGCAGCTGTTCAACATGGGCGGCATGGGCCCGGACGGGCAGGACATGACCAACGGCCTGACCTACGCGCTGCTGGAGGTCCTGGACGAGATGTCGCCCATCCTGGAGCCCAAGCCCAATGTGCGCCTGCACAGCGGCACCCCGGAGGAATTGCTCGACAAAGTGGTCGATATGGTGGCGGACAGCCAGGGCGCGCCCTTCCTGCTCAACTTCGACGAGCGCTCCATGGCGGGGATGCTGCGCGAGGCCTCGCGCGCGGGGGTGCAGGACTTAATAAACGAGAGTAACGTTCATGACTATGCCTCCGTGGGCTGCCTGGAGAACACCATGTGCGGCAACGACCGCTCGGCAACTGTCGACTGTAATCTGAACCTGCTCAAGGCCGTGGAACTGGCCCTTGGGAACGGGGAGGAGCTGGTGGACTACAGGGATTCCCTCTGGAACAAGCCCTACGAGACCCCCGTAAACGCCCCGAAAACCGGCGATCCTGCTGGCTTTAAGAGCTTCGAGGATTTCTTCGCCGCCTTCGAGGCCCAGATCAAGTTCCTGGTGAAGAAGATGGTCGATCTCTACAACCGCTCGTGTGCCGTCAGGGCCGAGTTCGCCCCCACGCCCTATCTCTCCTGCCTGGTGGACGGCTGCGCGGAGAAGGGCCTGGACATCACGCAGGGCGGCGCGCAGCTGAACTTCATCACCATTGAGGGCGTCACCTTCGCCAGTACGGTCGACAGCCTGCTGGCGATCAAGTACCTGGTGTATGACAAAAAGATATGCACGATTGCAGAGCTCATCCAGGCCCTGAAGGACAACTGGGAGGGCCATGAGGTGCTCCAGGCGCAGGCGCTCAATAAAGCCCCCAAGTATGGCCGCGACGACGACGAGGCCGACGCCCTGGCCCGGCGCGTGATGGCTCTGTGGAGCGAGGAGCCCTGGAAGTATAAGACGCCCACCGGCGCGCAGTACCGCGGGGGGATGCTCAGCTGGAACTACTGGATCGGCTCGGGCTTCGTGCTCCCCGCCAGCCCGGACGGCCGCGCCCGGGGGCAGTTCCTCAGCAACGCCATATGCCCGGTGAACGGCGCGGACGTCAACGGCCCCACGGCCAACGCGAACTCCGTGGGCACGGCCCTCGGCGGCTTCGCCGAGGACGGGGCGGGGGACTACAAGCGCTGGAACAACTGCCTGCCCAACGGCGCGAGCCACACCATCACGCTCTCGCCCGCCCTGCTGAAGGGCGACGAGCGCCGCGCCAAGCTCAAGAGCTTCCTGCGCGGCTATGTGCAAAATGGCGGCACGGCCCTTCAGATCAACGTCCTCGACGCCGCCATGCTGCGCGACGCCCAAAAGCACCCGGAGAACTACCGCAACCTGCTGGTGCGCGTGACAGGCTACAACGCCTACTTCACCGCCGTGGGCAGGGAGCTGCAAAACGAGATTATAGCAAGGGAATCGCACAATAAATATTAAGGTTCAATGAGGTTCAATATGGTTACATATAGCCTGATCGCATTGTTGGTTATTGTGCACGTGCTGGATTACCTGGTGTTCCCGCCCAAGGGCGTAAAACGCTGGAGCTATTCATATCTTGTCCTGGGCAAGCAAGGCAATTGCGGAATTCAAATGGGCAAGCACCACACACCCTTCAACAAAGCCCTTTGCCTGAATGCCCCGGCCGTGCGGCGCGGCCAGCTCTGGCGGCTAGTGAGCTATCTGTTTTTGCATTGCGGGCTGTTTCACTTGGCGGGCAATTGCGCGGCGCTTTGGGCCATGGGCAGTTTTATGGAGTCACAGCTCGGCCCTTGGCGTTATCTTCTGGTGCTGCTGGTTAGCGGTCTGGTTGTCAGCCTGTTATCGGTATTTCATTTCCCCGATTCTGAATACGGCCAAGGGGGTTCACCGGCGATTTACGGGGCGCTGGCGGTGCTTGCGATCATGCTTGTGCGGGAGCCGCAGCTGCTGCAAGCAATTTCGTGGCCCGGACGGATCTACCTGCTGCTCTATGTGATATCGAACGTGGTTGACCCGGGCAGCATGTTAGCGCATGGCTATGGATTCCTCTCGGGCATTGGGCTGGCGTTTCTACTAACTTGACAGAAAGGGACACCCATGGGCTTCGTCTACGACCTTTACATCAACCGCGAATGCCAGGACTGCGTCTACAGCGAGCTTGATCTCATCGAGCAGAAGTTCTGGTGCACTCTCCGGGAGGATTTCCGCGACCCGGCGGACGCCGAGGCGTGTATGGATATCAAGACAACATAAATTAGGGGGAATTGCTATGAAAAAAGCAATAACGTCAGCATTGGTATTGCTGCTGTGCCTGCTCGCCTTCGCGGCCTGCGGCGCGCCGGAGGCAGAGCCCGAACAGGTACCCATCGCCGTGCTGGCGGCGATGAGAGTGGAGGCCAAGCAGCTGGTCAAGCGCATGGACGGCGTGCGTCAAGTCAAGGTGGCGGGCAGGACATATACCCGCGGCACGATTGGCGGCACGGAGGTCGTGCTGGTGCAGACCGGCATGGGCCTGAAGAAGGCCGAGGCCGGCGTGCGCGACATGATCGATGCCTTCCAGCCGAGCAATTTATTCGTCTACGGCACCTCCGGCGCGCTCGTTCCCGAGCTCGAAGTGCACCAGGTGATGATTGCGGATTCCCTCAGCCTGGAAGGCGTGGAGGGCGGCGACGCCATCCCCGCCGACGAAGCGCTCGTATCCCTCGCGCAGGAACTGCTGCCCCACGCCCGGCGCGTGCGCCTGGTGGCGGAATCGGGCTTCTCCATCACGCCGAAGGCCATGGCGCGCATCGCGGCCCAGAGCGGCGCGGTGGCTATCGACCTGGAGAGCTACGCCGTGGCGAAGGTGGCCAAGGAGAAGGGCATCCCCCTGCTGGTGATCCGCTGCACGGCGAACACCTACCACTACTCCACGTTGCCTGCCTGGCCCAAAAACGGCCCTATCGCCGCCGACAAGGCCGCTGAAGGCACGGAAGCCGTGATCAAGAAATTAGCTGAAATGGGATAGACAGCATGAAAAAACGCATAGTCATACTTCTCAGCGCAATCGCGCTGGTGATTTGTATTGCGGGCGCAGCCCTTGCGATATGGTTCATCGGCACCGAGGAGGCGTATGGCCTCGTGCTCCCCGGAAAACCCTCCGTTGCTCTCCTCGCCGCTATGGACATGGAGGCAAAACACATGATTGACCGGATGGACGACGCCCGGGAAATCAAGAATGCCGGGAAAAAGTACACATATGGCAGGATTGGTTCAGTGCATGTCATCCTCCACCAGTGCGGCATGGGCCTGGACAAAGCCGAGGCGGGCGCGCGGGCGCTCATCGAGAATTTCCAGCCAGATGTGCTCGTCCTGTTCGGGATGTCCGGCGGCATCGTGCCCGAGATTGGCCTCTACGAAACTATAATTGCCAGCGAGGTCTTTCCGGCGTGGAAGGACGACTGGGTCTCCATCAAGACAGACGCGGCCCTCGCGGCCCTCGCTGATGGCGTTCTCAAGGATGCGCAGCTCGCCCCCGTCGCCACCGGCAACAAGATGACCTGGCGCAAGAGCGACTACGACAGAATCGCGAACGCCTGCGGCGCGGTGGCCGTGGACCAGGAGAGCTATGCCGTTGTGCAGGCCGCGCAGGAACTGGGCGTCCCCCTGCTGATTATAAGAAGTATGTCCGATACCTATGAAAACAGCTCTCTCCTGGGCTTTTTCAAGCACGGGCCGATTTCGGCTGAAAAGGCAGCCGAAGATACGGCAAGTGTGATCGAGGCGTTGGCGATGAGGGAAGCACACAGTGCTGCTTTTCGATACAGCGAATTCAAATTCGACGCGATGCGCCATATGCGTGATGCTTCGATTGACACATATGAAAAGACCGAAGCCGATGCATCCGGCATCTATCCAGCGAAGAAAGGTTCCTTCTTCAGAGCATATCGCGATGGGAATGGAGACCTGAAAATTGTTGAGGCTGCATTTGATTTTGAGACATCGCGTGTCATCTGTCGCTATTATCCCTTCGAAGATATTCTCGCGCTCACCTGTGATCGCGTGGAATATTCCAGCCATTTCTTTTCCGAGGATACAGACGAATTCGGCGAAGCGGACGAACTGTTTGATTACACAATTTTACGCAAGATGATTATCAAAGACGGCCAGCTATATTATTTTATTGATGACGGCGAGCCGCTATATATGTCAAATAATCAGGATTACTTGAAAATATATGAAGATGCGCTCAATGCCTTAAATCAACCTTGAAAGGAAACATATGCCCACCCTCACAGTCCTCGACATCCAGCGCATGTCCAGCGAGGACGGCCCCGGCCTGCGCACCACGGTGTTCCTCAAGGGCTGCCCGTTGCGCTGCGGCTGGTGCCACAACCCCGAGAGCATTGACCCGCGCAGAGAAGTTTTGTGGCACGCCGCGCGATGCATGGGCTGCGGGAGCTGCGCCGCTGTCTGCCCCCAGGGGGCAATCGCATGTCCGGAAAAAGCCCTGGCCTTCGAAGCATCCGGCGTAGCCATTGACCGGGCGCGCTGCGTGGGCTGCTTCGCCTGCTGCGAGGCCTGCCCGGCGGGCGCTCTGGAGGCTAAAGGCCTGCCTTGGGATGTTTTAAAGCTCTGCCGCGAGCTGCTCAAAGACAGGGCCTACTGGGGCGCCGAGGGCGGCGTGACGCTCTCGGGCGGGGAGGCGCTGATGCAGGGGGCCTCGCTCGAGCTGCTGCGCCTGCTGAAGGAACGGGGCGCGCATGTGGCGATTGACACCTGCGGCCTGGTGCCGGAAGCGCGACTGCGCGCGGCACTGGAGCATTGCGATATGGTGCTGTACGATATAAAAGTAGCCGACAGCGCAAAGCACAGAGAGCTGACCGGCGCGGGCAACGAAGAGATCCTGCGCAATTTTCGAATCGTGGCTGAATCGCACCGCAGGTGCTGGATACGAACGCCGATTATCCCCGGCGCGACGGACAGCGATGAAAATATCCGGGCTATAGGCGAATTGCTCAAAGAACACAGCGATGCAATCGAACGCTGGGAGCTGTGCGCGTTCAACAACCTGTGCGAATCAAAATATCGCAGCATGGGCCGTGCCTGGGAATTCGCAGGTGTGCCTCTGGCCGCCCGCGAAAAAATGGAGGCGCTGTGCGAAATCGCGAAATCCACCGGCGCCTGTTCGGATACCCGCTGGACGGGCGCGGTGAAAGAATAGCAGAGGCGGCCAGGCAAAATCAGAAATAATTCTCTTGGAGGGAACCAGCATGGGCTTTCCTACACATATTGTAGCCGCTGCAGGCTATGTGGAGGATAAAAGCGGAAACCTGCTTCTCGTGAAAACACATCACAGAGGCTGGGATACCGCGGGCGGGCAGGTTGAAATCGGCGAAAATCTTGTGGAAGGCGTATTGCGGGAAATCTTTGAGGAGAGCGGCATTACGGCTTCCGTCAGATGCTTGGTAGGGGTGTATTCCAACGTCGGGCAATATCTTTATCATGACGGCGTAACGCATGTGCCGACAAAAGTGATGTTCGACTTCCTTTGTGATTATGTAGATGGCCAGCCCACCATTTCGGACGAAACAAGCGAAGTTATGTGGATCCCCAAAACCGAGGTGATGCGGTATGTCACCATGCCGGTTTTGCGATTCCGATTTGAAAAGGTGCTGCATTTTGCCGGCGAGGCCTGCTATTGTTCCTATGTAACAAAGCCGGAATTCAAAGTGTTGACAGATAGATTTTTTTAGCGCATTGATTTACACAGACAGGAGTATTACCTATGAACAACACCATCAGCCCGGCGGCGCGGGAGCTGCTCGCCTTGACCAGCAAGCTCGCCCTGCTGGGCACAATCGACGACGAGGGCAAGCCCCACCTGACCTTCCTCAGCTCGCTGGAGGGCCTGGGGGAGGACAGGGTCATGTTCGGGCAGTTCTGCGTGGGCTTGAGCAAGGAGTTTTTACCCAAGCGGCCCGACTGCGCCTTTTTGGCCCTCACGGCCGACATGAAGTGGCTGCGCGGCCGCGCGCGCTTCACCCACACGGCCAAAACCGGCCCGGAGTTCGACATGTACAACAACAAGCCGCTCTTCCGCTACAATGCGTATTTCGGCGTCAACACCGTATGGTATCTGGATTTGCTTGAAATCACGGAAGTAGAAAAGCTGCCCGTGCTGCAGATCGGCCTTGGGGCGCTGCTCAGCCGCGCCGCCGCGCCCTTCGCCGCGAAGAGCGAAAAGAACGCCCTCAACCTCTTCGGCAGGGCGCTCTTCGCGGGGATCGACAGCCCGAAATTCCTCTGCTGCACCGGAGAGAACGGCCTGTCCATTACGCCAATCGTGCAGGCCACCCACGCGGGCACGGACCGCATCGCCTTTGCGGGCAGCCCCTTCGGCGAGGACCTTGCGGGCCTCGCGCCCGGCACGCCCGTGAGCGTGATGGCGCTGAACCTGGATATGCAAAGCGTGCTGGTCAAGGGCAGTTACTTCGGCAAAAAGGCCGGCGCGCATGTGATTGACATTGAAAGAATCTACAACTCCATGCCCCCCGCCTCGGGCTACATCTATCCCAAGGCGGCAAAGCCGGAGGCGATTACGGAGTTTTAAGGAGATTTTTCCATGGCCAAATTCGAAAGCTATCTCAGAGGCAATTTTGACGAAATTGCCGGTGCTATTCACGACGGCATCCTGCGCGGCAGCGCCTCGGCCAGCTACGAGGACGGCAGCGACTTCGCCGGGCCGGACATGCGCTGCGCGGTGCGGGTCTACGAGCGCTACAGCATGGTCGGCAAAAACCGGGTGAGCCTGAACGTCACCCTGGTGCAGAGCGGTGGGCGGCTGTTCCTCTCCGCCATCACCTCCGGCGGCAGCCAGGCGGTGCTGCTCAAGATTAACACCTTGGGCGAGCACGCCTTTTTGGACCGTTTGATTGAGGTCGTCAGACGCTATCAGTAGGGCTTATTTCGCCCTCTTCTCGAACAGCAGGCCCTTGTGGTTGACATTGTAGGTCTCGCTGGTCAGCAGGATGTAGGTGTCCTCCGCCACGGTCAGGGCGATGCAGGCCGTCACGGCCACCACGGCCCAGAAGTTGATCTCGCCCATCCACACGCACACGGGCACGGCGGAGAACATCACCACGCCCAGCGCCTTGTTGGTGTAGGTGTGCATGGTGTTCCACTCCCCGAAGCGCACCTTTGTCAGCGCGAAGCTGAACACCTTCAGCGCCGCGCCGAGGCTGAGCACCGCGATGCTCGGCAGGGAGGGGTACAGCCTCAGCAGGAACAGCAGGCTGACGAAGCCCGTGACGAACACGCAGGTATCTGCGATGTTGTCGATCTTCGCGCCGAACTCGCTTTCAAAGTGCCATTTCCGGGCGATCCACCCGTCCAGGGCGTCGGTACCGCCCACGATGAGGTAGGTCAGCGTAAACGCCGCGCGCATCACGGCGCGGTCGGGGATCTGCGTGATGGCCAGCAGGGAAAACGAGCCCACCAGCCGGAAGATGGAAAGCGCGTTGGGAATCTGCCTTGCGAATTTCATGAATATTTCCCCTTTCACATTTCTCAGATTAGGGCGGCAAATGCAGTGATAACGGCGATGCATATGAAGTAATACCCGTGCATGGTCGCCGCGCTCCCGTAGGCCTCCTTCAGGGAGCTCTCTTTGATGGTCTTCTTCCCGTGGCGGTCCGGGCTGTTCTTCGCGATGTTCCCCACCAGGGTGATCGCCTCGTAGCCCGCGCCGTAGAGCAGCATGGTGGGCAGCAGACCGGGCGACCAGTGCCAATAGAACTGCGCGAAGACAATCAAAAACCCAAACCCGAGCAGCGCGGCGCGCCAGAGCATGATCGTCCGGAACCACTTGAAGCGCTCGAACAACTGGTGCTCGATGATAACGTAATATAGCACATAAAACGAAACGAGCTCCGCCGCCTCGCCGCTTCCCAAAAAGAGCATCAGCAGGGGAATGTAGCAATAGATGGGGAATTCAGCGATGTGCGCGAGCTTCTCGTAGAGCTGAAACGCCCTCGAGGGCTCCCTGCCGGGCCTTTGCAGGGCCAGCTCCAGCTCCTGGCCGCTCATCCAGCCCCGGCTGAGCATGTAGCGCAGCTCCTTCTCGGTCTTCGGCCGCCGGCGGATATACTTCAGCAGGTCTATCCCCAGCAGGATCGCGAAAATCGCGGGCAGTATCCAAGGCTCGATTTGCAGCATCTGGGGAACGCAGGCGATGGAGGCGTACCTCTCCTGGTACCCCGGCAAAAGCCTCGCAATCAGCACAAATGTAACGGAGATGCCCAGCCCGGCGATGCCCCCGTATGTACACTCGGCCACCTTCCAGTAGCCTATCCAGCCCCTGTACCTGCCGAGGAACACCCGGCCCCTCTTGTTGGGGTATTTGGAGCGTATGTGGAGCAGCTGCGCCAGCACGAAGCCAGCGCCGCCGGAAACCGTGCTGCCCAGCGTCAGCCAGAGCGCCAGGGCGTCCCTGTTCGCCGCCGCGAAGACGACCAGCGCCGCCAGGATGCCGAAGAGCACGCCCATGCCCTCGGGCCGGTTGCGCGAGAAGTATATCTTGGGATGTATGCCCTTCGCCTCGTCGAAGGGCCGGTCGAACAGCCTTGACCCAATCAGGCCCGCCAGGGGCATGGCGCCGAACAATAGCAGCACAGCTTTCAGGCTGTACGCCCCGGCCAGGAAGGTCAAAAACAGGCCCACCACCGCGCCGAAGATGCCGAACCAGATGGAGCCCTTCACGGCGATGCCCGTCAGGCCGCGCTTGAGGTCCTCCGGCGGGTTGCGGTCGGAGCCCAGGCCAATGCTCTGCATGTAGGACATCGAGCCGCCGAAGTACATCCCCAACGCCCCCGCCGCGCTGAGAAGGTAGAAGCGCTCCAGCAAAAACGCCGACCCGCTGAACACCGCGATCAGCAGTCCCATCAGCGCCCCGGGAAGCATCGCGCCCTTCTCGCCGCCAAGGGTGGTCCCGCGCATCCCCCAGCCGTAGGATACGGCAAGGATGGACACGCCGACAAACAGCGCGATGGGCCAGGCACCGGTCAATGCCATACATACACCCCCTTTTCCTGTGATTTATTATATCACGTTTTTTTCTGTCCTGCAAGCTTGTATTTTATCAATATGCGTGCTATAATGGCCTAAACATAAAATTTATTTGAAAGCGTGATGAAATGCGGCAGCTGAAAACCTACACCCCGCGCGAGCGCAACATGTACCTCTTCGCCATGTTCGGGCAGAACATGATCTTCAGCACCATCCCCATGTTCACCAACTATGTCGCCAGGGACGTCCTGTTCATCCCCGCGATCATCGTGGGCCTCATCATGACCATCGCCCAGGTGTGGGACGCCATCAACGACCCCATCATGGGCGTCATCGTGGATAGGACCCGCAGCAAGTACGGCAAATGCCGGCCCTACCTGATGTGGGCGCCGTCGGGGGTGTACGTCTTCACCATGCTGTGCTTCCTCTGCCCGCCCTACTCCTACGCCGAGGGCGTCTCGCCCTGGCGCAACGTGGGCGTGGTGGCCTGGGCGCTGATCGCCTACATCCTGTTCGACCTGTTCTACACCGCGGGCGACATCCCCCTGTGGGGCATCACCGCGCTGATGACCGAGGACGAGAAGCACCGGCAGAAGCTGCAGGCCAACGCGCGCATCATCGGCGGCATAGGCGGCGGGCTGGCCATGGCGCTGTTCCAGCCCATCGCGCTGGCCGTGGGGCAGTCGCTGGGCTCCGACAGGTCGGGCGTCATCGTCACGGCGCTGGGCTTCCTGACGCTCGGCTACATCGCCTTCCAGATGGCGGGCATCTTCGTGCGCGAGAAGATCACCACGCAAAACCAGAAGGTCAACACCTTCAAGGAGAATGTCCAGATGCTGTGGAGCAACAGGCCCTTCCGGCAGCTGCTGGTCTCGGGCGTGCTGGCCACCCCGCGCAACATCCTGATGCTGGTGGCCGTGCCCCTAGTGACCTATTATTTTTCCAGCAAGGACCCGGGCAAGGCGCTGTTCTACACCGCGCTGATCGGCGGCGGCGTCTTCGCGGGAATGTTCCCGGCGCAGATCCTGGCCCCGCGGCTCATGGACCGCTTCGGCAAGCACAGGCTCTACATGTGGTGCAACCTGGGCGAGCTGCCGATCAACCTGCTGCTCTTCCTCGTGTACCTGCTCTCGCTGCGGCTGCCCGGCGGTCTGACCCACCCCGCCATGCTCGTCGTGCTCACGGCGATGTTCCTGGTGAAGGGCGTGGCCATGGGCCTGTTCATCGTGCTGCAGACGGCCATGATCACCGACACGGTGGACTACGAGGATTTCACCCACAACGTCCGGCCCGACGGCGTGTTCTTCTCGGGCCTCACCTTTATGGCGAAGATAGGCAACGGCATCTCCACGCTGCTCTACCAGACCCTCAGCGCCATCGTGGGCATGTCCGGGGTGAACCTCATGATCCTGCAGAATATGCTCAACGAGGGCAAAATCCCCCGCGAGGTGATGCAGCGCGGCGGCGACATGGTCGTCCACCGCATCGCAGAGGGCGCGCTGACCTCCGGCCAGATCTTCAACTTCTTTACCATGATGTTCATCGCCATCTCCATCATCCCCGCCATCTCCAACGTGCTGGCCCTGCTGCCCATGCGTAAATACGAGCTGACCGAGGCCAAGCTCGCCGAGGTGCTCGAGGTCCTGCAAATCAGGCGGCGCGAAGAGGGCGGCCTGGCGGAGTAGGCAGAATACAGGATAGCATTAGCCCCCGGCCCTGCAAGGAGCCGGGGGCTGGGGGCGTTTAGTAGGTTGTGCGGACGGAGCGGGAGGGGATGATAGTCAGGCCATATTTCTCAGCGGCCTCGTGGGCTGTGTCGCTGATCATCTTGCGCCACTCCTCTGGTTTCATCGAAAGATACTCCTCGTAAAGCCTTGCACGGAGCTCGTCGATCTCTTTCTCGTAGTCCAAGCTATTCGCCATCATTAATCACCTCCATTGGCGTACCGATGAAAATTTTGATGTAGCCGTACAGTCTGTTGACAGGCTCCGTGAGTTCCTTGGTCTTCTTCCTGTTGATGTGGGAAAAATTGAGGCTGATAATGGCATCCAGGCCATGCGCGGACGTACAGGCGATATGCAGCCTGTCGTATTGATGCGGCCTTGTTATAACGCCATGCGTTACATACGCTTCCGCCAGCACCTCAGTTTCTCTCGATTCATCAAGGATAATTACATGATGCCGACGGAGAAGCGCCATCATCGCTTCACGTTTCGGTTCGTCTGTAGTATCCAACAGTTCTTTTACCACATAAGCTGATGTGTACGCCTCAAACCGACCCTCGGCAATTTCCTCAAACAGCCGAACCGTGTCCCTGTAGTTATCCCGTTCCGGCTCGAAATACCGATTGAACACCGTCGTCTCCAGGTAAATTTTCATTTTTTTCATGCGCTAATCACCTCTACCCCTAGTATACACGCATTCGCTGAAAAAAGCAATCCCCAAAATCACCCCTCCGCGGCATTCTGGTAATTCTCCGCCTGCCGCGTGAACATCTCGCAGTATTTCCCCCGCGCAGCCATGAGATCGTCATGCGTGCCGCTTTCTATGATCGCGCCGCCCTCCATGTGGTAGATCACGTCGAAATCGCGCACGGTGGAGAGCCGGTGGGCGATCATGAGGGTAGTGGCGGTGTTGGAGGCGTCCAGGATGATCTGCATGAGGTTGTATTCGGCCATTGGATCGAGGGCCGAGGAGGGCTCGTCCAGCACCAGCAGGCCGAACTGCCCGGTGAACAGCCGCGCCAGGGTCATGCGCTGGGCCTCCCCGCCGGAGAGCGCCACGCCGTCCTCGGTGAACTCCCGGGAGACCATCTTGTCCAGCGCCGCTTTGTTGGCGTCTGACAGCATGTCGGAACCGTCGCCCCCCGCCTTTTCCAGCACGCTCTCCAGCCCCAGCTTGTGGATCACCTCGAGGAGCTGCTCGTCGGGCACATCGTTGTAGACGGTCAGGTTGTCGCGCAGGCTCATGGCCAGCACGCGCACGTCCTGGAAGGCGATGCCGATGTGCAATCTGAGCTTGTGAATGTCATACTCTTTAATATTGACACCGTTGATGAGCACCTGGCCATCTTTTGTGTCGTACAGGCGCAGCAGGAGCTTGGTCAGCGTGGTCTTCCCCGCGCCGTTTTCGCCGACAATTGCCGCCCGCTGCCCCGGCTTGAAGCGCAAATTCAGGTGCTCGATGGCGAAGGCGGCGTTGTCGTAGCCGAAGGAGACGTCGCGCAGCTCGACGTCGTACACGCCCTCCGGCGCGGGGAGGACGCCCTCGCGCGGGGGCTCGATCTCGGACTTGGCCTCGAAAAACGCGGCGATGCGCTCGCCGTGCAGCGTCCACTGCAGCATGTCCTTGATGCAGTCGAACACGGTGCCGATGTTGGAGGCCAGCGCGGCGGAGGCCACCGTGAGGGAGGCGTACAGCCCGATTTTGGAGGTGTCCCCCTCGATGACGAACAGGATGATGTAGGCCAGGATGCAGGCGGTCTGGATGGGCGTAACGATCTCCTGCGTCACGTAGAAGGGCATGGTCTTCTTCTTGAAGATGCGGTAGGCGGTCTGGTTGCGGCCGATGACGGAATCCACCGACCGCAGGAATTTGATGCCCGCGCCGGAGGAGCGCAGCTCGGCGGCGTTTTCCTTCTGCTTGAGCAGGCGGGTCGCGTATTCGATCGGCCGCCAGCTGTCGTTCCAGTGGACCCGCAGGTCCGCCTCCGGCTTGAGCGTGGGCAGCAGCACCACGCCGCCGAGGACGACGAAGGCCAGCGTCACGCCCAGCAAGACGGGGCCCGTCATGGCGATGAGCGTGGTCATGGCGGCGATGGTGATGGTGCCGGTGACGATGCGCGGCAAAAACCAAGACACCATGCCCGCGTGGTCGGGGTACTCCTCCTGGGCGTACATGAATTTCTTGAAAAAATCCGGATTGTCGTAGTATTTGTAGTCCGTGAACAGGGCCTTCTCGTTCACCTCGTTTTGTATGCGCATACGGATCTGCTGCCGCGCGAGGTCGGAATAGCCCATCTTCACCAGCTCCGTCACAGCGGCGATCAGCGCGATGCCCAGGGTATACAGGCCGATCACCCGGAACACCTCGCCGCGCCCGGCCCCCGCCATCACCGCGTCGATGGCCTTCTGCGGCAGCAGCGTGGCGAGGTACGTGGAAAGCGGCTGGAGCACCGCCGCCATGGCGATGGTGATGACCATGTAGGGCTTGCCGTATCTCCAGTAGGGTTTGATGAGAAAAAAGATGTACTTGATCTTTGCCAGGCCCTTGAGCTTCTTGTCCTCCATGGGTTCTCCTTCATGATTGGTTTTCACTATTATACAGCACATATTTTTGCATTACAAGTCTTGTATTTACAAAAGTTTTGTGGTATAATGGTTGCGTAAAAAAACCGCCCGGTGGGGGCGGTTTTTTTGCAGATGCCGTAGAGACGCATGGCAAAGCAAGGGCAGCAAACGGTGTATCGCTGA
The DNA here is from genome assembly GCA_009779995.1 of Oscillospiraceae bacterium. Classification (GTDB taxonomy): domain Bacteria; phylum Bacillota; class Clostridia; order Oscillospirales; family Acutalibacteraceae; genus WRMQ01. Next base: position 9,821 of record WRDW01000018.1, on the reverse strand, counting down.
TTGTTTGTCAAAGAAAAAAGCGAATGTTTTAGCGCATAATCATAAGGCTTTTTGTGCTTTTTTAAATGCTCATTCCTCGTCGCAGATAAACGGCACCACGGACGTCACGACGCTTTTGTGGCGGCTGAGCTGCCGCTCGATATATAGGGGCGTCTGGTTGTGGAAGAGCCTGAAGTATCGGTCGCTCATGAACTTCGTCAGGATGACGGTCAGGTGCTCGCCCGGCGCCAGCCGTGCCTCGCGTTCGGAGATGTAATCGGCGAGGGGCTCGAGCACGTCCCGATAGGGGGCCGGGATTACGGTCAGGGGGATGGCTATGCCCAGGGCCTCCCACTGCTCCCGCAAAAGCGCCGTGTGGGAGGGCGTGGTGTCTATGTGCACGGCACAGACCTCCGAGGAGATGTCCATGGCGTAGTCCAGGGCCTTGAGCGTGCCCTTGTTCATATAGTGCACCAGCACCACGCAGGGCGCGGGGACTGCCTCCCGGGCGCCTTGATTGCGATAATCATAGCCTTCCGCGCGGATCGCCTGGGAAAACCTGTGATAATTCTTATGCGTGAATGACATGAACCACATGACCAGCGGGATGATGATGGCAATCACCCACGCGCCCTCGAGCAAACGCATGGCGAACACCACCACGGAGCCCACCAGCGTCACCAGCGCGCCGAAGCCGTTGATGAGGCTCTTGTATTGCCAGCCCGCGCTCTTCATCTTCATCCACTTGACGAACATGCCCGCCTGCGAAATCGTGAACGAGACCAGCACGCCCACGGCGTAGAAGGGGATGAGGGCGTGGGTATCGGCGTTGAATGCGACCAGCAGCAGGGCGCTGACCACGGAAATCAAAATAATCCCATTGGAGAAACTCAGCTTGGCCCCCCTGTGGGAGAACTGCTTGGGTACAAATCTATCGTGCGACAAAATTGACATTAAAACCGGCATACCGCTGTAGGCCGTGTTGGCGGCCAGGAGCAGGATCAGCGCCGTGGTAAATTGCAGTACATAGAACATGATTCCCTTGCCGAACACCGCATCGGCTATTTGCGAGATGACCGTCGTTTTCTCCAGGGGGATCACCTGCAGCTGCCCGGCCAGGAAGCCCGTACCTCCAAAAATAAAAATGACGATCCCGCCCAGCATGTAGAGCACGTGCTTGGCCGTTTTCACGGGCGGGTCCTTGAAGTTGGGCACGGTGTTGCTCACGGCCTCCACCCCCGTCAGGCCCGAGCAGCCCGAGGCGAAGGCGCGCAGGAAGACCATGAGCGTCATGCCGGAGGCCGCCCCGGAGGGGAGGATGTCCCTGTGGGCGCTGTAGTCGATGGGGGCCAGGCTGCCCGAAAGGGAGCGCAGCACCCCGGCAACGATCAAAACCGCCATGGAGGCGATAAACAGGTAGGTGGGCACGCCGAAGATCTTCGAGGATTCGGAAACCCCGCGCAGATTGATCAGTGTGATGAGCGCGAGGCACACCAGGCTGATGAGCACCCTTTGCTCCGCCAGCGAGGGGAAGGCCGCCACGATGGCCGCCGTGGAGGAGGCGATACTCACAGCGGCGGTGAGGATGTAGCCCACGATCAGGCAGGCCGCCGCCGCCAGGGAGATGCCGCGCCCGAAGTTCTCCTTCGAGACGTCATACGCCCCGCCGCCCTTGGGGTAATGCGTGATGGTCTGGGAATAGGAGAACACCAGGATGAGCAGCAAAAAAATAATGGAAAGGCTGACCCCTCCCACATAGCGCACCGCAAGCAGCCCCATCATGGGGAGCATGGCGTAGAGAATTTCCTCCACCGCGTAGGCCACGGAGGAGACCGCGTCGCTGGCCACGATGGGGAGCCCCCAGGTGCGAGAGAGCTTCTCGTGGCTCAGGCGGTCGTTGGCAAGCGCCTTGCCAAGCAGGATTGTTTTGAGTTTCTTCAAGTTAATAACCATCCCTCTCTATAAGTATATATATTTAGTATAACACAGGATATACGGCCTTGTCAAATAAATCGCGGGAATTGGCTGTAATTTGCTTGACAGCCGCTCCAAACGATGCTACAATAAAGGCGAGAAAAAAGGAGGCGATCATTCATGGTAAGCTGCATGGGTTCCATCCTGGAGGTCGACCTGACCTCCGGCGAGATCAAGAAGACCAAGGTTCCGGACGAAATCTACTACAACGTCCTTTCGGGCAAGGGCCTGGGCGCCTGGTACTGCCTGAAAAACATTCCGGCGGGGGCCGACCCGCTGGGGCCGGACAACATCCTCGGCATCACTAGTGGGGCCCTGACCGGCACCGGCGCGCTGTTCTGCGGGCGCTGGACCGTGGTGGGCAAGTCCCCGCTCACCGGCGGTTGGGGGGACTCCAACTGCGGGGGCATGTTCGCGCCCGCCATCAAGCAGTGCGGCGTGGACGCCATCTTCTTCCGCGGCGTCTCCGAGAAGCCGGTCTACCTCTACATGGACAACAGGACCTGCGAGCTGCGCGACGCCTCCGCCTATTGGGGCCTGGACGCCACTGAAGCCGAAAAGCGCCTGACCGAAGACAGCCAAAAGGGCAAGAAGCTCCCACGGGTGGCCGTAATCGGCCAGGCGGGCGAGAACCGCTCGTGCATCGCGGGCATCTGCAACGACGGCGGCAGGATCGCCGCGCGCTCGGGGCTCGGCGGCGTGATGGGCTCCAAGCGCCTGAAGGCCGTGGTGCTGGCGGGCAGCCTGCCCATCCGCAGCGCGCAGCCGGAGCGGGTGAAGGAACTCAGCAGCGTGATGGGCCGGAAGATCAAGCGTATGCTGGTCCCTCCCGTGAGCGGCGCCATGCTCCCCATGGTGGGCCGGATGATGGGGCTGCCCGTCTCCTTCCCCATGGACGGCGCGATGTCCGGAATGCTCCTGAAAAAATGGGGCACCCCCATGAACCAGGCCCTGGCGGTGGTCAGCGGGGACGCCCCGCTGAAAAACTGGAGCGGCGGGCCCAAGGACGTGCCCGGTGCCAACAAAGAATTTAATCCCGATAAAATCCTGGCCATGGAGACCGCCAAATACCACTGCTACTCCTGCCCCATGGGCTGCGGCGGGATGCTGGATACCGGCAAGGTGCCCGGCATGGAGTATGATGAGACCCACAAGCCGGAATATGAAACCATGAACCAGTTCGGGCCGCTGCTGGTGAACAATTCGCTGGATTCCATCTTCATCATCAACGAGCTGCTCAACCGCGCGGGCATGGATACGATTTCTGCCGGGGCTACGGTCGCCTTCGCCATCGAGTGCTTCGAGGTGGGCATCCTCACCAAGGCGGATACCGACGGGTTGGAACTCACCTGGGGCAACACGCAGGCCATCATCGCCCTGGTGAAGAAGATGATCGCCCGTGAGGGCTTCGGAGACGTGTTGGCGGACGGCTCCCGGATCGCCGCGCGGCGCATCGGCAAGGGCAGCGAGCGCCTGGCCATGCAGGTGGGCGGCAGCGAGCTGCCCGCGCACGACTCCAAGAACGACGGCCACCTGGTGACCCACTACGCCGCCGAGCCCGCGCCGGGCAAGCACACCGTGGCCATGGACCTGATGTACAACGCGATGTCCCTGTGCGACATCTGCTCCTGGGCCCCCCCCGCGAAGCTGCGCAACAAGAAGGAGAACCTGGAGCCCACGGAGACCGTCGCCCTGGCCACGGCGGCCAACGCCTGCTACACCATGATGATGGACGGCGCGGGCGGCTGCTACTACGGCGAGATGATGGGCGTGCACACCTTCAAGCTGATAGAGTACCTGAACGCCGCCGCCGGCTGGGGCCGCTCCGGCGACGACTATATGGAGATAGGCAAGCGCGTCCAAACCATGCGGCAGCTGTTCAACGTCAAGCAGGGCATAGACCCGGCCTCGGTGAAGCTGCCCGGACGGGCGCTGGGCTACCCCTCCCTGCGCAGCGGGCCCCTGAAGGGCGTCAAGGCCCCCTACGCGAAGGAGCAGGTCAGCCTGCACTGGAAGGTCATGGGCTGGGACGGCGAAACCGGCGTCCCCGCGCCCGAGACCGTGGAAGCCCTGGGCATCAACGCCCTGCTGGAAATGGAGGTCGGAGCATGAAAGGCAAACTGCCCGTATTCGATTTCGAACCCTGCGTCAGCTGCAGCGTGTGCGTGCTGGCCTGCCCGTTCAGCTGCATCACGCTGTCCGTCAACGGCGTGGACGCGCTGAAGAATCTCTACCCCAAAGTGGACGCTTCAGGCTGCACGGGCTGCGGCATCTGCGAGAAGGCCTGCCCCATGGGGGCCATCCGTATGGACGGGAACGCATAAGCTATGATCAGGGTCAAGGTGTTCACCCCTTTCGGGCTGCCGAATAAAAAGCTGGACGAAAGGGGCTGGATGGAATTGCCGGAGGGGGCCACCTTCGGCAAAGCGGCCGCCGGGCTGGGAATGCCCGGCCCGGTGGCCAAGATATGTATGCTGCGTCTCAACGGCGAGGCGCTGCCTTTCAATACCCCGCTGAAGGACAGTGACGTCATCAGCTGCGTGGTATTTATCAGAGGAGGATGAGAACATGAAAAAAATCCTGCTCGCCCTGGCGGGCACTTTGGCTGTGCATGCCCTGGAGTATTTTCTGATTGGCCGCAAAATCGGCGACCGTGCGGGCCTGCCCGCTAAAAAGTCGTTCTTGTTCTGCGTGCTGGGCGGCTTCATCTGGTGGCTGCCCCTGAAGAGAAAGCTGGAGGCGGGCGATGGAGAATAAAGAGAAAAGTTATATTATAATAGGCGAAGCCAAGCCTCAGGGCTACCTGCGGGATTTCGTCGCGCTGCCGGAGAATTACGGCAGCGCGGCCTACTATGCCCGGGAGGACGTCAAGGAGATACGCCGTGTGGTGTTTGAGTCCCTCGACGCCCTGGACGCCCGCATCGGCCTGAACGAAAAAATCGCCGGGCGGCGGGTGATTATCAAGCCCAACCTGGTGGCGGTGTTCCACAACGCGGGCTTCAAGGTGAAGGACATGCCGCAGTCCACCGACCCCCGCGTATTTGAAGCCGTGGTGGACTACATGACGCGCTTCACCGATAAGATTACCCTCGCAGAATCGACCGGCGGCCAGCTGGGGACGACCGCGTATTTTAAAATAGTCGGGCTGGATAGGATCGCCAAGCGCTACAACGCAGAGCTTGTGGCTTTCGAAAACATGCCCATCGACAGGTACATTCTGCCCAAGGCGGAGATCATGAAGGAGGTGGCCGTGCCGCGCCTGCTCAGCGAGGTGGTGCGCGGGGAGGCTTACTATGTCTCCGTGCCAAAAATGAAAACCAACGCCTACACGGGCGTGACCCTGGGCTTCAAAAACGCCATGGGGACCATCCCCACCCACCTGCGCTATCGTAACCACAGCTACCAGATCGAAAAAAAGCTTGTCGATTTGCTGTATCTCTTCAAGCCCGACCTGGTGGTGATCGACGGCATCGTGGGCGCGGAGGGCGTCACCCCCGGCCCCGTGGACCCTGTGGATTCCAGGATGGTCGTCGTCAGCAACCATTCTGTAGAAGCAGACAGGCTCACGACCGACATGATGGGCATAGGCTCCAAGACAAATCAGCTCATTATAGAGGCAGTCTCCAGGGGCTATGACGACCCCGAGGTCGAGATCATCGGCACGCCGCGCTACCTGCACTTCCGGCCCGCCGATAAATCCATGCTCTCCGAGCGCTTCATGAAGAACTGGCCGAAGATCAAGCTGCTTGTGGGTCTCACGCCGAACAACGACAAACACCTAATAACTGACATCCACAGCGTGACGCCTGAGATCGTCCGCGAAATGGAGGGGATGTGCGGCGGCGGCTGCCTGCCCGCGGTGTCCACCATTCTGGAAATGTACCTCTACGCCAAAAAACCTGTTGATATTGAATTGGCAGTGTTCTTCGGCAGGCCTGTTCTCGTGAACGGGAAGGAATATTACTTCGACGGCAATGGCAAGCCCTACGACAGGGCGGCCATCAAGGCCCTGCCCATGCGCAAGCTGGCGATAGGGGAGTGCACCCGCAGCATGAGGGACGCCGCCACGATATTCAGCGGCGGCTGCGTGGACGTCGGCAGGACGACGCTTGCCATCATGGCGGCCACGCGCAGGCTCGTTCCCATGTTCTCGTTGGGCAACAAAGGCGTAGTGCCCATGTTCCTGGCGGGCTTCCAGACCGTGCGTATCAGACGAAAGCTCATCGACGCCGGGGAGTATGTCGACCTGCCCTATGACCAGAAGGACCATGACAAAATCCACCCCATCCCTGAACTCAGCGATGAGGACATGCAAAAAGATTACCTCCCCTGGCCCTTCCCGCCCATGACGGCGAAGGACAAGAGGCGGCTGAAGAGGGATGTTAAGATTGTTTAGCAGCAAAGCCACGAATATTGCATAGCAAATCTGTTTTAGCAACAAACAATGCGAAAGTGAGTCCAGCCTTGGAACGTTATGCCCGCCAATTAATAATGCCGCAGATTGGGCCCGAGGGACAGGCCCGGTTGGCGGGCGCTTCCGCGCTGGTGATCGGCGCCGGGGGCTTGGGCTCCACGCTGCTGCTGTGCCTGGCGGGGGCCGGGGTGGGGCGCATCGGGATCATTGACGACGACGTGGTGTCGGAGAGCAACCTGAACCGGCAGTTTTTGTTTACCATGGCCGACCTCGGCCGGGAGAAGGCTTTCGCGGCAGCAGAACGGCTGGCCGCGCTCAACCCGCATATTCAAATTGTGCCGCAGAAACAGCGCGTGAACGAAATAAACGCCCCGGCGCTGGTTGTAGGCTGGGACATCGTGATTTTGGCCGTTGATAATTTTGAGGCGAGGCTGGCGGTGAACAAAGCTTGCTGCGAAGCGGGTATCACGCTGATCAATGGCGGCGTGGATGGCTTCTACGGGACGCTGCAAATCGTCCAGCCGGGCGTGACCCCCTGCCTGGAGTGCCTTTACGGCGCAGCCGGGCCGGAGGGCCAGGCAGAACAGTTGCCTTCCCTGGGCGCACCGGTGGCTGTGGTCTCTTCGCTGATGGCCGACGCGGCGCTCGTCCTGCTGTTGGGATTGCTTACCCCCCTGGGGAACGACCTGCTGTGCATCGACGGCGAGAGCCTGTCCTTCGCGCGGGCGGAAATTGCCCGTGGGAGCGCCTGCCCCGCCTGCGGAAAAATTCCCTGCCCCGATTGAAGCAACAACTGCCTCCTCAGAAAACCGGCAAACGGCTGGAAAAAGGGTGCGATTTGTGAAAATCCGGAACGGAGCGCAGCGAAGTGGAGGATTTTCACAAATCGCCGCGCCGCGCTCGTTGAGTTACGCTGCCATTATAACATGGATTTCCTCCTCCCACAAGTCCTTTGGCGTGCGGTATCGGAAACGCTTGCGCGGTAGCGTGTTGATGTAATTTGCGATGCGAATCATGTCGTCGTTCGTCAGCCGCTCGAAGCTGCTGCCCTTGGGGATATACCGCCGCACGTTACCGTTCCAATTCTCGATCGTGCCCCGTTCATAGCTGCTGCAGGGATGCGCGCAGCAGGCCTGTGTTCGATTGTCGCGCTCTATCGCCTCGCTGGCTGCGAATTCCGAGCCGTTGTCGAAGGTGATGGTCTTGAAGATTTTCGTGAAGTGTGCGCCGTATCGCGCTTGCAGGTTGTCCAAAACATCTACAATCCGGCAACTGCCTTTCGTCTGCACGTTGAACAGAAAGCCGACTCCCAGCTTGCGCTCAACCAGGCTGATCAGGAAGCCGTTCTGCCCCTTTCCAACGATCCCATCACCCTCCCACTGCCCGAATTCTTCCCGTGTATCAACGCTTTCTGGGCGTTCCTCAATGCTCCTGCCCAGCTTCCTCTTGCGCTCCATGCGCGGGCTTTTCGGCTTGCGCCGAACCTTCAGCAGCAGGTCGATGTTCTTGGCCCGCACCAGCCCGTCGTCAATCCAATCATAGAACGCCTTCGTCGATATTGACTGCCCCGGAACTTATTGGTCTCCAACGCATGCCCCAGCGCCGCGTCCGGTGACCACTTTTCCGGCCCCAATATCTGGTCTTCCACGAATTCTATAAGCTCTCTGCATGTGACGAGCTTGCTCTTTCTGCCCGTTTTCGCTCGGTTTTCATCAGCGATCCGTTGCCCCGCATCAGCGAAATATACCCACCGTTTGCGCTGCTCGTTGTCCATCTGCTCCACCTCCCCGCGCCGTACCTCCCGCTTGATCGTGCTTTTGTCCCGCGCCAGCGCCCTGGCGATCTCTCCTTTGTTCTTCCGCTCGCCCAGCATCCGCTCGATCGCTTGCCGCTCCGCAAAATTTAGCGGTGGACATTTCCTCTCCTTTGTGTTACCATCTTCTTGGCTCATCGGCTGCGCCTCCTGTCTCTTGTTAGTGTGGTAACCAACAGTTTACAGGTTTTTCGCCCGGTGGGCTACTCTTTTCTTCGGGCGGGCAGGTGGAAGGGTAATCGGCCAAAAAATTCCCTGCGGTTAAACGCCAGAAAAAAGTGCTTGACAGCACACAGCCTTATTGGTATAATACTACTGTTGCGAGAGTGGCGGAAGTGGCAGACGCGCACGTTTGAGGGGCGTGTGGGATCTCCCATACGGGTTCAAGTCCCGTCTCTCGCACCATGATGAAAGCCTTGCATGTCAAGGCTTTCAAGCTTTTCAAGGGCCTGGAAAATGGCCGTTCACCCTTTGGTTTACCCTTTACAGCTTTTTTGTCCCTTATTTGGCACATAAATAAACCCCGCTTCCCGGTGAGCGCCGGGCGGCGGGGTCTTCGCATTTTCCTGAGCGGGAGTGTCAACCACTTTTGCTTCGCTTCTTGGCGTCCTCAATGATCCGTTCCATGCGGGCGGCGCTGTCGCGCTGCATCTGCTCCGTGACGTGGCCGTAGGTGTCGAGGGTAAAGGCGGCGGTATGGTGGCCCAGGTTGCCTTGCACCGTTTTCACATCATCCCCGCCGTGCAGAGCGTTGACGGCGTAGGTGTGCCGGAGATCGTGATACCGCAAATCGGCAACGCCCAGGTCGGCGGCTATGCGCTTGAACTTGCAATACACCGTGTTCGGAATGAGGTGCCGCCCGAGCGGGTTTGTGAATACCAGGTTATCCGGGTTGCTCCAGGCAGTTCCAGCCTGCAACTGGTTACGCTTTTGCCTCACCCGCTCTCCACGCAACACGGCCATGACGCTAGGGGATGGTGAGATGGTGCGGGGCTTGTCGTTTTTCGGCGAGGCCAGCATGAAAGCGTTCTCGCCGCGCTTCTTTAGCAGTTGCTGACGAATGCACACCGTGCCGCGCTCAAAGTCCACGTTGTTCCAGGTGAGGCCCAGCACCTCCCCCTTGCGCATCCCCGTGAACACGGTAACGAAGTACACGGCCTCGAACTCGTGCCCCTGTATGGCCTCCAGGAAGGCGGGCAGCACATCATCGGACATGGGCTGAACCTCCGGGCGTTCAATGCGGGGCAGCGCGATATTATCGGCGGGGTTGCGCTGAATATAGCCGAGCCGCTGCGCTTGCTTCAAGGCGCTATGGAATACGCCGTGTGTGTTCTTGATTGTCTTAGACGAAAGCCCCTTGATCCGTTGCATGTCGTTATAGCACTGCTGCACATTGTGGGGGTTAAGCTTTTGCAGCTTCACGGCTCCGAGAGCAGGCGTGATGTAATTTTCAAGCACCCGCTCATAGTCATACTTTGTGTTCGGCTTTACGCCGCCCAGGTATTCAGCCGTCCAGACGTCCAGCCACTGCGCAACCGTCATTTTGGACGGCTCCAGGAACACGCCGCGCTCCATGTCGGCCTGTATCTGCTGTAGCTGCTTCAGCACTTCTTTTTGGGTTGCGCCGTAGACGGATTTTTG
>WRDW01000017.1 GCA_009779995.1 Oscillospiraceae bacterium | reverse complement strand
GTGTCCATCACTGTGTCAAGATATTTCAGCAGTTCGCCCATTGCTTTCTGCCCCCTTTGGATTGATTATATCACATCTTCTGGCTTTTGTTAATACTTTGTTTACTCATGCGTTTGGCGTGCCGGCGGCAAAATACGCGGCAAAAAAATTTTTAAAAACCCTAAAATCGCTGAGGATTTTTTCTTTGAATTACGACAGAGTATTGGCATACTAAAGAAAGGCCCGCCCATGAACGTCTACGACTTCGACAACACGCTCTACGACGGCGAGAGCGCCCTGGATTTTTTTCTCTTTTGCCTGAAAAAACGGCCCTCCCTGCTGCGCTACATCCCCTCGGCGCTGAAGGCCGTTGTAGATTACAAGCGCCAGGGAATCACCATCGACGACATCGCCGGGCGCTACGGGGAGATCATGCGGGCCTGCCTCCAGGGCCTGGGGGATTACCAGGCGGCCACGAAGGTGTTCTGGGACAGGCACGAGCACCGCATCCGGCCCTTCTACAAGCCCCTGCAGCGGCCCGACGACCTGGTGATCACCGCCGGGCCCGAGCAGAGCATGAAGGAAATCTGCGGGCGGCTGGGGATCGCGCACTACATCGGCACGGTTGTAAACGAGGCCAGCGGCGAGATTGAGTTCGTGTGCTTCAAAGAAAACAAAGTCCAGGCCTTCCACGAGCGCTATCCCGGGCAGGAGATCGACGACTTCTACACCGACTCCATGAACGATAAACCCCTGATGGACATCTCCAAGCGGGTGTTTCTGGTGGAGAAGGGGAAGGTTCGGCGGATTAAGTAGGGCAGCGATGCAGCCGGGCATGTTTATCGGGCACAGAGACAACGTCATCTTTCGGCACAGCACTCAATCAAATAAACAAACTACAAATAATTTAGGAGGAAATGATTATGTTTTGGGAAATGGTTCCGTTTTCGGAGGAAACGCCTATACTTTTGGAACTGCTAGTGAGGTTATTGAGTCCACTTATTCCGGTAATATTCCCGCTATGGCTAATACTGGGCCCAATAATATGGCCAATTTTGAAAATCCTAGGCCTTGTGTAGTCGTAGCCATTCGTGCATGAACGCATCGCGCGGGGGACGCCGCTGCGGCGGGGCGGTGCTCACGGCCCCTATGGCCTTTGGGGCCGCAGCACTTCCCCCTCGCTGCGCGGCCCCCCACGGGGGGCATTCTGACGAGGCGGTAAAATACTGCTCTCGTCTTAAGATAGCCTTGCCACTTCGTCAGGATGGCCCCCTTGGGGGACCGCGCAGCGAGGGGGAAGTGCGGAGCACCGCCCCGCCGCAGCGGCGCATCCTTTTCGCGGAGCGACGTTCCCCGCTCGCCTCTATAGCCGTGCATATCAAAGAAAAGAAATATATTCACCAGAAAGGGCGCCCCATGAACGTTTACGATTTCGACAACACCATCTACGACGGCGAGAGCGGCATACAGATGTTTTTCTACTACCTGAAAAAACAGCCCTGGCTGGTGTGCTACGCGCCGGCCGTGGTGCAGATACTCATCGATTACAAGCTGCACAGGGTGGCGACGATCGACGAGATATTGGAGAAATACGGCTGGCTGTTCCACGCCTTTATCAAGCGCGCCGATTTCCAGGAGGACGCGCGGAAATTCTGGGACAGGCACGAGCGCCGCATCCTCCCGTTCTACAAGGGCCTGCAGCAGCCTGACGACCTGATCATCTCCGCCGGCCCGGAGCTCAGCCTGAAGGAGATTTGCGGGCGCTTAGGGGTGAAGCACTACATCGGCACGGTGGTGGACGAGGAGACCCGCATGTTCAGCTTCGTGTGCTTCCGGGAGAACAAAGTCAAGGCCTTCCACGAGCGCTACCCAGGCCAGGAGATCGACGACTTCTACACCGATTCCATGAACGACAAGCCGCTGATGGACATCTCCAAGCGGGTGTTCATGGTGAAGAAGGGGGTGGTGGTGGAGCAGATTAAGTAGGGGGCTGGCGCTGCGCAGGCTAATATTGCGGAAAGGAGCGATCTTTGTGCTATATTTATTCATGTTGTTCGTGGTAGGGCCTTTAGGTATCCCGTTTATGTTGCTGCTTGAACTATTGAAGTGGATTGGCCTGGAAGGGCAGATCGATATGTTTGGGGAGTGGCTGAGTCGGCTTTTGGGCATGTTTTGAAATCCTGATCGGGTGCGCATCGCGCGAGGGACGCCGCTGCGGCGGGGTGGTGCTCCGCACTGCCCCCTCGCTGCGCGGCCCCCCACAGGGGGCATTCTGACGAGGCGGAAAATGTTGCTCTCTTTCACAGCAAATCTTTCCGAACCGTCAGAAGTCTCCCCTTGGGGGGACGCGAAGCGGGGGTGGTGCGGGGCACTGCCGCCGCAGGCGGCACGCTGTGCGGACGTCTAAAGCTTGGTTTCAAAAATTTCATAATATTTTTATTTGACAAACCCCAAATGCATCTGTTATACTGTTATTGGTATTTGGGGACGTATTGTTTTTTAGGAGGAGAAGCCCGGAATGAAGAATCCTTTCACGCAGGACATAGGCATCGACCTGGGGACGGCCAACACCCTTGTGTTCGTCAAGGACAAGGGCATCGTCATAAGAGAGCCCTCGGTGGTGGCCGTGGATACCAAGGCCAACCGCGTGGTGGCTGTCGGCACCGACGCCAAGCAGATGATCGGCCGCACGCCCGGCTCCATCGTGGCGGTGCGCCCGCTGAAGGACGGCGTCATCGCCGACTTCAACATCACGGCGGACATGCTCAAGGAGTTTATCCGGCGCGCCATGACCAAGTCCGTCGGGCGGGCCAACGTGCTCATATGCATCCCCTCCGGGGTCACGGAGGTGGAAAAGCGCGCGGTCTACGGCGCGGCCAAGGGCGCGGGGGCCAGGGAGGTCCACACCATCGAGGAGCCCATGGCGGCCGCCATCGGCGCGGGGCTGCCCGTGGGCGAGCCCACCGGCTCCATGGTGGTGGACATCGGCGGCGGCACCAGCGAGGTGGCCGTGATCTCCCTGGGGGACGTGGTGACCTCCCGCTCCACCCGTGTGGCGGGGGATAACTTCGACGAGGCCATCATCGCCTATATCAAAAAGAAGTACAACCTCCTCATCGGCGAGCGCACGGCGGAGGACATCAAGGTGAAAATCGGTTCCGCCTTCCCCTACGAGGGCGAGGGCACCATGGTGATCAAGGGGCGCAACCTCATGGACGGCCTGCCCAAGCACGTGGAGATCACCGCTGAGGAGATACGCGAGGCCCTGGCCGACCCCGTGAACATGATTCTCGACGCCATACGCGCCACCCTGGAGCGCACCCCGCCGGAGCTCGCGGCGGACATCATCGATCACGGCATCATGCTCACCGGCGGCGGCGCGCTGCTGCGCGGAATCGACCAGCTGGTCTACAGCGAGACGAAGATCCCCGTGCACATCGCGGAGAACCCTCTCGACTGCGTCGTGGACGGCTGCGGCATCTGCCTGCAAAACAGCCATCTGTACCATACTAATGAGGACGAATAACCCTTGAAGCGATTTTGGAAAAACACCGCCGTGCGCGCGTTCGCGGCGGTTTTGGCGGCCCTGGTGATGGGGTCGCTGCTTTCGGTCGCGTCGCGCGCCAAAACCTCGCCGTTCACCTCTGCCGTGGGGCTGATCGCCGGCCCCCTGCAGGGGCTTTGCGCCTCTCTGGCCGATTATGCCAAGGACTTCGCCGCCTACTTCCGCTCCTCCGCCGCCCTGCAGGAGGAACTGGCCAAAAAGGACGACGAGCTGGCCTTCCTGCGCGAACGCCTGGCGGGCTACGACGACGCGCTCAAGAAGCTCCTCACCTACGAGAAATTCCTGGAGCTCAAAACGGAGAACCCCAGCTTCCAGTTCGCCGAGGCGAGCATCATCGGCCTGGACGCCGGGGGGCAGTTCGCCACCTTCACCCTGGGGAGGGGGAGCCTCTCGGGCATAAAGGCGCAAAACCCCGTGCTATACGGCAAAACCCTGGTGGGCATCGTCGTCAAGGTGGAACTGACCACCTGCACGGTGGAGACCATCCTCAACCCCCACGTGAGCGTCGCGGTGTACGAGACCGCTTCGGGCGAAATCGGCACGGCGGAGACCACCGCGCAGCTCGGGCAGCAGGGCCTGTGCGCGGTGCCCCAGTTGCCGCGCACCACGGCGATCATCCCCGGCACGCTGATTTGCACCTCGGGCCGGGGCGGCATCTACCCCAAGGGGTTGATTCTGGGCACGGTGACGGATGTCATCGACGACGACCAGGGCGTCTCCGCCATCGCCCTCGTGCAGCCCGCGGCGGATTTCGCGGCCCTGCGCGATGTGTTTGTATTGATAGGGCAATAGCGTATTTTTCATGGAAAGGACAACCATCATGACCGATTTCCAATTCCGCAAGCTTCTGAAGATGGTTCTCCTCATCGCGGAGGGTTGCAAAGATAAGGATGAACTGATCCAAAAACTAAAAGATATACTCGATCCAAGCCTATGAAAAACTTCCTCACAAACAAAAAAAACATCCGCCGGCTGCTGCTCGGCGCGCTGGTTTTCCTGACCGCCATGGCGCAGAACGTGCCCTGGCTGCCGGGGATTTATGGCGTTCGCGCGCTGCCGCTGCTGCCGCTGGCGATCGCCGCCGCCGTGCTGGACCAGGCCCTGCCGGGGGTACTCTACGGGGCCTTCGCGGGGCTGCTGTGGGACATCGCCGGGCCCACGGCCATGCCCCACGCGGTGTATCTCACCTGCGCGGCGTTTATCTGCGCCATGCTCATGCGCTACGTGCTGGTGCGCAACGCGCTCACGGTGGGCCTGCTGATGCTCCTGTTCGCCGCCGGGTATCTCGCTCTGCGCTGGTGGCTGGACTACTATCTTCTCCCCGATGAGCCGCTGACCGGCGGCATCTACGCGCTGCTGCGGTATTCCCTGCCCTCGCTGGGCTACACGATGCTCACCGCCGCGCCGGTGTATCTACTCACGAACGGCGTGGTAAAGCGCACCTCGCGGCGCTCGAAGGCCTATGTGCCGGGGGAAATGAGATGGACGAGTGAGGATGTGGGGTAGAAAACTTGTAGGGGCGGCATTCTTGCCGCCCGCTTCAAAAACACCGCCCCAAAAAAACATATCTTTTCCGTCCGGGCGGCAAGAATGCTGCCCCTACAGCGAAGAGGATCACAATGAACCTGCAAAGACTCAACATGCGCACCTATACCATCATCGGCCTGCTGCTGGCCATACTGGCGGGCTTCGGCATCGCCTTGGTGAACATACAGATTGTGCACGGCGCGGAATATAAGGCCCTCAACGCCTACTCCACCAGCAGCGTGCCCATACGCGCCGCGCGGGGGATCATCCTCGACCGCAACGGCGTGCCCCTGGTGATCAACGAGTCCAGCCTCTCCATGGTGTTCAGCGCGCCCTTCTTCCCTGAGGGGGAGGAGCGCCGGGAGCTCCTCGCGCAGCTCATCGCCCTGTTCGACGCGGAGGGGGCCGATTGGATCGACATGCTGCCCATCGCCCTTGACGGGGACGGCGCGCCCGTGTTCGAGGAGGGGCGCGAGCGGGACATCGAACAGCTGAAAAGCAAGAGCTACCTGAACCTCAACCCCTACGCCACGGCGCGGGAGTGCCTGAACGCCCTGATCGCGCGCTACAAGCTGGAGGACTATGACGATACGATGGCGCGCAAGATCGCCTCGGTGCAGTACAACATGTGGCGCTTGCAGTACAGCGCCATGAATCCGTATACGTTTGCGAAAGATGTCAATGAAAGCTTAAAATCGCGGGTGCGGGAGAACAGCGCCTTCTACCGGGGGGTGCGCACCGAGGTGGTGCCCGTGCGCACCTACATGGACGGCACCGTGGCCCCCCACCTGCTCGGGCGGGTGGCCGCCATCAACCAGGACGACTACCAGGCCAACAAAGACAAGGGCTACAAGATCACCGACGAGTTCGGGGTCTCGGGCATAGAGCGCACCGCGGAGAGCTGGCTGCGCGGCGCGGCCGGGCTGAAAACCGTCAAGGTGGACAACACCACCGGCGCGGCGGACGAGATCATCGAGCTGGCGGCAAAGCAGGGCAAAACGGTCGTTTTGACCATAGACAGCGCCCTGCAAAAGCTCATCGAGGAGGCCTTCCCCAAGTACATGGAGGAGCGCAAGGCCAACCGGCATCCGGGCGTACCGGCGGCAGGCGCTGTAGTTGTGCTGGACGCGCGTTCGTGCGAGGTGCTCGCCTGCGTGAGCTATCCGGGCTACGACATCTCGCAGTACCAGGCGAACATGGGACGGCTGAACACCGACGCCACCGCCCCCCTGTGGAACCGCGCGCTCCAGGGCACCTACGAGCCGGGCTCCACCATCAAAGTCTCCGTGGCGCTAGCGGCGCTGCAGGAGGGCATCATCACCAAGGACTACCAGTACCGCTGCACCGGCGCTTACCCCTTCCTGGGGCACGTGTTCCACTGCCCGCAGGTTTACCTGCACGGGGGGAAGCCCGTCAACGTGGTGCGCGCCCTGGTGGATTCCTGCAACAGCTTCTTCTTCGAGATGGGGCGTCAGCTGGGCTACGCGAAGATCAACGAGTACCGCCTGGCCATGGGCCTCGGGCAGGCCACCGGCGTGGAGCTGCCCGAGCAGCTGGGCGTGATGGACTCCCAGGAGCGGCGCATCTCCATCGGCCAGCAGTGGTACGCGGGCTACAATTTGCAGACGGCCATCGGCCAGGGGAACCTCTTCACCCCCATGCAGATGGCGGTGTACGCCTCCACCATCGCCAACAGCGGCGTGAGGAGAAGGGCCCACTTCATCCAGTCCATACGCGAGCCCGGCACCAACGAGCCCATCGAGGTCTACGCGCCCATAATTCTTGGGGATACCGGCGTGGATAAAGCCGCCTATGACGTCGTGCGCGGGGCCATGCTGGAGCTGGGCACGGGCAGCACCACGGCGGGGCGCTACTTCGCCAACCTGCCGGTGAAGGTGGCGGGCAAGACCGGCACGAGCCAGGTCATCAGGGTCATAGACGGAAAATCGCAGGCGGTCACCAACGGCCTGTTCATCTCCTTCGCCCCTTTCGACAACCCGGAGATCGTCGTCATCGCCATAGGCGAGGGCTGCAAAAGCAGCGAGCCGGTGATCCCCATCGTCCGCGATGTCTATCAATATTACTTCGGTTCGCTCAGCGAAGTGGAGAGGGCGCAGGGGGAAGGGGTGCTGCTGGGGTAGGGGGTTCTGGTGGTGTTTGCGGATTCGGGTGGCGTTTCTAGGGATTCGGGTGGCAAGAATGCCACCCCTACAGATAGCAGTTTGTAGGGGACGGCCTCCGTGACGTCCCCGGGTGAATGGAGCAAGGCTTTTTACCGCCCAGGGACGTCACGGAGGCCGTCCCCTACGAACTGCGCGATATTTTACTGCCAGGTACTCGCATGTAATTATGTGGAAAGGCCTTTCATGCAACCAGATTATATGTCCATCTTGCGCCGCCACGGTTTCACCTTCTCCAAGGCCAAGGGGCAGAACTTTATCATCAACCCCGGCGTGTGCCCGCGTATGGCGGCCCTATCAGGGGCGGATAAAAACAGCGGCGTGCTGGAGATCGGCCCGGGGGCGGGGGCGCTCACCCGGGCGCTTGCGGATGTGGCGGGCAAGGTGGTGGCCGTGGAGATCGACGCCCGCCTCCTGCCTGTCCTGGAAGAAACACTGGCCGGCCTGGAGAATGTCACAGTCATCCAAGGCGATATTTTGCAGCTCGACCTGCAAACGCTGCTGCAAGAGCAATTTGGCGACATGCCGGTGCATGTGTGCGCCAACCTGCCCTATTATATCACATCGCCCATTCTCATGCGCCTGCTGGAGAGCAAACTCCCCCTCGCGAGCATCACCGTCATGGCCCAAAAGGAGGCCGCTGACCGCCTGTGCGCCCCCATGGGCACGCGCGAGTGCGGGGCCGTCACCGCCGCCGTGGAATACTATGCCGAAGCCCGGCAGCTGTTCCGGGTGAGCAGGGGCTCATTTTTCCCCGCGCCCAAGGTGGACAGCGCCGTGCTGCAGCTTACCCCGCGCCCCGCGCCCCCGGTGGACCTGCCCGACGAGGCCCACTTCTTCCGGGTGATCCGCGCGGCCTTTGCCCAGCGGCGCAAGACTGCCGCAAATGCCCTCAGCGCGGGCTTGTCTATCGAGAAGTCTGTTATTCTCGCCGCGATGGAGCACGCCGGGATCGCACCGGAGGCCCGGGCGGAGAACCTCACGCTGGAGGACTACGCGGGGCTGGCGAGGGCGCTGATGCTGTAGGGGTGGCATTCTTGCCACCCGGCTTTTACATTCGGGCGGCAAGAATGCCGTCCCTACAGTGCCTGCGCAAAATTACATATCTCGTTCAGCACACAACCCCCGCACTGCGGCCTGCGCGCCACGCACACCGCCCTGCCGTGCAGCACGCAGCGGTGGCAGAAGTCGTTGCTCTCTTCTGGGTCTAGCAGCTTTTCAAGCTGCATTTCTACTTTGTGGGGATCTTTTGTGTCTGCCAGGCCCAGCAGGTTTGCGATGCGGATCAGGTGCGTATCGGCAACAACAGCCGGAAGGCCGAAAACATCCCCCCGGATGAGATTGGCGCTCTTGCGGCCCACGCCCCGCAGCGCGAGGAGCGCCTCCATACTTTCGGGCACCTGGGCCGCGTGGCGCTCCACCAGCTGCTGCGACATCGCCACCAGGTCGTTCGCCTTGGTGTTGTGGAACCCGCAGGAGTGGATGATGCCCTCCACCTCGGCCGCGTCGGCCCCGGCCATGGCCTGCGGCGTGGGGAAGCGCGCGAACAGCGCCGGGGTCACCAGGTTCACACGGGCGTCGGTGCACTGCGCCGCCAGCCGCACGGACACCAGCAGGTGGAACGGGTCGCGCTCCTCCAGCGAGCACAGGGCTTCGGGGTATTCAGCCTTCAGCAGCGCCGTGATGCGCTGCGCTTTTTGTTTTAGGTGTGACATGAACAGCCCTCCTTGCTGTCCTTATTCTACACGCAAATGCTGTGGGTGTCAAGAGCGATGTGCGGTCATAATCCCCTGGCTCCCCCTTGGGGGAGCTCCCCGCCTCGGGCGGGGTGAGGGGGTGTCACGCCGCCAGCAGCTTCACCACCTCCTGCGCCGCCTCGGCGATATTCTTCACATCCCCGGGCCCGGGCAGCCCCGGCGGGGTGTAGAGGCTCAGCTGCTCCATGCCGAAGGTAAAGATGGTGGGATCAAGCAGGGCCCGCGCGACGGTCTCGCCGGGGAGGTTCATGCCCCTGGGGTAGTCTTTCGTGATGATAAAAAAGCGCGCGCGCTTGAGCACCACCCCCATGCGCTTGAGGGCCGCGAAATCCAGGCGGGTTTGCCGCCGCTCCGCCACGATGCGCTGGGCGCTGCGCGGGCCTATGCCCGGCACCCGCAGAAGCTCCTCCTTGCTTGCCCGCTGCACATCCACGGGGAAAAATTCCGGGTGGTGCAGGGCCCAGTTGCACTTCGGGTCGAGATAGGGGTTGAAGTTGGGGCTCCGCTCGTCTAGAATCTCTTCGGCGTCAAAATGATATTGCCGCAGCAGAAAATCGGCCTGGTAGAGCCTGTGCTCACGCAGCAGCGGGGGTTTGGTGTCCAGGGCGGGCAGGAGGCTGTGCTCGTTCACCGGGATATAGGCCGAGTAAAAAACACGCCTAAGCGAATATTTTCTGTACAGCCCCTGGGCCAGGCGCATGATGTGCAGGTCGCTCTCGGGGCTTGCGCCTATGATCATCTGCGTGGCCTGCCCCGCCCCGGCAAACCGCTGCGCGGCGGCTCCGTCGCTTCGCTGTGTTCTGACAAGGCCTTGTGAGGTCTTTGAAACGACCGACAGCGCCGCGCCGGGCCGCCCGGGCAGGCCGAGCGGCGAGACCTGCTCCTCCTTCATGCGCTTGATTTGTGCCATGGGGCCCAGGACAGCCTGCCGGGATTTATCCGGCGCGAGCCGGTGCAGGCTGCGCTCGCTGGGGAGCTCGATATTCACGCTGATGCGGTCCGCCAGGCAGCCCGCCTGCCAGATGAGCTCCTGCGAGGCCCCCGGGATGGCCTTCACGTGCAGATAGCCATTGAAGCGATATTCGTAGCGCAGCAGCTCCAGCACGCGAATCATGCGCTCCATGGTGTAATCCGGGCTGTTCAGTACACCGCTGGAGAGAAACAGACCCTCGATATAATTTCTGCGATAGAACTGTATGGTGAGCGAGGCCAGCTCCTCGGGCGTGAAGGTGGCCCGGGGGACGTCGTTGCTGCGGCGATTGACGCAGTAGGCGCAGTCGTAGGCGCAGGCGTTGGTCATCAGCACTTTGAGCAGCGAGATGCAGCGCCCGTCCTCCGCGAAGGCGTGGCAGCAGCCGCAGCCCATGGCGCTGCCGATGCCGTCGGCGGTGGGCGCGCGGTTCACCCCGGAGGAGGTGCACGCGGCGTCGTACTTCGCCCCGGCGGTGAGGATTTCGAGTTTTTGCATGAGGTCCATTGACATGCTCCTGCCTATGCGCGCAATGTAGGGGACGGCGTCCTTCGACGTCCCTTTTTGTCTCCCCCGGTTCGCAGGCCGCAACCCCTCGCGGCCGAGGGGTGGAGCCGGGGGAGCAAAAATGTCTGAGCAAACGACACGTATGTTCGGATATATTATAGCACAAAATTTCGGCTTGTAAAGGGGTTTTTGAAAAATTTTTTACGGGCGTCCGCGGACGCCGCCGCGCGGTTTTCTTGCTTTTTCGTCTTTTATGTGGTAAAATAAATTTTGAAAATGGTGAGGATTTTTTCGTTCTGGCGCGACTAAGAGGTACAGTGGTTCCGCCCGGACACGATTTTGCGCGGATTTACGTGCGTTCGGCGCATGTAGAAAGGGGGGAACACGGTGGAGCAGGCGCGGCAGCGCAGCGCCGAGGAGGCCTACGAGGCCTTCTGCGCGGGGGACGAAAGCGGCTTTGACCAGCTGATGCGGGAATTTCAGCAGAGCCTGACCTGCTTCCTGCTCGGCTACGTGCGCGCCCCCGATGTGGCGGAGGACCTCGCCGAGGAAACCTTCGTGGAGCTGCTGCTGCACAAGGGGCGCTTCCGCGGGCAAAGCACGTTCAAGACCTACCTGTACTCCGTGGCGCGCCACAAGGCCATCGACCATCTGCGCAAGGAAAAGCGCAGGCCCACCGTGGCGCTGGACGACGTGGCCGAGCGCGGCGACGGCGCGCCGGGCCCCGAGGAGCAGGTCATCGCCGGGGAGCTGGCGGCGCAGGTGGCCAGGGCCATCCGGGCCATCCCGGCGGAATACCGGGAGGTCATGCGGCTGCTCTACCTCGAGCAAATGCGCTACGAAGAGGTGGCGATGCTCACGCGCAAAAGCAAAAAACAAGTCGACAACCTGGCCTACCGCGGGCGCCAGCTGTTGAAAATTTCGCTTGGAAGGGAGGCGATTGATTTTGAAGACCAATGAGGAGTTCCGGGCGTCGGTCTACGCCCGGGCGCAGCTTGAACAGCGGCGCATCGCCGCACGCCGGCAGAAGGCGCGCAGCGCTTCGCTCTCCGCGGCCATGCTGTTGCTTGTGGCCATCGTCGCGGTGCCGCTGGCAATCAACCTGCGCGGCGAGGTTGATCCCACTGTGCCGCCGGTCACGAACGAGGTGCGCAACGCCGTCAACCCGGCGGCCCTCGGCGCGCGCATGGTGGTGCTGGTGGGCACGCAGGCCGTCGTGCTGGAAAACGAGGCCCAGCAAAAGCAATTCGTGGATAGCTACCGCGCCGCGATGAACCTGAGCGGCGAGGAGGGCGCGCCGTTCCCGGCGGCGGATACCGCCAGGGAGATCCACTCCACCGATGAGCTCATGGAATTCCTGGCCGAGATGCCGGACGCGGCGCAGGCCATGCGGCTGGACTACAACGAGGCGTTTTTCGCGGATAACGACCTCTACGCCATGCCCATGGGCCTGGCCCCGCAGCCGGAGACCACCGCCCCGCCGGTGATGTCCATCACCGGGCCGGCCACCGAAAGCTCCGCCGAAGCATCTGTCGTGGCCACCACCATCCCCGACGGCGTATCCCCCTCGGACGCCAACGCGCCCCCGGTGCCCGCCGAGGCCGAACCCACCACCGGCGAGGATAGCTCCACGGCCCCGGTGGATTTCCCCCCCGGCGACCTGCTGAACAGCGCCGACGTGACGGTGCTGCTGCTGGTGCCGGTGAACAAGGGGTAGGCAGTCACAAACGAAAGGAAAAAACGCGCCGACATCATGTTGGCGCGTCTTTCTCCAGGTTTTCTATCGCGTAGTTCAAACACTGTATCACCAGCCGGTTCAGCGAAATCTTGTTCTGCGCGGCCAGGGTCTCCAGGCGCTCGATGAGCTCAATGGGCAGGCGGAAGGTTTTGCTTTCAGTGTAGGAGGCTTTCTCTATTCGGAACATAGCGCACCTCTTTTTTGTATCCATTATGCACTACATTTTGCAATTAGGATGCACTAATATTTGCAAGAAAATATACTTGCATTTATTGGACATAACTCTTGCTTTTCACTATACAGTATGTTATAATAGTCGCAACAAAAGATAGGGGGTATTATCCAATGAATGAAGGCAAGCGGAAAAAGGTTCTGCGCTATACACTATATGGTTTGTATTTTGTTACATGTGCCGCATTCGCTTACTTAACTTCGTCGCTGCCGCGTAAACTCGGCGTGGAATGGATCATCGGCTGGCCGGAGTTTGTTGGCAATTTGCTTGGCTACGCCCCGGTTATTGCTGCGCTCCTGTTCTTGCTGCCGAAGATACCGAAGACGCTGAAGCAGCCAGAGTTCGAGAAGGTCACCTCAACAAGAAAAACGTTACTGGCAGTCCTGTCCGTACTCCCTCTCGTAATCATCATTGGACTATCCGTTGTTGTGAGCTTTTTCACCCGATGGCAGAAAATAGACCGCTATGAGCTTTCCCCCAGTGGAAAAAATAAAGCGATTGTTATGGTACGCAAGGGAAATGACCCTTGGATGACTGAATACGTCCATCCCGTGCGGGCGTGGCTTTTCTACGAGGATAAGAACGGCATCTATCTGCACCCGGATTCTGAAGAAATAACCTTCACCTGGCTGGACGACTATACGCTTGAAATCACTCGCACAAGGGAATACGAGGGTGAGTCTTGGACGGAGACCGATCAAATAAAATGGTAAGCAAATGAACCCACAAGCGGCTGCCCTCCCGGACAGCCGCTTATTTTTTATGCGCATAACATATTGACACCGTGCGCATACTATGCTATAATAGTAGCACAAGCAACAAAGGAGGGCAAAGCCATGGCATATGCGAACATTAACATCCGCACGGACGCGGAGGTGAAAAAGGCCGCGCAGGAGCTGTTTGCGCGGCTGGGCATGGACATGACCACGGCGGTGAACATCTTTCTGCGGCAGGCTATCAGCAAGAACACCCTGCCGCTGGAGGTCGCGCCGGTGGCAAGCGGCAACGTGCCCGTTTTGGGCAGCATGAGGGGCAAGATTTGGATGGCAGACGACTTTGACGCGCCGTTGGAAGATTTCAGGGAGTATATGTGATGAATTTATTATTGGATACGCATACGATCCTCTGGGCCCTGGCGGATGACGAAGAAAGGCTGTCCAAGCCTGCCCGGGAGGCCATTTTATCGCCCGGGAACCAGAAGTTCGTCAGCCTGGCCTCCGCGTGGGAACTCGCCATCAAGATCAGCAGCGGCAAGCTCTCCTTTGAAGGCGGCGCAGATAATTTTGCGCATCAAGTTGAAAGCAACGGCTTCCTCCTGCTGCCGATAGAACGCAGCCACATTGCGCGCACAGAGACGCTGCCCTTCCACCACCGCGACCCCTTCGACCGGCTCCTGGTAGCGGCGGCGCTGTGCGAGGGCCTGGCGATTGTAACGGCGGACGAACACATACCGGCCTACGGCGTGCCGTGCATCTGGTGAGCTTTGCAAAGAACACAAGCGGCTGCCCTCACGGACAGCCGCTTGCATTTTTGCGCGAAGTTAGACGGCGCGCCTGGCCGAGGGGAGGTCGGCGGGGGGATTCCGGCGTAGCTCGGCTATGCGTTCGTCGAACCAACGCACCGCACGGTCCGACTCCGCGCGGCGCTCCTCTTTCGTGGCGTCCTTCATGCGCTCATAATTCCATTCGCGGATTTTGTGGATGTCGTCGATGGTGAAGTTCGGGCTTATTTCGGGTTCGGGGATGTTATGAATCATTGTCGTCACCTTCTTCGATTAAAAATGTGGGGGTAAAAATCAACAGGTCCTTGTAACCGGACAATGTCGTCACCGCTTTTGTGCCTACGATGGTCCTCGGGTTGGCGATGTGCTTGAAATTCCAGGACACAATCGCGTCACAGCCAAAAACAATGGCTGCGGCAATGTGGCGGCAGTCGTCAAAGCTTTTCTTCTTCAGAATACCCAGGTCAACGAATTTTTCCGCCACCGCGAGGGTTTGGTCGTCCACGATGACCCTCTCGAACGAAATCTGAGCAAGGCATTGCAGCAACTTATCCCTTCTTTGATCATGGCAGCGATTGAGCTCTTCTATGGTCACATCGGAGATGACCACATCATATTCCCCGGCCTTTAGCCGCTCCCAAAGCCTGTGCGTTTCGGCCATTCGGCCCGGGTCATCCTGTTGGTCAAGATACCCAATGACGCAGGTATCCAGATAAATCTTCAACTTTTTCATGGCGCACCTCTCTCTTTTCCTAGTATACCATAACTGAGCGCATATTGCAACACAAAAAAAGCGGCTGCCCACCCGGACAGCCGCTTGTATTTTTGCGCGAAGTTAGACGGCGCGCCTGGCCGAAGGGAGGTCGGCGTAACGGAGGTTGTATTTTTCGACAATTTCGCGCACGGCAATCGCCTGCCTGCGGTCGAACTCCTCCTTGCCGAGCTCCCGTCGCTCACGGGAAAGCTCCGCGCGGATGGCGTCTATCTCGCGCTCGTAATCCAAGCTAGTTTCCATTGTTGATCACCTCCATCGGCGCAATGATTGACACGGCGGGATAGCCGTTCAAGGGATTGACGTATCTCATTTTGTCTTTGGTCCAGAGCCTGTTGATATGGGTAAAGTTCAAGCTGACAAGCGCGTCCATGCCATGGACGGAAGCGCAGGCAATGTGCCAACGGTCATACTCGTGGTTTTCTGAAATAATTTCGTGCACTGCGTACTGATATGCCAGCGCTTCTATTTCGTCTGACTTTTTCAACAGAATCGCGCCGCATTGTTCCAGCAATTCCAGCATATTTTGCAGCTTCGGCCCCTCTGTGCGGGACAGTTCCTCAAGGACATACTCAGACGCATACGCCTCAAATTTCTCCTCCGCAATTTCCTCGAACAGCCGCACGGTATCTCTGTAGTTATCCCGTTCCGGCTCGAAGTAGCGGTTGAACACGGTCGTTTCCAAATAAATCTTCAATTTCTTCATGGCGCACCTCTCTCTGTTTATAGTATACCACGCCCAGGCGCATATTGCAACACAAAAAACGCGCCCACCATCCCGGCGGGCGCGTCTGACGTCAAAAATCTAATGTCTAATGCCTACACAACCTTCGCCGGATTGACCCGCACCCCCGGCCCCATAGTAGCAGCAACCGTGCACGAGCGGATATACTGGCCCTTGGCCGCCGCGGGCTTCGCCTTGACGAGGGCGTCCAGCAGGGCCGTGAAGTTCTCCTGGAGCTTCTCCACGCCGAAGGAGGCCTTGCCGATGGGGCAGTGGATGATGTTGGTCTTATCCAGGCGGTATTCGATCTTGCCGGCCTTGGCGTCGATGACGGCCTGGGCCACGTTGGGGGTGACGGTGCCGGCCTTGGGGCTGGGCATCAGGCCGCGCGGGCCCAGGAGCTTACCCAGGCGGCCGACCAGGCCCATCATGTTGGGGGAGGCGACGGCTACGTCGAAATCCATGAAGCCCTCGCCCTGGATGCGGGCCACCAGGTCCTCCGCGCCCACGATCTCCGCCCCGGCGGCGATGGCCGCTTCGGCGTCCGGGCCCTTGGCGAAGACGGCCACGCGCACTTTGCGGCCCGTGCCGTTGGGGAGGATCACCGCGCCGCGCACCTGCTGGTCGGCGTGGCGGCCGTCCACGCCGAGCTTGACGTGGCACTCGATGGTCTCGTCGAACTTCGCCACGGCGGTCTTGATCGCGGTGGCCAGGGCCTCGTCGGGATCATAGAATTTCGCGCGGTCCACGAGCTTGGCGGTTTCGATGTATCTCTTGCCGTGTTTCATTGTGTTCTACTCTCCCTTCTAATCCTTCACCGTGACGCCCATGCTGCGCGCGGTGCCCGCGATCATCTTGATGGCGGCCTCCACGCTCCCTGCATTGAGGTCAGGCAGTTTCAGTTCGGCAATCTGGCGCACCTGCGCCGCGGTGATTGTGGCAACTTTTGTTCTGTTGGGCACGCCCGAGCCGCTCTCTATGCCGCAGGCCTTCTTGATGAGCACGGCGGCGGGGGGCGTCTTGGTGACGAAGCTGAACGTGCGGTCCGAGAAGACCGTGATGACCACGGGGATAATCAGGCCCACGTCGTTCTTCGTGCGCTCGTTGAACTCCTTGGTGAACCCGGGGATGTTCAGCCCATACTGCCCCAGCGCGGGGCCGACGGGGGGCGCCGGGGTGGCCTTCCCGGCGGGAATTTGCAGCTTGACCAAGCCGACTACTTTTTGCGCCATTGATCTGCTTTCCTCCTAAATAAATGTGGTAGTGGCGAAGCCAATGCTGAATGCTTAATTCTGAATGCTGAATGAATTAAGCGAAAGCACTTGCCTCTCCCACGCCCAAGCAACTCGCCTGAGCAAACAAACGCATGGTCAGATCGTTCCCCAATTAAGCATTGAGAATTAAGCATTCAGCATTAATTCAGGGGCTCCACCCAATCCATGGCCAGTTCCGTGATGGTTTCCTTGCCGAACAGGGCCGTGATGGCGATTTTCACCGTGCCCTGCTCCGTGTTGATGGACTCCACGCGGCCGGTGAAGCCCTCGAAGTTCGGGTGGATGATGTTGACCGTGTCGCCAACCTCATAGCTGACCTCCACGCGGCGCTCCTCCACGCCCATCTCGATGACTTTTTCCTCGTCGAGGGGGGCGGGGCGGTTGTCCGGGCCCACGAAGCCCGTGACCCCGCGCACGTTGCGCACCAGCCACCAGCATTCGTCGGTGATCTTGGGCATGTCGTCGTCGTCGAACTCCACGGCGATTTTGACGAACACATAGCCGGGGAAGAGCTTGCGCTCCACCTCCTTGCGCTTGCCGTCCGCCTTGACCTCCGTTACGGCCTCCGTGGGGATGTTCACGCCCATGATCTGGTCCTGCATCCCCCGGTTTTCCACGATTTTTTCGATGTTGGCCGCCACCTTGTTCTCATAGCCGGAATAGGTGTGGATGACGTACCAGCGGGCCTCTCGCTCCATGCCGCGCCCTCCTTAGTGCGTGTGATCGGGGTCGTTGTGGTCGTGTTCCGCCTCTGTCGGCGCCGCTGTGGTGGTGGGAATCGCCTGCTCCGCCAGCTCGCTTGCCCACTCCGAGAGGTAGTCGTTGACATAGTCGGTGGTCGGCTCCACCTGTTCCACCCGGGCGCCCTGGGCCACGCGCTTGAGAACCAGGATGCCCTCGCTCAGGGCATAGTCGAGGATCCACACCGGCACGCCGATAATTACCGTGGTGAGCAGCACGATGCCCGTGTTCTTGGCGATGGTCTTGAGGTCCGGCCAGACAATCTTCTTCAGCTCGCCGCGGAAGTCCTTCCAGAAGCGCCGGAAGCGCACCGATGCCTTCTTCTTGTCGGCCTTTTCATCCTTTTCTTTGTCGCCCTTCGCGCCGGGGGCCTTGGCCTTCTCGGCCTGCTTCAGCTTCTGTTTGGCTTCCTTCGCCTGGGCGTCTTTCCCGGCGTTGTCCTTGGAGGACGGTATTTCGTTCTTATTCTTTGCCATGCGAATTTCCCTCCTCACTTTCCTCACTTCGTCTCGCGGTGGATGGTGTGCTTCCTGCAAAAGCGGCAGTACTTGCGCAGCTCCAGCCGTTCCGGCGTGTTTTTCTTGTCCTTCTTTTTGTTGTAGTTGCGCTGCTTGCACTCGGTGCAAGCCAGGACTATTTTGACCCGCATAGTCAAGCGCCTCCTTCTGATGATTAGGCTCCCTCGCGCGCAGGGGAACTGCGCACATATGCACAAAAAATAAACCCCCTGCCAGAGGTATAGAGAGTATACCACGGGCGCGGGGGTTTGTCAAGGGTTATTTTAAAAATTCGCGATTTTTTCGGATTTTTGCGGACACACCCCCCGCGCTAATACTGTTCCCGATAATCAGTATTACGTTCAGCGAAGTTAGCGCAGAGGTTTAAAAACCCCCCTCGCTTTGCGAGAGGGGGGAAACGCCATGAGGCGTGGGTGTCCACGCAGGGGCGAAGCTTCAGGCTATGCCTTCACCGTGGGGTTCCACAGGTACGTGTTCTCAAAAATAAACTGGCGCTGCTCGGTTGCTGTTGAAGCCCCGTATTCGTAGCCTTCGATCAGCTCGCCGCCGTCCCATGCCATGCGGAACTGGCGGAAGGCGATGCCGCCCAGCAGGCCGGTGTGCAGGTAGGCCTGCCTGCCCTTTTCGTTGTTCCACAGGTCCATGATTTCGTCGTCGCTGTAATGCTTGTCAAAGCCTTCGCGGTCCGCGCACTCCTCCAGCAGGAGTTCGCGCATATTCAGGCCGAAGGCGCCGCCCTCCACCCAGGCGTTCCAGCGCGCCTCCCATTCCCCCTGGCCCTCCTCCAGGAAATCCAGGTAGCGTTCCTTTATGAACGCCACCGAGGGGTTTTTAAAAAAGACCGCTATCTCATAATTGTTTTGGAGTATGCGGGACTTTTCCAGGCCGATGGCCTTCGTGGAATGGAAGCCCCAGGTGAAATGCTGGTTCGCGTCGTACTTCATCGGCTCCTGCCCATTGTCATACAGGGTCATGGAAACGACCGTTGACCGCCCTGCGGCGCCGAACTGCGAGCGAAGCGCTTCGGCCGGGGTCAGGCCGTCTTCCACGCTGTAAAAGCATGAGTACGTGTAGGCGACCGCCAGCGACTTCCAAAAATCATCCACCAGGGTGAGGGGGAAGAAATCGAGCATGTTGTTTTCTTCCGCCGCGTCCTGCAGCGCCTCCATGGCCAGGGCGACCTCAACAAGCTGTTCCTCGGTGATCATCGCCCGCGCGCGCTGCGCCAGGCTGCTTTCGGGCAGTGCGTCCCGCGCCGGGGCAAGGAAGGGGAAGGCCGGGATGAGGGCAAAAAAGAGTGACAGCAGCAGGGATAGGAATTGCATATGAACTTCTCCTTTACAAAATAATTTGTCCCTTATAAGTATAGCACCGGGAGAGGGGCTTGTCAAGCGCATAAAATCCTTGACACGGGCCCCGATCCGCGTTACAATAGGCTTGATGGATTCTCCGGCGCGAAGGGATTTTTCTATGAACATGCGCAACTGGCTGCGGGCCGCGCCCTCCTTACATAAGGCGATGCCCATCCTCTCCTACCCCGGGGCGGGGCTCATAGGCGAGAGCGTGGATGCGCTCGTCCACAGCGGGGCGCTGCAAGTGAAATGCATGGAGGCCGTGGCGGCGCGCTGGGACGCCCTTGCCGCCGTGAGCCTCATGGACCTTTCCGTGGAGGCCGAGGCCTTCGGCAGCGCCGTGCGCTTCTCGGAAAACGAAGTCCCCACCGTTATTGGCGCAATCCTGGGCGAGGGGGACGACCCCGATACCTTGCAAGTACCCGAAATCGGCGCGGGGCGCACGGTGGAATACATAGCGGCCATCGCGGGGGCGGCAAAAAGGCTTGACAGGCCGGTGTTCGCGGGCTCCATCGGGCCCTTCTCCCTGGCGGGGCGGCTGCTGGACATCAGCGAGATCATGGTGCTGTGCTACGAGGAGCCCGGCCTGGTGCACGGCGTTCTTGAAAAAGCCACGGCCTTCCTGATCAACTACAACACGGCCCTGCGGGATGCCGGCGCGCACGGCCTGCTTATGGCAGAGCCCGCGGCGGGCCTGCTCTCCCCGGCGCTCATCGCGGAATTTTCCACCCCCTATGTGCGGCGCATCATCCAAGCCATCGAAAACGAAAGCTTCGCCGTCATCTACCACAACTGCGGGAACACCATCCCCCTCATCGGCAGCATCCTGGAGACCGGGGCAAGCGCCTTCCATTTCGGCAACGCGATTGACCTGCCCGCAATGCTCAAACTGATGCCCCCGGAATACACCGTCTTCGGCAATATAGACCCGGCGGGGGTTTTACGCAGCGGCACGCCGGAGAGCGTGCGCGCGGCCACCCTGGATTTGCTGGAGCGCTGCGCCGCCCACCCCAATTTCGTGCTGTCCTCGGGGTGCGACATCCCCCCCGCCGCGCCGGTGGAGAATATCGACGCGTTTTTTGAGGCTGCGAGGGTGTTTTATTCGTAGAGAGGAGGTTGTTCATGAAAAAGCTGTTCATCGCGCTGCTGTGCCTGCTGCTTGCGGGGCTTTGTGCTTGTGGGCAGGAGGTGGAGGAGGAGCTTGCTCCGTATAACGCGGTTCTCAGGCGGTACAAAAGAGGCGTTTCATTCGGGGACTATGGCCAAGTTTATCAATACTACGCCCTATACGATATTGACGGCAACGGTTCAAAAGAATTGTTCCTGGGCTTAGACCTATGGGATGGCAGCGAAATAAGCTTTGCAACTATTTATGCCATCAAAAACAAAAATGCTGTGCGATTAGAACCATACGAATTATGGAATGGATCGGGATTGCTGCCTTCGCTGTTTAGCAATGGCACGATTCTGAGCAAGCATAGCTATGACGATTCAGGGAAGTGGCTTAGGTACTATCGCTTTGAAGATGGAGCGCTTAGATTGCAGGTATCATTGATAGAAGACATTATGTTCGATGAATATTTCCTACATGATCTGAATGCAAAAGAAAACATCCCCATCACCAAAGAAGAGTTTGAGCAGTTGCAGAAGGAAATGGAGGGTGATGGCCAGATAGTTGAGATTGATTGGAGGCCGCTGGCGGGGTATGGGGCAGGCGGATGAAATCCACGGCCGACCGAAGGTCTGCCCTACGGGGATATGGCCAAAGGCCAGGTAATCACGAACAAACCCCGGATAGAATTTCCCCGGCCTCGGGCCGAATCCCGTAGGGCAGACCTTCGGTCGGCCGAAATTTTCAAATACGAACAAAATATTTTAAAAATAGAAAGGGCTATCACAATGACAACCTACGAATTCCTTTGCCGCGCGTTTCAAAAGACCGCCTTTGCCGGGCAATACGCCTTGCCCTGGGGCGACCCCGACCTCCTGCGGGGGCCGGGGAGCGTGAACGAGCTGCCCGCGCTGATCAAATCCCTGGGGCTGCGGCGCGTGCTGATGGTGACCGACCAGGGCCTGATGAAAATCGGCCTGCCCGCCCCGCTGCTGCAAGGGTTGGAGACCGCCGGGATTTTCTGCGCGGTGTACGACAAAACCGTCCCCAACCCGACCACCACCAACATCGACGACGCCCGCCGGGTCTACGACGAAAACCGCTGCCAGGCCGTCATCGCCTACGGCGGGGGCTCCCCCATGGACTGCGCGAAGATCGTGGGCTTCCTGGCGGCCTACCCCAGCAAGACAGCGGCGAAGGTCAAGGGCCTGCAACTGCATAGGTTCCGCAAGCTGCCGCCGCTCTTCGCCGTGCCCACCACCGCCGGCACGGGCTCCGAGGTCACCATCGCCGCCGTGGTGAGCGACGCCGCGACCCACGCGAAGTTCACCGTGATGAGCCCCCTGCTGCGCCCGAAGTACGCCGTGCTGGACCCGGAGCTCACCCTTGGGCTGCCGCCCGCCCCCACCGCGCAGACCGGCATGGACGCCCTCACCCACGCCGTGGAGGCCTACATCAGCCTGAGCCACGTGAAGCCCACGGACGAGCGCGCCCTGGAGGCCACGAAGCTGATCTTCGAGAACCTGGAGGTCGTCTACGCCGATGGCAGGAACCTGGCGGCCCGCGAGCGGATGCTCTACGCCTCCTTCTGCGCGGGCGCGGCCTTCACCAGGGCCTATGTGGGCTACGCCCACGGCATCGCCCACGCCCTGGGCGGGCTGTATAACATCCCCCACGGCCTGGGCTGCGCCGTCACGCTGCCCCATGTGCTGGAGGCCTACGGCGAGAGCGCCTACGCCCGCCTGGCCGACCTCTATGACGCTGCGGGCCTGCCCGAGGGCCCCGTGGGCGCCGCCCAGAAGGGGAAGGCCTTCATCAAGGCCGTGCGCGAGCTCAACGAGCGCCTCGGCATCCCGGCGGGCTTCGAGAGCATCCAGGATAAAGACGTCCCCGAGATCGCCCGCCGCTGCCTGAAGGAGAGCAACCCCCTCTACCCCGTCCCGAAGATTTTCCAGCAGGCGCAGTGCGAGGCGGTTGTTAGAGGGATGAAGATTTAATCACGCCAGCCCGAGGCGTAACGCAATCGGTAGGGGACGGCCTCCGGGACGTCCCCGGGCCAAAAAACGCCTGGGACGTCGAGGACGCCGACCCCTGTGGATAATGCTATTTCCATTCATATAATGTTGTCGCCCGGCGCTGCGATGCAACGCCCTACGAGGGTTGCGCCCGTGGCGTTGAGTTTAGCCGCCATTGGCGAAACTCTCGTAGGGCGCGCCACTGGCCCGCCTGGCAAAACAATGCATAAGGAGCTATAACCATGACCCCCACCATCCACACCGCAGCCACCGCGCACCTCGATACCTCCTGGGGCTGGACCCTGGAGACCACCATCGAGGAGTACATCCCCAAAACCCTGAACGACAACTTCGCGCTGTTCGAAAAGTACCCCGAGTACGTGTTCTCCTTCGAGGGGGCCTATCGCTATGCCCTCATGGAGGAGTATTACCCCGCGCTCTTCGAGAAGCTAAAGGAGTACGTGGCCCAGGGGCGCTGGCGCGTGGCCGGCAGCGCCTGGGAGAACGGCGACGTGAACATCCCCTCGCCCGAGGCCCTGCTGCGCAACTTTTTGCTGGGCAACCGGTATTTCGAGGAGAAGTTCGGCAAGCGCAGCTGCGAGGTCTACCTGCCGGACTGCTTCGGCTTTGGCAAGGCCCTGCCGGGCGTGGCCGCCCACGCGAACCTGAAGGGCTTCGTGACGCAGAAGCTCATGTGGGGCAGCGCGGACAAAGTGCCCTTCGCCCTGGGACGCTGGCAGGGGCCCGACGGCGGGGAGATCTTCGCCTGCCCGGACGCCCACGACTACGCCTCCTCTCTGAAGAAGGTGCGGAAGAATTTTTCGATGAAGCGCGCCCTGGCCCACGCGAAGCGGCGCGGGGTCTACCCGGTGGCCTACACCCTCCACGGGGTGGGGGATAGAGGCGGCGCGCCCAGGGAGGACTCCGTCAAAGTGGTGTGCGGCGAGATCGCGCGCAACGGCGAGGAAAAAGTGCAGGTCATTTCCACCGGCACGGACCAGATTTTCAGAGATATATATGCCCTGCCCGCAGCCGAAAGAGCGAAGTTCCCGCTGCACAAGGGCGAGTGGCTGCTCAGCGACCACGGCGCGGGCTGCTACACCGCGCGCTGCCTCAGCAAGCGCTGGAACCGCCAGGCCGAGCAGCTGGCCGCCGCGGCGGAGGCCGCCTGCGCCTTCGCGGGCTTTTTGGGCAGGCTGGAGTACCCCCGGGATGAGCTGAATACAGCCTGGAAGCGCGTGATCGCCCACCAGTTCCACGACGACATGACCGGCACCTCCGAGGAGATCAGCTACCGGCGCAACTGGGACGACCTGATGGTCTCCCAGCAGCAGTTCGCGGGTATTTACACCCGGGGCGTATCGGCCGTGGCGAACAGCATGGACACGGCCTTCGCGATTGGCCGCTGCCTGGCGGTGAGCAACGTCACCCAGTGGGAGCGCAGGGAGAGCGTGGAGGCCCGCCTGCCGCACAAGCTGGGCGGCAGCACCGCCCGGGTGTTCGACAGCGAGGGGAAGGAGTGCCCCTCCCAGCTGCTTGCCGACGGGCAGACGGTGGTGTTCGCGGCCACCGTGCCGCCTCTGAGCGTAAGCCTGTTCGACGTGCAGGTGAGCGCCATCCCCTGCGCCATTGAAACCGGCCTGCAAGCAAGCGCAAACAAGCTGGAGAACGCCTATCTCGCCCTGGAGATAGACGGGAACGGGGACATATCGTCCCTCTACGACAAGCGCGCGCGGCGGCAGATGCTCAGCGGGCCGGTGCGCATCGCCCTGCTCGATTTCGACGGCAGCCGCGTCTACCCCGCCTGGGAGATGTACTACCCCGAGCTGAAGAAAAAGCCCGCGGCGTATCCGGGCAACCCCAAGATAGAAATGATCGAAAACGGCCCCGCCCGGGCGAGCGTCAAAATCACCCGCGAAGCGAGAAATTCGACCTTCGTGCAGGTGATCAGCCTGGATGCTATGGGCGAGTTCGTGCGCGTGCGCAACGAGATCGACTGGCAGTCCCTGCGGACTCTATTAAAAATTGAAGTGCCTATGATGGCCGAGAATAAGATCGCTGAGTATGATTTGGGCTTCGGGGTTGCCAAACGAGGACTGAACACCAACCTGCAGTACGAGGTGCCCGCGCAGCAGTGGGCGGGTATCACAGACAAGGAGGGGCGCTTCGGCATGGCCGTGCTCAGCGACAGCAAGACCGGCTGGGATCACCCCGACCCCTGGACACTGCGCCTGACGGGGGTCTATACCCCGCGCTCGGCCTGCCGGGGCAGCTCGCACCTGCTGGATTTCGGCAGGAATACTTTCGGCTTCGGCCTGTATCCCCATGCCGCGCAGGGCTATGAGGAGATTTGCAGGGCCGGGGCCTGCTTCGGGCAGCGCCTGGCGGCCTTCCGGCCCGCCGCGCATCAAGGCGGCCCAACGCAGCTGCGCTTCGGCGGCGTGGACGAGGGGATGCTCTTGCGCGCCCTCAAGCACGCGGAGGAAGGCGGCGCGTGGGTGCTGCGCGTGCAGGAGGCCAGCGGCCTGCCCATGGCCGACAGCGCGGTCTCCCTGGGCGCGGGCATCACGGCCTTCGAGGAGATTTATGCCTCGGAAGAGCCCCGCGATACCGTGAACTACGCCAGCATAAAAGAAGGCAAATTACACATCGCCCTGAACCCCTTCGAGATACGCTCGTTCAAGCTGCAAATCAAGCCCATGCAGTGCGAAGCCCCGGCCATGGCAATGCACAATGCACAATGCACAATGCACAAAGTACAGGCGCTGGGCGCTGATGCTTTGTTGTGTATCGGCCAGAGCATCGCCCTGCCTGCGGGAAGTGAGATGCGCATGGCCGTTGCCTCCCTGGAGGGAGACCTGGAGGCCATGTTCACGGTCGACGGCGCGGCGCATACGCGCACGGTCTACAGCGCCCGCGAGCCCGTGGGCGCGGGGGACCTATACGGCCTGGGCGTGGGCGGCTACGTGAAGCCCGCCTGGCCCGTGCGGGAATTTACGCACCTGTATGACGAGAACGGGAAAGTGCTCATCGGGGCCTGCGCCAGGTTCTATGACCTCACCCTGCCTTTGCCCGGGAAAGAATGTGAATTGGTGCTGCCGCAGGACGGGCGCATCGCGCTGCTCTCCCTGGCCGTGCAGGGCGAAGCGATGGCGGCGCCCGCCTGCGCGCTCTTCGACACCCTCGAGCGCAGGCCCGACGGCGCGCCATTTGCCCTCACCCCGAAGCAGGAGAAGGCCGCCAGAAGCCCGATGGCTCTGCGGGCGCTGGGGCACAAGCTGCGCTTCGTCCGCTCGTACCTGCGGGTGCGCAGGCAGGTGGATCTGTAGGGCTCCCCCCGCGAGGACACCCCCTTTGCTATAATCCAAAATACCGCGCCGCGTTGCCGAAGCTAACGTCCCGCGCCAGGGCGGCGAGAGTTTCGCTGTCGTGGGGGTAGAGGCCCTGCTCCGCCCATTCCCCGGCCAGGCCGCAGAAGATGCGCCGGAAATACTCGTGGCGGGGGTAGGACAGGAAGGAGCGGGAGTCCGTCACCATGCCCACGAAGGCGCCCAGCGCGCCGAGGTTCCCCAGGGCCTTGAGCTGCTCGCGCATCCCGTCGATGTTGTCCATGAACCACCAGGCCGGGCCGAATTGCAGCTTGCCCGCCGCCGCGCCCGTCGCGGCGGTAATTTCGCTGCCCTGGAAATTGCCTATCATCGTGCCGAGCACATAGTTATCCCTGGGATTGATGTTGAACAGGATGGTCTTCGGCAGCAGGCGCTTGACGTCCATGGAATCCAAAAAGCGCGCGAGGGGCAGCGCCACGGGCCAGTCGCCTATGGAGTCGAAGCCGGTGTCGGGGCCGATCAGGCGTAACATGCGCGTGTTGTTGCTGCGCTGCGGGCCGAGATGCAGCTCCATCGCCCAGCCGAGCTGCGCGTATTGCGCCGCCAGGGCCTGCAGCAGCGCCGTCTGGTACTGCTCGGCTTGCAGCTCGCCCGGCATCTCGCCGCGCAATCTCGCGTGGAAGATGCGCTCAATCTCCAGCTCCTCCGCCGGAGCATAGGGGACATATCGAAAGCCGTGGTCGCTGGCGCGGCAGCCCAGGGAATCGAAGAAGTCCGCGCGCTCCAGCAGGGCCAGCCGCAGGTCGTGGAAGCTGCGCACGGGCTGCCCGGCGGCCTGCTCCAGCTGCTTGACCCATGGCAGGAAGCCCTCCTGGTCGATGGCCAGGGCTTTGTCCGGCCTGAATGCCGGCAGCACCTTAAATAGCAGGTCTTCCTGCGCAAGCGCTTTGTGATATTCCAGGCTGTCCGCCGGGTCGTCCGTCGTGCAGAGCGCTCTCACGTTGGATTTCTCAATAAGCTCACGCGGCGCAAATCCCCCATTGGCAATCTGCGCGTTGCAGGCGTCCCAGATTTGCTGCGCGCTTCCAGCGTTCAGCACCTTCTCGCAGCCGAAGAAGCGCCGCAGTTCCAGATGCGTCCAGTGGTGCAGGGGGTTGCCCATGAGCTTCGGCATACACGCCGCCCAGGCGCTGAACTTCTCCCTGCCTGCGGCGTCGCCCGTGACGAGGCTCTCCGAAACCCCGCAGGAGCGCATGGCCCGCCACTTGTAGTGGTCGCCGCCCAGCCAAAGCTGCGCGATGTCCGTCGGCGTCTCGTTCTCGTAAATCTCCTTGGGCGAGAGGTGGCAGTGCCAGTCGAAGATAGGCTCCTCCTTCGCGGCCGCGAACATCTCTCTGGCTGTTTCTGTGGTTAATAGAAAATTTTCTCCTAGGTAGGGGGTCATGGTGTGTCCTCCTTACGCGAACAGCGGCATGACCCGTATGAGCCCACGGGCCATAAGACCGTAGGACCAAACAAGTCCGTCGAACAGCCAATCGATGTAAAACACGCAGTGCTTCTTGATGATTTCGGGGCCCTTTTCGAGCATTATGAAGTAGAAGGCGAGCACTTCTTTCTCATGCTGTTCGAGTTCGCCCGCGAGCTGCCATTCCAGCAATGCATCAAGATCCAGGCCCGCTTTGTCCAGCTCCGCCTGCAACTCCGCGTCCATGGCCTCGTAGGACGAGCCCTTCGCGAACACTGCCCAGTTCAGCCAGAGGGGAACGCGCGCCAGCGAGGCCTCCAGAACGGAGACAGTGATCACAATGCCTTGCGACTGCAGCAGTTTCACGAGCTGCGCGTTCATGGGCGACAAGGGCCGCGCCGCCGAGGCCACGGGAGAGAGCACCGCCAGGAGCAGCAGCAGGGCCAGGAGGGTGGATAGGATGCGTTTTGTGGTTTTCATGGGGTTTCCTTTCGTTGGTTAAAATTTGTTTGGATTGTGAAAACGGGTGCGGATCGCACGAAGTACGTCGCTCCGCGAGGGTGCTCCGCACCACCCCCGCTTCGCGTCCCCCCAAGGGGAGACCCTTGGCAGATCGGACATTTTGGCTCTCGACACACAAGAAATCTTCTGCCTCGTCAGGATGCCCCCCTTGGGGGGCCGGTGCGAAGCACCGAGGGGGTCTCCGCGGAGCGGCTGACCGCTATCGGAGGAAGGTGCACTGCGCTGAGGCTTTTTAATGGGAATAAAATCGTCCCTACCCCTTCCCCGCCCCGAATTCCCTGCCGTCGTTGCCGCCGCTCTGCATACCCACCAGGGCCTGCGCGCCGGTGAAGGCGTCCACGGAGAGCTTCACGCTGTCGAAAATCGCGGCGTTGATGTCGTCGTCCGTCGCGCCGAGTTCTCTGGCCCACTTGTTGTCGATGAAGGTGTTCATGCACATGATGTCCGCCAGGCCCACGGCGTCGATGCCCATCTCCACGCCCTCCTCCCGGGACTTCTTGATCATGCCCTTGCCGTACATGCGGAACATCCACTTGGCGATGTGGATGATCTTGCGGTTGGGCTTGCCCATGGCGGCGTGGACGATCTTCAGGAACTCGTCCCAGGTCAGGTTATAATAGCTGATGGGGTAGGCCCTCGCGCCGCTGTTGCGCTCGGCGGCCCCCACGATGGTCTCGGCCACCTGGCGCACGGTGAGCATAGCCGTGCCGCCCTTGGGGTACATCGTCACGCCGAAGGGCATGGCGGAAAGCTGGTCGATAAGGATCGTCCACACGGGCTTGCGGCCCGGCTGGGTGCCGAAGATGTAGGGCAGCTCCAGCACGGCCACGGACATGCTCTCGTCAGCAAAAGAGAGCGCCAGGGCCTCCTGCTCCACGCGGCTTCGGATGTAGGGGTGCTGCTCGCACAGGCGCATTTCGGGGAATTCCTTGGCGAAGTAGCTGAAGTAGCTGCCCAGCACCACCACGCTGGTGATACCGGCTTTTTTCGCCAGGGGGATCATCCGCCGCAGCGGCGCGATGTTGTAGCGCACGTAGGCCTCGTACACCGGGGGCGGGAATTCCACGCGCTCGTCCACCCCGGCGGCGAACACGAAGCAGTCGCAGCCCTGCATTTGCTTGAACAGGTCTTCGTCGCTCATTTCGAGGAAGTTGCCGAAGCTTAGCTCCATGGCCTCGGGGATGGGCGCGCCGGGGGGCAGGGGGGGCAGGGCGATGGACCGCACGCCGTGGCCGCGGGCGATGAAGAGCTCCGCCGCCGCGCAGCCGAGCAGGCCGGTGCCGCCGATCATGAATACGTTCATGGGGTTCTCCTTTTCAATGGGTGAATTCTTAAT
This sequence comes from Oscillospiraceae bacterium, assembly GCA_009779995.1. Taxonomy (GTDB): domain Bacteria; phylum Bacillota; class Clostridia; order Oscillospirales; family Acutalibacteraceae; genus WRMQ01. The sequence continues at coordinate 6,416 of WRDW01000017.1, read as the reverse complement.
GCTGAATGCATATTATTTTCTCCTGCCATTATACCAAACCCGGCCCCAAAACACAAGACCCGAAATGCCAAAATTTTCGTGCGTTTCACCCTGCGACAGCCCCAATATCTGGTGTACGGATATTTCTGACCACAAAATATTGTGTTTTTCGAGCATCTGCCTCTTGACTTTCAAATAATTTTGGGGTATACTAATGCAGCATTCAGCATTATGCATTGAATAACGAGGAGATCGCCATGGAACTGATTGTGCAGCGGCCCAACAAGCGGATTTACCGCAGGGGGCAGGACGTGATCAAGCTGTTCGGGGAGGACGTGCCTGCCTCCAGCGTGCTCAGCGAGGCGACGAACCACGCGCGCGCCTTTGAGGCGGGCCTGCCCGTGCCCCGCTTGCGCGAGGTGACGAAGCTCGATGGAAAATGGGCAATCGTCGCGGAATTCATCGAGGGGGAGACCCTGCTCGAGCGCATGGATGCCGAGCCGGAGAACCCGGAATGGTTGGAGCTCTTCGTGCGCCTGCAGATGGAGGTGCACGGGCAGTATATCCCCAAGGCGCAGCGCCTGCAGGATAAGCTGGAGCGCAAAATCGCCGCCAGCGGCCTGGACGCCACCACCCGCTACGAGCTGCAAACGCGCCTGGAGGCCATGCATCCCGAAAAGAAGGCCAGCCACGGGGACTTCATCCCCTCGAACATCATTTTGCGGGAGGGCAGCGCGTTCATCCTCGACTGGAACCAGCTCACCCAAGGCAACGCAGCCGCGGACGCCGCCAACACCTGGATCACTTTAGAGAAGTACGGGTATCCCGGCCTGGCGGCTGCGTATTTAAAGCTCTACTGCGAGAGGAGCGACACGGCCCGGCAGCATGTGATGAAGTGGGCGCCCATCGTAGCGGGCGCGGCATTGGGGGATTGCCCGGCGGGGGACAGGGCGTTCTATTTGAAGTGGTGCGAGGGGGTTGTGTGATGGCAAGCTTCACCCCCGGCCCCTGGACGGACCGCATCGACGTGCGCGATTTCATCGTGCGCAATTATGTCCCCTACGACGGCGGCGAGGGTTTCCTCGCGCCGCCGAGCGGGCGTACCCTGGCCCTGTGGGAGAAAGTGAAAAACCTGCTCGCCGCCGAGCGCGTGGCGGGGGGCGTATTGGACATAGACGCTGAAACGATCTCAGAGATCGACGCCTATGAGCCGGGGTATATCGACAGGGAGCTGGAGCTGATCGTGGGCCTGCAGACCGACGCGCCTCTGAAACGCGCGATTATGCCCTTCGGGGGCCTGCGCATGGTGAAGACTTCCCTGGAGGCCTACGGGCGCGCGCTGCCGCCGCGCGTGGAGGAGATTTTCAAGTATCGCAAAACCCACAACGACGGCGTGTACGACGCCTACACGCCGGAGATGCGCCGGGCCCGCAAGAGCGGGGTGATCACCGGGCTGCCGGACAACTACGGCAGGGGGCGGATCATAGGCGATTATCGCAGGGTGGCGCTCTACGGCCTGGACGCACTGATTGCGCAGAAGAAGCAGGCAAAAGAGAACTGCGTGCGGGCCTGTATGGACGAGGAGATCATCCGGGACAGGGAGGAGCTCAGTGAGCAAATCAGGGCCCTGGAGGCCCTGGGGCGCATGGCGCGCAGCTACGGCTGCGACATCTCGCAGCCCGCGCGGAATTTAAGTGAAGCCGTGCAGTGGCTGTATTTCGGCTACCTTGCTGCCATAAAAGACCAGAACGGCGCGGCCATGAGCCTGGGCCGGGTGTCCACTTTTTTGGATATTTACGCACAGCACGATCTCGAATCCGAGTTGCTAAGCGAAGAAGAAGTGCAGGAACTGTTCGATCAGTTCATCCTGAAGCTTCGCTTGGTGCGCTTTTTGCGCACGCCCGCTTACGACGAGCTGTTCTCCGGCGACCCCACCTGGACGACCGAGGCCCTGGCGGGCATGGGCCTGGACGGCCGCCACATGGTGACGAAATCGACCTACCGCTTTTTGCATTCGCTCACGAACCTGGGCCCCGCGCCGGAGCCCAACATGACCGTTCTGTGGAGCACGCGGCTGCCCGCGCCCTTCAAGGCCTACGCCGCGCGGCTGTCGATTGAGACCTCGTCCATCCAGTACGAGAACGACGACAGTATGCGGCCCATCTTCGGCGACGACTACGGCATCGCCTGCTGCGTCTCCCCCATGCGCATCGGCCATCAGATGCAGTTTTTTGGCGCGCGCGCGAATTTAGCCAAGGCGCTGCTCTATGCCATCAACGGGGGGCGTGACGAGCTCACCGGGGAGCAGGTGGGCCCGGCCCTCGCGCCTGTCACCGGCGATGCGCTGGACTATGAACAGGTGCGCGGGCGCTTCGCCGCCACCTGCGACTGGCTGGGGAATTTATACGTCAACACGCTGAATGTCATTCACTATATGCACGACAAATATTGCTGCGAGGCCCTGCAAATGGCCCTGCACGGCGAGGAGGTCAAGCGCACCATGGCCTGCGGCCTGGCGGGCCTGAGCGTGGTCGCGGACAGCCTTTCCGCCATCAAATTTGCGACAGTAAAGCCCATCAGGGACGAGCGCGGCCTGGCGGTTGACTTCGAGATCGAGGGGGCGTACCCCGCTTTCGGCAATCATGATCCGCGCTCGGACGAGATTGCGCAGGGCATTGTGCGGGACTTCATGGCCTGCCTGCGGCGGCAGAGGACCTACCGCGCGTCAACGCCCGCGCTCTCGATTCTGACGATCACCTCAAACGTGGTCTACGGCAGGAAGACCGGCGCCACCCCCGACGGCCGCAAGGCGGGCGAGCCCTTCGCGCCCGGGGCCAACCCCATGTCCGGCCGGGACGCCCACGGGCCAGTGGCCAGCATGGCCAGCGTGGCGGGCCTGCCCTTTGAGGACAGCCAGGACGGCATCTCCTACACCTTCAGCATCATTCCAAAAGCCCTGGGCAAGAATGAGGAGCAGCGCGAGGCCAATTTGATACGCCTGCTGGACGGCTACTTCGCCGAGGGCGGGCATCATGTCAACGTGAATGTGCTCGACCGCGAAAAGCTCCTGGACGCCATGGAGCGCCCCGAACTCTACCCCCAGCTGACCATCCGCGTATCGGGCTACGCGGTGAATTTCACGCGGCTCACGCGCGAGCAGCAGATGGACGTGATACACAGGACATTCCACTCGTTTGTGTGATTCTAGACATTAGACGTTAGATTTTAGATCATTAGATTTCACGACAAATCTTCCAACAAATATATTGACAAATCTTCCTGCCCCGGGTATAATAGGGGTAAGGAGGGAGGATTATGACATTTCAATCGGCACTGCGCAGCTTTGTGCCCATCTCGCAGTTCAACAAGGGCCAGGCCGGGAAAATCTTTGACCGCCTGAAGACCGAACAGCGCCTGATGGTGCTGAAAAACAACGCTCCCGCCGCGGTGATCCTCTCGCCGGAGGAGTATTACCGCATCACCGAATACGAGTGCGAACAGGAGCTGGTGCGCGCGGCACATGAGCGTATGCAGGGGGACTGGGAGAGCAGATGCATACCCGAAAAAGACGTTCTTGAAATGCTGGGGATAACCGAAGAGGATATTGCGGCTGCGGAGAATTTAGAGGTCGAATGAGCTGGGAGAATAATTAGGGCGCTCCTGCGCGAGATTGCGTATTGACAAATCATGTAAACCCATGTAAAATAGAAAGGCCGCCTATGGACAAAATTCACATCGCCGGGCTGGAGGTCTTCGCCTATCACGGGGTGAACCCCGGGGAGAAGCGGCACGGGCAGGTGTTCCTGCTGGACATCGCGCTGAAGGCGGATCTTTCCAAGGCCTGCGGCAGCGATAACTTGGAGGATACGGTCAACTACGCGCAGGTGATTAAGACTGTTGCTGCCGCATTCACGGAACAATCGCATGATTTAATAGAGCACGCGGCGGAGATTACGGCGCAGGCCGTGCTGGCGGGCTTCCCTTTGGTTGAAGCCGTCACGCTGCGGGTGCACAAGCCCGACGCGCCGGTCAAAACGCCGTTTGGGGACATTTCGATAGAAATACAGAGGAGAAGAGAGCATGAGTGAAGCGGTCGTCGGCCTGGGGAGCAACCTGGGGGACAAATGCGGATACCTGCTGGAGGCCGTGCAGGCGCTCAGCCGCCTGCCGGGCACGAAAATCACGGCGATTTCGGCAATTTACGCCTCCAGGCCGGAGGCGCCCCCCGGCGCGGCTCCCCCCGTACCCCCCTCGCAGGCGAAGGGGGTCGGCGCTGAATCCGACGCGCAGGACGATTACCACAACATGGCCGTGAAGGTGGACACCGGGATGTCCCCCATGGCGCTGCTGGGGGCCTGCCTGGGGATAGAGGCCGCCATGGGCCGCGTGCGCGCCGCGAAGGGCGGCGCCCGGGTGATAGACCTCGACCTGCTGCTCTACGAGGGGGTGAAAAATGAGAGCTTCGAGCTTTCGCTGCCCCACCCGCGCCTGCTGCAGCGGGCCTTCGTGCTGCTGCCCCTGAAGGAGCTCTACCCCGCGGGCCGCGCGCCGGGCATCTTCTTCGAGCCACATCTGAAGGAGATGGACGTCAGCGGGGTGCACAAGCTGGCGCAGCGGATTGAGATGGAGTGAAAAGCAGGGGTGAGCGTTTGCTCACCCCTGCTTTTTTGCGAAAGCTATTGACATTTGATAGAAAACTCTGTACACTGGTAGTATCCAAAAATAGGAGGGGTTTCGCATGAAAAAATTGTTGAGTTTGCTGCTGGCGCTGGTGATGATGGCTGGGATTGCTGGCGCGGTGCCTGTGCTTGCGGTGGCGGCGGGGGAGGATGTTTCTTCGGCATTTGTTGACCCAGGTTTTTTGGCTGCAATCTATGATAGCTTCTGGCCGATGAAATCCTTTGGCGACCCGATTACTGCTGAAGAATGCGCAACGCGACTGTATCTCAGCTGTCATCAAAGAGATGTAGAAACTTTAGATGGTATTGAGTATTTTACCTCCTTGAAAGTTCTAATCTGCGATAAAAATTCTCTTGCATCCTTGGATGTTTCGGCGCTCACAAAGCTCGAACGGTTAGATTGTAGCTTTAATCAAATCAGCTCACTTGACCTCTCTGCCAACACTGAACTAAAGTCGTTGAACTGCTATTCAAATAATCTTGCGTCAATAGATATATCGATGCTCCCGCAATTAGAGGAGCTTTCCTATGGCGGAAGCATAATGGCACCAATTGACTTTTCTAAACATACAGCATTAACCAAGTTGGAATGTCCTGGCATAGGACTGGACAAAATTGACGTTTCCATATTGCCCAATTTAAAATATCTTAATGTCTGTACAAATGAATTGACGCAGCTGGACGTGTCCAAAAATGCTTTACTTGAAGATCTTTATTGTGTGGGAAATCCTCTGCTTAAGACATTGGATATTTCAAAAAACCCGCATTTAGAGATTCTTCAATGTGCAGGCATTGATATAAGCGAACTAGACCTTACACACAATCCAAAGATATGGTTCCTCTATTGCTCCTATAATTCCTTGAAATCACTAGATGTTTCCAACTTGACAAACCTACTCGACTTTTATTGCAGCAACAATTTACTAACTGAGCTTGATCTAACAAACAACAACAAGCTTGAAATTTTATATTGTGACAGCAATCAATTGAATACATTGGACCTAACTCAGAATCCAAAATTAGAAGTCCTGCTTTGCAGTGAGAATTACTTCTCATCGCAAAGCGATATTAAAGGCTTATCCGCGCTACAACTAAGAGTGTTTGAGTATGACCCGCAATATTCTACCTCGCCGCCAATCAAATGGTGGCAACCCCTCCCCGCTTTCGTGCAATTCCTCCTGCGCTGGTTCCTCTTCGGCTGGCTGTGGATGAAATAGAGCGCTACCCCATGGCAAGCCTTATCCCCTCCATGCACCGCGCCACGGAGAGCGCCAGTGCGCCCGCCTCCTCATATGACACGGAGGCGGGCTTTTTGCTGATATAATCGCAGAAGGCCCGGGCCACATACGGAGCGGCCATGGATGAGCCGCTGCGCGAAGCATAAACCCCACTTGGTAAAGTGCTCGTAATATCGTTTCCGGGTGCAGTGATGTGTACAGTGTTTTTTCCGTAATTGGAAGCGGGAGATATCGTGTCTTGAGCGCCCATTGATGCTACGGAGATTACATTGGGCAAATCGTAATTAGCAGGATAAAACGGCTGCGTATCGTTATTCTCTCTTTCATTTCCAGCACTCGCTATGAATAAACCATAATAATTATCCCATACAAACACCATAAATTTTCTTGCAATAGTGGGCAAAACCTGCTATAATAAAGGAAAGAGGAGGTGCTTTGAGTGGGAAAGGGCAAGCAAGAGAAGCGTAGGCCACTGAGTCTGCCGGAGTTTGCAGAGAAATTCAGCACGGAACGGCAGTGC